>NZ_JBDOHT010000003.1:0-255043 GCF_039832125.1 Dorea chungnamensis | reverse complement strand
AGTCCCAATGTGGCCGGTCACCCTCTCAGGTCGGCTACTGATCGTCGGCTTGGTAGGCCGTTACCCCACCAACTACCTAATCAGACGCGGGTCCATCTCATACCACCGGAGTTTTTACCACTATACCATGCGGTACCGTGGTCTTATGCGGTATTAGCAGCCATTTCTAACTGTTATCCCCCTGTATGAGGCAGGTTACCCACGCGTTACTCA
The DNA here is from genome assembly GCF_039832125.1 of Dorea chungnamensis. NCBI lineage: Bacteria > Bacillati > Bacillota > Clostridia > Lachnospirales > Lachnospiraceae > Dorea > Dorea chungnamensis. Next base: position 254,830 of record NZ_JBDOHT010000003.1, on the reverse strand, counting down.
CCCGTCCGCCGCTCAGTCAATTAAGTCTTCATCCGAAGAATCAAACTTAAGTGCTTCGCTCGACTTGCATGTGTTAAGCACGCCGCCAGCGTTCATCCTGAGCCAGGATCAAACTCTCGTTAAAAAATCTGAAATCCGTTTTTACACAGACTTTAGAATCAAGTTCGTTCTGGGTCAAGAAAACTACTAGCTTTCTTATCCCTTTTACTGTTTTAAGGTCGACATTTAAATGTCTCGTTCTGAATTTTTCTCTTTAAGAAATCTTCAGGGTTGTTGTCTATTGTTTAATTATCAAGGTTCTTTTTTGTCTTTGTCTGTCTCTCACGAGTCAGCCTAAACATAATATCATGCGTCTCTTTAGTTTGTCAAGATATTTTTTCAACTTTTTTTGATTTTTTTCAACATCTTTTTCCACATTCAACATATGCATGTTTTCCTGCTTACAAACCACAAGATTTAGGCCCGCCAGACAAACGGAGAAAGAGGGATTTGAACCCTCGCGCCGCTATTAACGACCTACTCCCTTTCCAGGGGAGCCCCTTCGGCCAGCTTGGGTATTTCTCCAAATCTGCTCGATTTTTTCATATAAAAAACTACCAGCTAACCGGTTGGTAGTTTTTCAAGCGGAGAGGGTGGGATTCGAACCCACGCGCCCTCTCGGACAAACGGTTTTCAAGACCGCCTCGTTATGACCACTTCGATACCTCTCCACATATTTAATTGACGTCGTTTACCTCAGCGACAGTGATTATTCTAGCACACAAAGGATTCTTCGTCAATAGCTAATTTCCATTTTTTTATTTTTTCTCTCAGCTTTTCTTTCTTCCAAGAAAACTTTCGCAATTTCCAGATCTTCCGGTGTCGTAATCTTAATATTTTTGTATGAACCTTCGAATAATTTGACCGGTCGATTCATTGTCTGTTCAACAACCATGGCATCATCCGTTACATTAATGCATTCTTTCTTCATCAGCTGAGAATATGCCTCTTGAATCAACGAATTTTCAAATACTTGCGGCGTCTGAACCGCCCATACATACTTTCTCTCCGGTGTATTCACCGCAAATGTATCGTCATCTACTAATTTTATAGTATCTTTACTCGGCACACCAGCAACACAAGCCTTGTATTGTTCTACAGTGTAATATGCACGTTCCAAAATCTCTTCATCGACAAACATTCTCGCACCATCGTGGATATAAACATAACATTCTTCTCCTGCAATCATCCCAAGGCCCTGCCAGACAGAATCGAATCGTTCTTTTCCTCCCGCCACAATGGCACGAATCTTTGCGAAGCCATATTTTTCTACAATCTGATTCTGGGCATACTTCTCCTGACCTTCGCCCACCACCAGAATAATATCATCTATGATTTCTGATTTTTCAAAGCTTTCCAGCGTATAATAGATTAATGGTTTTCCATCTAATTCAATATATTGCTTCTGGACCGACGTCCCCATTCTCTTTCCCTGACCTGCTGCCAGTACAATTGCTGTACATCTTTTTTTACCTTGAATCTTCATATCCATTACTCCGTTTTTTTGAATCTTATTATCGTTCCCCGAGCTTCAGATTCGGAACCGCATTCAGATCCCATCCATGTCTGGTTCCATTCATATACTCATAATAAGCCGCTACCCCGATCATTGCCGCATTATCTGTACAATAAATCGGTGACGGATAATAGAATTTCACACCTCGTTCCTCACACGCTGTTTTCATAGCGGACCTAAGCGCACTGTTTGATGCCACACCGCCAGCAATCGCAAACTTATCTACATGATACTCTTCTACCGCATGCATTGCATTTGCTACAAGGACATCAGTAACTGCTTTCTGAAAAGAAGCAGCAATATCTGCCTGGTTATACTCCTGCCCTTTCATCTGGCAACCATTGATATAATTCAACACTGAAGATTTTACGCCACTGAAGCTAAAATCATATGGGGCATCTTCTACATGTGCCCGCGGAAATATAATTGCTTCTGGATTCCCTTCTTTCGATACTTTATCAATCTTAGGACCCCCGGGATAGCCTAGCCCAATTGCCCTTGCCACTTTATCAAAAGCTTCTCCCGCCGCATCATCTCGGGTTCGCCCGATAATATCAAACTTTCCATAGTCCTTGACACGAACCAGATGGGTATGTCCACCCGAAACAACCAGAGAAAAGAATGGCGGTTCCAGATCTTTGTGTTCAATAAAATTAGCTGCAATATGGCCTTCAATATGATGCACACCTACCAATGGTTTCTTCGTTGCATATGCAATAGCTTTTGCCTCTGCCACCCCCACCAGGAGCGCTCCCACCAGTCCCGGACCATAAGTAACGCCAATCGCATCAATATCATCCAGCGTCACATGCGCCTCTTCCAATGCCGTCTCTATGACCTGATTTATTTTTTCAATATGCTTTCTGGACGCAATCTCAGGAACCACACCCCCATATAATGTGTGAAGTGCAATCTGTGAAGATATGATATTCGATAAGACTTCCCGTCCATTTTTCACTACTGCTGCTGCCGTCTCATCGCAGGAGCTCTCAATTGCCAGAATTAATACATCTTTCTTTTCGCTCATAACTATACCTTTCCCTACTAATCAGAAAATACAAGTTCCACAGAACGCTTATCTTTTGCTGCGATTGCTCTTGGGAATATCTCCCTTACTGCATCCATATAATCTTCTGGCCTTGTCAATGATGGACTATAATGCGTCAGCCACATCTCTTTTACATCCGCTTCTTTGGCAAGCTGTGCAGCTTCGTAAAACGTCATATGCTTGTATTCTTTTGCTTTTTTCAGTTTATCCTTTTCTCCATACATTCCTTCACAGATAAACAAGTCCGAACCAGCTGCATTTGTCTTAATGGATTCTGTTGGTCGGGTATCTGTACAATAGGTCAGCTTAATTCCCTTTCTTGCAGGGCCAAGCACCATATCCGGTGTATAGATCTGCTCACCGGTATTGACCGTCTCTCCTTTTTGCAGAGTCCCCCAATACCGTTGTGGAATCTGAGCAGCATTTGCACGCTCCACATCGAACTTTCCGGCACGGTCGATCTCCATAGTATAACCATAGCATGTCACATTATGATTAACACGAAATGCTTTTAGCCGGTAGCCATTCATCTCGAATGTCTTCTCCGGCTCATTGACTTCTATATATTTAATAGCAAACGGAAGCTCTGGTGCAATAACACGAAGTGCATTCACTACACGTTCCAGCCCCTTAGGTCCAATTAATGTCAGCGGTTCCGTCCGGTCCGCATTTCCCATCGTAAGAAGCATTCCTGGGAGTCCGCTGATATGATCTCCATGATAATGGGTAAAACAGATGACATCAATGGGTTTAAAGCTCCATCCCTTTTCCTTGATTGCAATCTGAGTTCCTTCCCCACAATCGATCAATATACTGCTGCCATTATACCGCACCATAAGAGCTGTCAGCCAACGATACGGCAACGGCATCATCCCTCCGGTTCCTAACAAACATACATCTAACATATTTTACCTCAATTTTCTATTTTGATTTGAAAACTTTCCACCAATTCATCATAGCAGTCCTCGCAAAGGTCAAATCGATCCACCTGATTATCTTTTCTTGAATGATACCCCCAGCGTTTTTCGACTTCTAACACATCCTCCTGGGGAATCCCTCCACGAACCCAAATCTCTTTGCCACATTTATTGCATATGATTTTTTCAACTTTATTTTTTTCTTCTAATTCTGTTCTAAACTGGCGCATACAATTCCTCCTGTGAGTATCCTGTCACTTCTTCTTTCTTGTTACGCCTACATTATATCTACTGTCAGCCTTGCTTTCCAGTGGGAACTGCTGTCATAACTGCCAGCTATTTACCAAGTTGTCTGCTCATTAATATTGCATCTTCTTTTGGGTCTGTATAAAAGTCCTTGCGAATTCCATCTTCGACAAAGCCACAGCCCTTATAAAAGGCAATCGCCGCCTCATTGCTCTCTCTAACATCCAGCATCAGATTCACGATCCCTTTTTCTTCACAGAAGTTTTCTAGCGCCAACATCATATGACCAGCCACCCCTTGTCGCCTGCAAGATGCATCCACAGCAATTCTGGCAATCTCTCCCTCATCCAACACATAATATACAATCAGGTAACCTGCCAGATGTTCATTCTGCCACGCCCCCAGAAGCACTGTATTCTTCTGGGATAATGTTTCACCTATAGCATTCGCCGACCATGAATCTGAAAATATTTCCCGTTCCAAAGCAGCTATCTTATTAATGTCATTTTCGTCAATCTTACGAACTTCTAACATATTATAACGCCTCGATATCCTTAATCAACTGATCTACTGCTTCCTTCTTGGTTGCCCAGCTTGTACAAAATCGCACAGCGCTATGAGAAGCATCTACAGCCTCCCAAAAGGAAAATGAATATTTATCTTTTATCACATCTATATGCTCATTTGGCATAATCGGAAACTGTTGATTCGTATACGAATCATATCTTAGTGGATATCCCTTCTTCACAAACGCTTCTTTCAACCGCATGGCTAATTGATCTGCATATTCTGCAATTTCAAAATACAGTCCATCTTCGAACAATGTCTCAAACTGAATGCCGAGTAATCTTCCTTTTGCAAGCATACCGCCATGTTGTTTGATAAGATATCGAAAATCCTTCTTAAGCGCTGGATTCACAATAACAACCGCCTCGCCAAACAATGCTCCTACCTTCGTTCCACCAATATAAAACACATCTGTCAAAGCAGCAATATCTTCTAATGCAAGCGTATTCTCCTCAGACATCAGGCCATATCCCATCCTTGCTCCATCCAAAAACAATGGAAGTCCCAGCTCCTCACAAGTCTCGTGCAGTGCCCGCAATTCTTCTTTACTATACAATGTTCCATTCTCCGTTGGCTGGGAGATATATACCATTCCCGGCTGTACCATATGCTCATGGGTATCATCATTCCAATGAGCATCATACATCTCACGAACCTGAGCAGCGGTAATCTTACCATCTTCACTTGGAAGCGGCAGCACTTTATGTCCAGTCGCTTCAATCGCACCTGTCTCATGTACATTAATATGTCCGGTCACCGCCGCAACGACCCCTTGATGCGGACGAAGGATGGAACTGATCACTGTAAAGTTCGTCTGTGTCCCGCCCACGAGAAAATGCACATCCACATCATCCCGCCCGCAGGCCCTGCAGATCAGCTTTCTTGCATTCTCGCAATGGGGATCCTCTCCATAACCTGCCGTCTGTTCAAAATTCGTTTCTTCTAATTTCTCTAAAATCCGAGGATGAGCTCCCTCCAGATAATCACATTCAAATCTAATCATGTCCAAGTCTCTCCTTTCTCTCACGTTCTGCCTGCGATACACGCAGATAATCCGGCTGATGTTCCGCGGCAGTTTCTATCTTGCCCGCACGATAATATGCAACCGCAAGAGCTCCCACAGATGCCGCTCTCTGTCGATTCATATTCGCCGGTACAAAAGAGACCTTCTTTCCAGACATAATACGATTCTCAAGAACATCACGAAATACCGGAACTCCATCTCCAAGAAATATAATCTCTTTTTCTACATTCTGAAGCTTCTCACCCAATTCCTCAACACTGATTGCCATCTGATCTTCCAGGATCACCAATTCATCTCCGTCAAATTCATAGATTCCTGTATAGACCTGGCCTCTTCTGGCATCCATAATCGGGCACACAATCTTATCCGTACCACACAGATTATAAGCTAATCCTTCCAATGTCGGTATATGAATCAATGGTTTTTTCAGTGCCAGTCCAAGTCCCTTCGCGGTCGCCGATCCAATTCGCAATCCGGTAAATGATCCCGGTCCCGCTGCCACTGCTATGGCATCGATACTCTCCATATCCAATTCTATCATCTTTGCCACTTCGTCCAACATTGGAAGCAGAGTCTGAGAATGAGTCTTCTTATAATTCACCGTATATTCTGCTATTGTCTCCTGTTCCACCGGTCCCGCTTCCACAATTGCTACACTGGCCACAAGGCCAGAACTGTCTAATGCTAATATTCGCATACGCTAACCCTCCGATAATCAAATCCCTTTTCCAGATCCTTCTCTATCTTAATCTCCGTATAATGTTCCGGAAGAATCTCTTCTATCAGATTTGCCCACTCAATCAGACTTACTCCTTCTCCATAGATGTAATCTTCATATCCAATCTCATCCATCTCTTCTACATCACCAATCCGATACACATCAAAATGATAGAAGGGCAGGCGCCCTTCTTCATATATCTGTACAATGGTAAATGTAGGACTGCTGACAGGTTCTTCAATACCAAGTCCTGCTGCCAACCCTTTTGTAAAAACAGTCTTACCGACTCCCAGATCTCCAACCAGCGTATAGACCTGCCCTGCTTTGACAGACTGACCCATCTTAAATCCAAGTTCATAAGTCTCTTTCTCACTATTCGTCTCAATTATCATAAGAAAAATCCTTTCTATCTCTTCTTATCCAGTCGGCGGATTCTCACCGCCGGTGCCGGCATATGTGCATATATCATATCTACAACCGCTGTATATTCTTCTGCCATCTGATCTACCGGAAGAATAATTGCACGTTTCTGGGCATCATATAATATAATAATCCTTTTTTTGGATACTGCACGTTTAAACTTACTCCAGGAAGCTTTCCCACTGTCATCCGGAGTTGTAGTCTCTATTCCATAATCATCGAATTCATAAGTGACCGGTATATCCAGCCTCCTCGAATTCTGCATCTGACGTTCCACTTTTCTCTTGATAATATAAGGAAATATAAAGAATATTATCAATGCAAATATTAAGAAAAGTCCCATAAAAAGGTACTTTCCCTTCATAGCGAATGCCATCGTCAAGCCGATATTAATACCTCCCAAAATAAAGGAACCTATACCAACTGCCCCAGAATAAATGTGATATGTCATAAAATCTACCATCGATTGAACATCCATCTTCACTTCTACCTTCACTGACATATTCCCATCCCCCCTTCATTATTAATACTCTGTGGAGATAAGTATAACACATCTTTTTTTCTTCGGCTACTGATGTTATACTTATTTTGTATTTGAAAATATGTAACAGGAGGATGATCTATGAAGTTTACATTTTATCATAACAACATCAATGTATTGGATCTGGAAAAGTCTGTAAAATTCTATGAAGAGGCTCTGGGGCTTTCCATTACACGTGAAAAAGAAGCTAAAGATGGCAGTTTCAAACTTGTGTTTATGGGAGACAACACCACTCCACATCTTCTAGAACTGACCTGGCTTCGTGATATGGACAGACCTTACAATCTTGGAGACAATGAATTTCACCTGGCAATGCGGGTAGATGACATGGATGCTGCACTGGCACATCACAGGGACATGAACTGCGTATGTTTTGAAAATCTGGAGATGGGTGTATATTTTATTAATGACCCCGATGGATATTGGATCGAAATCTGTCCGGCCAAATAGTCTATTATGACATTATCCCCAATATCAAAGAGCGCCAAAGAGATTTCTTTGGCGCTGATGTATTCTAGTCATTTTTCACTTTAGATTCTTGCCTTCAGAATCGGGCTGATTTTCTTATAAATCAAAAATACAATCAAAGATACCAGAAATCCTTTCAACAGATTAAATGGTGCCACTGCGAAGATCACAAATGTTGTAAGACTGGTAATATGACTATTCACTGCGGTTCCCATTCCTACCAGTGCATCAATTGGCATTCCAAATGCTTTTGCATAAGTCGGCAGTAATACGAACGCATTCAGGAAACAGCCAATAAATGTCATAAACAAAGTACCTGTTACCATTCCGATAATTGCACCTGTTCTGGTACGTTTCTTCTTATAAATGATTGCTGCCGGTATAACAAATGCACAACCAATCAAGAAATTAGCAACTTCTCCAACACCTGCCGTAGCTGTCCCGTTGATTGCAAAGTTCAAAAGAATTTTAAGCAATTCAATAATCGCTCCCGCAAGTGGTCCCATAGTAAAACATCCAATCAATACCGGCACTTCACTAAAATCAATCTCATAAAACGATGGTGCAAAAGGAAGAGGGATCTCAAATAGCATCAAAACCACCGCAATGGCGGAAAGCATTCCCATCTGCGCCATCATTCTTACTTTTGTTCCTGAATTTCCTTTTGTTTTCACTACTGCATCTGTACTCATCTGTCTTTCTCTCCTTTTAATAAATATTAGAAACTGTCAAGAAAGAAAATCTTCTTGGAATCATGTAACCACAGCAGAATTAATATTCTATAAATTAAGAAATCCCCGACACTTTCGTATCGGGGTCTGTTGATATATCCATATATTACACAATCCTTCTCTCATCCAGACTTTACTGTCGGTTCTGGAATCTCACCAGATCAGCTGATGCCATAATACATCAGGTCGCGGACTATACCGCCGGTTGGGACTTGCACCCGACCCCGAAGAATTTCTTATCAGTTCAAAATTATTATAGCGCTACATACACGATGTTGCAATACATTTTTACTATTTATTCATCTCCCAAACCGGCATATGATCTTCACACCGCTCAAGATTCGGGCACTCTCCATAGACCAACGAATAGATCGGCGACTCTTCTTCGTATCTCTGAATCGCCTTGTCCAGTTTCGCAAGCATCTTCTCTCTGTCATGTGGCAAGGTTCCCCGAACACGAAATTCTATAAAATCATGAAAGCCATCATACAAAATACTCTGCTCTTCTCTGACATTCAGTCGTTCAATCAATGTCCTCTCTTCTCTTAGATTCTCCAACTCGTCTGCCGGAACGAATCGTCCTGCCTCCACTTCTTTGTAAAGAGGTACTTCTTTATGTAGGAACATAGAAAAATTCACCACATGCTTCGGATGTGTCCGACCCAGGAATTCTGCCATTGCCTCTGCATTCTCCTGGCCTCTTCCGTGCCCGGCTACACCCGTCATAATATGCGCATCATAAATCAGCCCCGCGTCTTGAAGTCTCTTGATCTCCGTATAAGCCTGGTCAAGATCATGATCCTTCTCCATAAAATTCAGCACATCATCCAAACCGCTTTCAATTCCAAGATACAGATGTCGCACACCTTGTTCATACAAAATCCGAAGCTCCTCATCTGTCTTCACACGGATGCTGGTCACCGTTGTATCCATATTGATGCACTGACATTCTGGGAAATAATTATGTATTTTTTCAAGAATCTTCAATAACTGTTCCGTCTTAAGTCCAAATGCATTACCGTCTCCCAAAAATATCTTCTTAGGCATCCCACCTAGATTCTTAACTCGTCTAAGTTCATCCTCAATCTGCTCCATGGGAAGCTCCCGATACTTTAGATGGCGGAACAGATTACAGAATTTACATCTATTATAAGAACACCCCACCATAACCGGAAGCATAAAGGAGGAGCGTTCCATGGGCGCACGGCATATCTGACCTTCGTAATTCATTCATCTTCCTCCCTTGTCATTTCATATGCCAGGAACTGTCGGTTCGATTATTACTCCACGTAATAGACATAATCCTCTTTGCGAGGTTTCGTCTCCGGGTAATCCCCTTCTACATATCCAATCACACAATGACCAATTCCTTCGTAATCTCCTTCTACTCCCCATTTCTTCAGAAGTTCTTTCCCATCTTCAGATTCAAATTCTTCTTTTGCACGATGGATCCAACAACTTCCAAGTCCCAGAGAATGTGCCGCATTCATCATATTTCCCATTACAAGGCTTCCATCATAGAGGTAAGTCGGTCTACTCTTATCAGCCAGTACAATCAAAACTACCGGCGCACCATAAAATGGATCTGTATCCGTTCCCATAATTGCCGCATTCATAGCGGACAGCTTATCCCTTGTCTCCTGATCAGTTACAGCAATAATAACCGGAGACTGGCGATTCATTCCCGTTGCAGCATATGTGCCGGCTTTGACAATCTCTTCTATATCTTCCTTTTTTACCATGTCAGGTTTGTAAGCACGAATACTTCTTCGCTCTATCATGTTCTTGATGCTTTCGTTCATAATGATAGCCCTCCTGTTGTTATGATTTCTATAGAAATAAAATAGCACTATGGGGATGGGTTGGCAAGAGGTGTGACCGTTTTAACAAAAATGTAAACAGCAGATGTTGCCGTGGCAGATGAAAAGTACTTTAATCATGTTTCTCAACCTCCATTTTTTGCTCGATTTTGCCAAGAAATGCCGTGTTTTCAAGGATTTGAGCATTTTCATGTTTCCATGCTCTCCTGGCGTATCTTAGCAAGATTTTGCATATCTTTTCCTTTGAGTGTGGGAAAAGTGTGGGAAATTCAACTGGTTTTCCCACAGTTAGTCTGCCATGGATGAAATCCCTTAAAACTGTCTAAAACACTAGGCATTGACTAACTTCAGTTTCTGTAATTCTTCCTTCGCATCTTCAAATCTTACATGAGTATATGTGTTAAGAGTAACACTGATATCCGCATGTCCCATCAGATACTGTAATGACTTTGGATTGATTCCTGTCTTTGCCATGTTGCTGCAGTAAGTATGACGACATACATGAGGTGTCACTTTTTGCATCTGGATTCGATAAATCTTATTGTATTTTTCACGAATATGCTGAAAATACTTCTGCCAATGAAGTGCTACCATAGGTTTTCCATTTTTATCCAAATATAAGAAACCTGCTTTTCCATCCACGATTGGTTCCACTTTTGGTTTCTTCCTGTTTTTCAAAATGGTTTTAAAACACTCATAAACCTCATTGGTCATGGGAAGAACTCTGGTTCCTGATGTGGATTTGGTATCTTCAATGATGTACTTCATTCCCGAAGTGCGAAGTAATTGATGATCTATATTGATGGTTCGCTCTCTCATATTGATATCAGATATCGTCAATCCACAGAACTCAGAGATCCTCATGCCGGTTTTGAAAAGAATGTATATTGCCTCATAATATCTTGAGAAATGCTTATCATTCTTCACAAACTCCAGGAACTGCCTTTCCTGCTTTCTGGTAAGAGCTTCTCTCGTTTCTGAATCATTTACCAGAACCGTAGCAAGTTCAAAGGCAAATGGATTCTTATCTAAGATATCATCTTCCAAAGCCATCTGAAATGCAGGTCTTACCACACCACGAATGGTATGAATGGTACTGTATTTCTTACCATTTTCCTGCAACTCAATCAGCCACAGCTTAGCATCAGAAATACGAATCTCATCAATAAATCTTTCTCCAAACGGATCCTTTTTCAGGGTATTTATCACAGTCTTATAACCGGCTCTGGTACTTTCACGTACCCCCTGCTTTTGCTTGATGTAACGCTCAACCAATTCATTTACTGTCATCTTAGGACAATTCGGTTTCCCCAAGAGCTGTTTCTTCAAAATCTCTTCTTCCATTGTTCTCAGAGCAACACAGTCCCTCTTTCCTGCAGGCAGCTTATCTGTCGGTTCTAACTTCCAGCTGTAAACATCCTTTCGTTTTCCGTTTTCTAAGTAACTATATCTATAACGACCATCCTTGCATTGGCTCTCTCGATCGCGTAATACACGTTTTTTGCTATCACGTCTCTTCTGACTCATATGTGCTAACCTCCTAAATTTAAGAGAGCCTCTGCCATAGCACACAGTTAGTATATCATGAAGAGGCTCTTTGCGTAATCCCTTAAATTGCTGATGTTTTATCCAAAAATGACTCGAATTTTTTCCTCTTAATTTGGACACGATTGCCGTTATAAAGAATAAAATCAGCACCTTCGTGGTCAGCCACAATCTGACGCAATTTCTTCTGCCCGATTCCAAAGTAATCAGCAGCCTGTTCTATACTTAATGAATATTTTTCAAAAATCGGTGTTTCATAATTACGATTCAAATGTATCTCCTTCACTTCCTTATTATGTTCTATTCCCCTTTGGCAACTGGCAGGCAGGCAAGGTATTCGGGAATTCTTGCCAACCTGACCAGTTCCTTTGCCAAACTCACTTCTTAAGACAAACTGTTTTCTTGGAATTTTCGAACCCATAATCCAGTTCGTCTTCTAATTTTTTTCTCGCATCTCGCATGGTTCGATCTGAGATTTTAAGTTTCTTGCCCTCTGCATCCAAATCTGCCACGTACATAAGATTTCTTGTTGTCAGGATTTGTCTTATCAATTTCATTGCCTGCTCCAACTTTGTCTCCTTCTGCTTTCCAGCTTTTCCTGACATCAATTCCTGCTCGGTGATTTCATATTCACCAATCCACTCCAACTTACTGTTTTCCAATGTAAATGCTACCGGTGTAGGTTTTGGTGCCAATGAACTCTTTGTTTGAATCACTACTCGCACATCCCTTTCGGTTTCTTTCTCCACTTTTCCGACTAATAAAATACTTCTTACAGCAGCTGAAATATCTACCGATCCAAGACCTCGATAATTGGCATGTGTTCCGGCATTCTTATTCAAGTGTCCAATCAGAACAATTGCTGCACCTGTTCGTTCTGCCACTCCCCCTAGATATCGAAACAATGGACGAATCTCATTTGCTCTGTTCATATCCACATCCGGTCCAAGATAAGCCTGAATCGGATCCATGATTAGAAGCTTTACATTGTTCTGCCTAATTGCCAGTTCCAATCTCGGATCAGTAAGAGACAGCATGGCATCATCTTCTACAATGACACGTACACGTTCCATATCTGCTCCACATTGCATCAACCTCGGTTTTATCGTATCTCCGATCCCATCTTCTGCAGTCTGGTAAAACACATTGAAAGAATCCATCGGGAGCTCATTCGGCAGTTCCTTTCGGTTGGTACATGCTGCAGCCAGATGCATGGCAAGCCATGTTTTTCCCTGTCCCGGATCACCCTGAATCAAAGTAACCTTTCCAAACGGAATAAATGGATACCATAACCACTCCACTATCGTCTCTCTAATCTCTGTCATCTTTCTGACTGGAATCATTTTTTCACCGGAACCCCGAAGTTCCACATCCGATATGTAGTACTTTTCGCCCGGATCATCACTTCGATTCACCAGCACTTCATTCCAATCTTTCTTACTTGGCACTAATTGGTTCACTGTATATCGTGATGGAATCGCATCAAATAACTTTGCACATGCTTCATGTCCTGCTTTATCATTATCCAGACAGAGAATAATCTGTTCCACTTCAGATCGTTCAGAAAGAAAAGTCTTAAGTGCTTTCACACTGACTCCTCCCAGTGACAAATAATGATTCTCATGCCAGTACTTTGGATATAATGTAATAAAAGACAGTAGATCAATGGGTGATTCGAATACATACAACTTTCTCGCTAATCTTTTTCTTTGCTTATCTTCCTCCCAGAATGCTACGCTTTTAAAACCATATTCCTTTTGCGAACCTGATACGTCTCCACGTAATTGTTCTTCTCCTGCATTTCTCCAGCTGGCGTATCGTGGATTACCTTCGGAGTCTCTACCAACAAAAACAACTCTTTGATTGTCTTTCGCCTGATAAATATCTCCTCGCTTGATAAATTCACTCACAATATCTTTATCCAGTTTTCGCTGATCAACCAGATACTCCATAATGTTATCTTGATTCTCATCTGCTTCAGGAAGCACCATCTCCTTTGTGGGGATGGGGTCTGCTACTGCATGGCCACCATCCTCCACATAGGAAACTGTCCTTTTCTCAGAAATAGAGGTTTGCAAACCATCCATGGCCTCCTCTCCATCCAGTAACTCCTTTACCGCATCTGGAAAACTCAAATCATAAAACTCCATCATAAAATCAACCGGCCAACCACCTTTGCCCTGACTGTGCCGATACCATTTATTATCACAAATGGTCACACTATCATGCTTTTCCCAACGATATTCTCTGCCTGCTTTCTTGAAGCGTTCTCCTCTTGCAGAAAGAAATCGAACCAGATTCACTTCGTTGGCTCTTGTAATCTGATCCTCCGTATATTTTTCCAACGCATCACCTTCTCGCTATAGTTCCATACCACGATTCCATTTCTTTGGTTTCGCAGCTTCTCTTTGTTTTACTTCTACTTGTTTTTTCTCAAGTGCTTCTAAAACAGAGCTCTCATTTATATCATCCAAAACAGATTCAATGTTTTTCTGTATTTTCTGATATGTTTTCAGTTCTCTGAATAAAGCATCTTTCTCTTCTTTCAATGCAACTATCTCACCGGGTAAAACAGATCTATCATATTCCCACTTATGAACCGGAACCTTTCCATCATCATTTCGATTTTCCTGCAACACTCGCCTGGCACGATAATATCGATTCAGCTCTGACTTATGTTCCTCTTTGTATTTCTCCTTAAACCATTTCTTCTGATTCAGCTCATCATATATCGGCTGCATTTTCTGATATTCATCCCAGGCACGGATTCCTTCTTTTGCTAAAGACAGCATTGTTGCCTTGTCCTCGATTCCTTTTTTTTTCTCCCGAATTAATTTTTCTAATGATTGCATCCTCGCTGTCAGTTCATCCGGAGTCTCAATGTGTTCTCGTTGTAGGAATGAAATGGTGGTTGTAAATTCTTTCAAATTTGTTGTCTTTGCCTTTTGTGTTCCATATGCAAATGTCTCTGCCACTTCATTCCTCTTCTCGTAATATTCCATCAAATACTCTGCAATGGTAGGTTTCTTTGTAAGCAGCATCTTTTCCTGAAGCTGACCTTCTTGAAACATTGCTTTCCACAAAAGTTCTTTTGCATCTTGAAGCATCTGATTAAATTTACGGATCATTCGATTCAAGCTTCCAAGAGCAGTTTCCATTCCTTTGGCTTCCATAGCTTGAACCGTTGGTCCTTCGTGAACGGTTGGTATCTGGTTCACACCAAGTTCTTCATAAGAACGCCAGTCTACTCTTTGTGGCAACCCTTTTTCTTCATAGAGCTCATTACACAGATTTGCCCATGCTTTTCGAAGCTCTATCAAAGTTTCCTTACTGCTCCAATCATTTACCGGGACAGCTTTCATTTTGGGTTTGCCATTTTTATTTAAAACCGGTGTCCCATCTTCTTTCAGAATCGGAATCTTTTTCTGCTTTACATCCCATGCCCCATCTTTCTTTAAAGGACGAATCGGAACCATGATATGCATGTGCGGATTTGGTTCTTTATCATCTGATCGCTTTGGATCATGAATCGCCAGGTCCACGATCATACCTCGACTAATCAACTGTTCCCGGACAAATCTTCTTGCCAGTTCGATATTTTCTTCCATCGAAAATTCATTCATAAAAGCAATATCAAAACTGTGTGCAAGCTGTGCTTTCTTATTTGACTCTTCCCACTCCAGTTCATTCCAGAGGGTTTCTCTGTCTTTAAATCTTTCAGGAGCATGATCGGGCAAATGAATTTCTGAAAGAATCACTCCACCTTTTCTTGTGTAGTCACTTGTTTCTCCGTAATAACTACTGTAAAGTTTTTCACCGGAACGATACGCCGCACTTGCGATTGCTGACTGTCCATGTCCTCTGGAGAGCTGCGTTAAATGAAAATGATAACACCCCAAATTACTCCTCCTCTACAATTTCCTGTCTGCCCTGTACCATATCGGATACACGTAAATGAAACTTTAGCTCTGGAACATTTAACACTTCGTCCATCAATTCATAAAACTCCGATTCCATCAGATACTGTGTATCTTTGCAAATTGCTTCGATCGCAGCACCCTTTGTGATCAGACGATGTACTCTGGCCTTATCTTTTTTCTTTCTCTGGTAGGCGATCTGATTTTCTGCCCGTTGAATACAATGCTCTGCCTGCAACTGCTTTAATCTTGCATCTTCAATCTGCTGTTTGATTTTTTCCTGTTCTCTTAAATTTTCTTCTCGATACTCTTCAAATGATTTCTTTCTTGCCATATGTAAATAACCTTTCTTTAAAAACCTTTTTCTTCATCGGATTTCTAATCCGCAAAACCTGTTCTGAAATGGCTTTCAGAACAGTTTCCTTCGGAGAACGCACATACTTTGCTAAAAGTATATAAGTGCGCTCTTCAGCCTTGCTTCAGAGATTATTCGAACGGTAATTCCTCACCTTCCGGAACTTCCATGAATCCCTCACTGTCTGTTTTTGTTTCCTGCGTATTATCTACTTCAGCAACTTTGCCTTCCGCAAAATAATGCTCATCTACAACGACCTCTGTGGTATAAACCTTCCTATCATCCTTACCGGTATAACTACCAGTCTGGATGCGACCGCACACAGCAATCTTCATTCCCTTCTTCAACCACTTCATGGCAAACTCAGCTCCCTTGCCATAATCCACACAATTGATAAAATCAGATGCGGTGCTGTTGCTTCCACGATACCTACGATCAACTGCAAGCGTATACTTTACCATCAGCGTGTCACCGGAACCTCCAACATATTTTGATTCCGGATTTCTTGTCAATCTTCCCATTAATTGAACCTTATTCATATAATTCACCTTTTTAACCTTTCGCTAAATGCGAAGCAGATATTCTGCTTCATGTCCTGTTGTGTCACTTAATACCGCCAGATATTGATCTCTGGCAGCCTTTCTTGCATTATCTTCTGCACGTATGTCAAAAAACATATCTGTATAGATTGATGCATATTCTTCCGTATTCAATTTCCCCAATAAACCGAAGACCAGTTTTCTAAAATCTTCGTCGGTTGCATATAAGCCAACCATTTTGAGTCGCCTCTTTGTGAAGTCCAGGTTTTCACAACCAAACCACACAAGGAGCTTCTCTTCATCCAATGTCAATAGTTCCAACAAATTTCTCCTATACTTTTCTTATTCCTTTCATCTTTGCTAAACCAACAAGTTACAATCGCACACTTCCACCTCAACGTTCCCTGCATCAGATTAAACCGAAACGTATGCACTGATCAGACACGCAGGATAATAATTCCCCAAAGCACATTTAAATCAGATATCCTCATGCAAAAGAGCAACAAAGTTATCAAGGTGCGGTGAGAATATTCACATTTCACATCATGTCCAAGATAAAATGAATTCGGTGAAATAAATCATTCTCTAAATGCCCTTATACCTATATGGGAATGGAGAAGGTCTTATACAACATTTTTTGATAAAAAGTTTTAAAAGTTTGCAAATTACTACTTCTCACTATCCCTTTTTTAATAATTACCTATACACTTTTTATACCAATAATTTGCATTATGAGAAGTTCGCTGATGGCAGCGTGAAATGTATTGAGGATGAGATACCGTTTGATGTGCCGGAGGGGTGGGCGTGGAGTAGACTTCATTCTCTTACGATTAAAATTGGTGCAGGGAGTACACCTACAGGAGGTGCTACTGTTTACACCACATCGGGAATTAAATTTATACGTTCACAAAATGTGTATGATGATGGCCTGATTTTGAATGGTGTTGCGTACATCTCTGAAGAAATAAATCAAAAGAAATCCGGAAGTATTGTTAAACCAAAAGACATTTTATTAAATATTACTGGTGGCTCTATCGGAAGATGTGCACTGGTTCCAGATGATTTTGATATTGCAAATGTTAATCAGCATGTAATAATTATTAGATTAGCAAATCTTGAATTGCGAAAGTATATTCATAGTGTTATCACTTCTACTTACATTCAAGAACAAATCTTATCTAGACAAGTTGGTTCTGGTAGAGGAGGGTTAAGTGCAGAAACATTATCAACTTTTCTGATACCATTACCTCCGCTGAATGAACAAGTAGCTATTGAGGGAAAATTAAATGATTGTATTTCTCGGGTTTTAACAATTACAGATTCACAAAGTAATATTTCTGATTTGATATCAATGGCTAAATCCAAAATCCTTGACCTTGCCATCCGTGGTCAGCTTATTCCACAAAATTCAGATGATGAGCCTGCTTCTGCTCTTCTGGATCGTATCCGTACGGAGAAAGAAGAACTCATCAAGCAAGGAAAGATCAAGCGTAATAAGAAGGAATCCGTCATCTTCAAAGGTGAGGATAACTCTTATTATGAGAAGATTGGCGATAAAGTATATGAATATACGGCTGAAGATCTTCCTTTAGGATGGTCCATAGCTTCTTTTTCACAGGCTAATATGTTTAGCACTGAAACTATTGATCCAAGTCACTTTCCAGCGGAAATGTTTGAGCTATATAGTGTTCCTAACTTTGAATTGGGAGTTCCAGAAATCATCAAGGGGCGAGAAATAGGATCCTCAAAGCAGTCTATTTGCGAAAACGATGTACTTGTTTGCAAAATCAACCCTCGTATCAATAGAGTTTGGATTGCAGGACATATTACATCATACCGTATACTGGGATCCTCGGAGTGGGTTGTATTCAGAAATGATTATTTGTATGCACCGTATATGCAATTTTACTTTTCAGCGCCATATTTCCGTGAATTGTTACTCTCAAATGTATCTGGTGTAGGTGGCTCATTAATGAGAGCACAACCTGAATCGGTGAAGAAATATCCTATTTTGGTTCCGCCTTACAAAGAACAAGTACGAATTGCCGAAAAAATTTCAGAACTATTTATAAAATTGGATGACATAGAAAAAAGCCTCAGCTGAGGCTTTTTTCTATTGATTCTATGTGATTGTTAAATATTTTAATTATGCTTACTATTTGTGCCTGTTTCTCATACGGTGGAATAGGTATAAGTGTAGCAACTATTTTCTCTTTTGATATATTGGGTTGCGCTCCGCCCTCTGCCATATTTATAAAGTTTTCTTTTTGTGATTGTAAATAGTAAAAAAGGTATTCAGGCAACACACCGTATGGATTACAACAAGCACAGCAAGCCTGATTGGTAGTCGCTTCGCAAGTGGTTATACCTACTTTGCCAATAGTAGCTCCATACATTGCGATGAGCACAGTGCCAGCAGGAATTAATTTTACAGCAGTTTCATTAAGAGCTTTTTCTGTTATATATTCTGGAATATCAATAATATATCCATTATTCAAATCACCAGTTTTTATCCAAGGGATGCTTCCACCGTAGTACTTATCATTTCTTCTACTTGGCGTAGAGCCAGTTTGCCAATTCCCAATAGATTCAAGCCTACACCATAACCATGAATTTGGTATTTCAAAAGGGATTTCTGAATCAATACACTTGTTTGTTTTTCCAATCTTCTCATAATAAGAGGACTTCACACATTGTACCTCTATAATTTATTCAGCGAATTATCGCAAATAAATTATGGAGGTGTCTTTTTATGAAGACAAAAATTACATTTGAGGAATATCTGAAAAGGGATAACCTCGCTGAAAACAGCATCGAATCTTACCTGTGGACAGTAAATTATTTTACTGAAAACTATGAACAGGTATCATCAGAAAATTTGCTTGCGTACAAAGGTTTTCTGATGGAACAATTCAAGCCTAAAACTGTAAATTTAAGAATACAGGCTATGAACAAGTATCTGGATTATCTGGGAAAACCACAACTAAGGCTTAAAGCTGTGAAAATTCAGCAGAAAAGTTTTTTAGAGAATGTAATCAGCAATGCTGATTATAAGTTCCTGAAACGTCAGTTGAAAAAAGATGGAAACATGGAATGGTATTTTGTTGTTTGGTACTTTGCTGCTACTGGAGCCCGTGTTAGTGAGCTTATCCGTATCAAAATCGAACATGTGGAACTTGGCTATTTTGATTTGTATACAAAAGGCGGAAAACTTCGTCGATTGTTTATCCCTAAGAAATTGAGAGAAGAAACGATTGCATGGCTGGAGGAAACAGGACGTTCTTCCGGTTATTTGTTTTTAAACCGTTATGGAGATCGCATCACCACCCGTGGTATTTCACAGCAATTAAAGAATTATGCCGATAAATATGGGCTTGATAAAAAAGTGGTTTATCCTCATTCTTTCCGCCATCGTTATGCAAAGAATTTTCTCGAAAAGTACAATGATATTGCTTTACTTGCCGACCTTATGGGGCATGAAAGCATCGAAACCACTCGTATATATTTGCGACGTACCGCCAGCGAACAGCAAGCACTTGTAGATAAAATTGTAACATGGTAAAATATCAGCCGCCCTCGTAAATGAAGGCGGCTACAAATGTCTAAGCAAGTATACTTTCTAAACTGCTAAATTGGCTAAAAATAACTTTTAATTTGTTGGCGATTTTCTCTTGCTCATTGATTGGTGGAAGTGGAACATATACTTCTTTCAAATGTGTAGGTCCATAATGCTGAATGCAGTTTCCAGTTTTCATCTTATTAACCTGATCTAGATATACAGACGATGTAGCTAAATATAAAAAATAATCACGAGTAATCGCTTCTGACATTTTGAAACGGATTTGTCCTGTGTATGGAATTGCCCCCACAGCTTCATATCCGACGATAGAAGCTTTTCCTATAGAGGCACTTGTACATAATACAACATCACCCAAATCAAGTTTAAAATGATTCCATTTATTTTTAACCATTTCTTCGTCAAGATAATCACAGCCAGTTAAAAGCACTTTTTCGGTTTGTAATCCAGAAATTCTTATTAAGGGCACTCCATTTTCCCTAAAATCTTTTTTTAATATTCCAGGTCCTTCTTGGAAAAACACAATTTCTGGAAGCATTACCCATGTCCAGCCATCTGGTAGTTCATAAGGTAATTCTTTGTCAATGCAAATAAGCTGACCTTTTTTGTTTCTATAATAAGAGTTATCATCACCTTTGAAGATTATGGATTCCTTCTTATCACGCTTGCTCTTGCCCTGCTTGATGAGTTCTTCTTTCTCTGCACGAATTCGCCCCAGTAAAACAGAAGCAGGCTCATCATCCGGATTTTGTGGCACAAGCTGACCACGAATAGCAAGATCAAGAATTTTTGATTTTGTATCCTTTATAATACTTTTTAATTCGTTTTTTTCAGATGCTATTTCTGTACAGTAATTTATATATTTATCACATGCTCTTGAAATAGTTTTTTGTTCACAAAAAGTAGGGAGTGCAATTAATAATTCTGTTATCATACCCAATTTCAAATATCTTGTTTGTGAACCAATACTTTTAGACTGAAGCCTTGGTAAGTAATAGCGAATATGATTATATAAATAATCCACATCAATTTCTGGAAATGTGGTTATTACATAAACTCTTTGATATGCATTGAATTTTCCGGAAAATTTATGCATTTTAAAGTCACCGGTAGCATTGTTTCCACCAAGCAAAATGGCGTTGCAATCAAAAGCATATGAATCAGTTTTAAAGACTTCTTCACCACATGTGAAAAAAGGATATGCTCCATCCTTTGTTTGTGCATTTGCATCGAGTCGACCAGTCACAATATTGGCTATAGAACCAAGCCTTACCCAGTTCCACCCATCAGGCAACTCAAACGGTATCTCATCTTCAATACATTTCACGCTGCCATCGGCGAACTTCTCATAATGCAAATTGTCCTCACCAACAAAGATAACGGAATCATTTTTAATGTCTTTCTTTTTTAGCTTTCCTTCCTTAACCATCTGTTGCTTCTGTTCACGAATTCTTTCCAAAAGAGCGGACGCTGGCTCATCATTTGGATCCTGCGGAACAAGCTTACCACGGATAGCAAGGTCAAGAATCTTTTGTCGTAATGCCTTGGTATCCATTATTCTTCCACCTCTCCGATTAATGCTTCCAGCTCTGCAACTGCTTTTGCTATGTTACTAGACTTTTCCTTGATCATATCAAGTAATTCTGCCAGAGTATAATCATCTGTTCCGGAATCAGCTTTCATCCATGTAATATCCAGGCTTGTTTTATCACGGGCTAGAATATCTTCGATAGTGAATTTACGCCATCTTCCATTCGGATTTTCTTCACTGTATGTTTCTTTACGCTTACTCAGATCACCATCTGCATAGCATTCCACAAAATCATCAAAATGTTCTGATTTCAAAGGATTTGTCTTGCCGAAGGAAGGCATATCATTTCTCAGGTCATAAATCCACACTTCTTTTGTGTTATGCTTATCAATTTTTCCACGTGTAAAGAACAATACATTAGTTTTAACGCCCTGCGCATAGAAAATACCGGTAGGAAGACGCAAGATTGTATGCAGATTACATTTATCCATCAAGTCAAGACGGATACGCTCGCCATCGCCATCGGCAAACAAGACATTATCCGGCAAAACTACTGCAGCACGTGCTTTACCGTTAGTTTTCAAACTACGGTAAATATGCTGAAGGAAGTTCAGCTGTTTATTGCTAGTAGGAAATGTAAAGTCATCACGTGTCGCACGCTCACCGCCTTTTTTTGTACCAAAAGGTGGATTTGTCAATACAACATCATAATCTTTCATGCTCATGCCTACACTGGACAAAGTATCGCCTAAAATGATTTTGCCGTCGATATCATGCAGCATGGCATTCATCAAAGCCAAACGGTGTGTATCATGTACCAGTTCACAACCTGTAAACGCTTCTTCTCTTTCAAATTTAGCCATATCTGCATCCAGATCAAAGAAATCATCTGTCTGTGCACGAACATACTGGCTTGCAGAAATCATAAAGCCAAAAGTACCGCAAGCAGGATCATTACAACGTTCACCCGGCTGTGGCTTCACCAATTTGGTCATAACATCAATCAGTACACGTGGTGTGAAATACTGACCTGCGCCGGATTTCTTTTCGTTAGCGTTCTTTTCCAAAAGGCCTTCGTAAAGATTGCCAAGACCTTCTTCCCTCGCTGAAAACCAATCTAGCCCGTCAATGGTTGTAATGATTTTTTCAAGGTTTTTAGGCTCATCAATATTTGTTGACGCACCTTGATAGATTTCACGGACACGTCCTGTACAGTTTTCCCCAAGATGAGCAAGTAATACTTTATAGAACTTTTTCAGCTCAATACCACTCTTGGATGTGAGATTGTCCCAACGATAGGCTTCCGGGATCTGGGATTCAGCACCAGTTTCCTTCGCCATCTTCAGAAACAAAATATATGTTAATTCGGTTACATACTGATGATATGTGATACCATCATCTCTGAGTACATTACAGAGATTCCAAAGCTTTGAAACAATTTCTTGTGTTATCATGCAACTCTACCTCCGTCATCATAAAGATACTCATTCAATTCAAGTACGATATTTTCCAGTTTATTCTGGAATACTTTGTTGATTTTTGCAAATCCTCCGTAACTCTTAAAACGACTATCTTCATCAAATACCTGGACGTTCAACACGGATTCTTCCATCAAATATTTTTCCATACGTCCAATCCAGCTCATCTCCTGTTTTGAGAAGTTATGAGCTTTTTTCAATTTGTCTACTGCTCTGCGTATTCTTGCTTCATGGCTAATCAATGCAGAACCAATAGCATATCTGCGAATAAGACTGATAATATCAGCGGCAATTTCTTCATTGGTAAGCTCTGATATTGCCGTATTCAACTGTTGTGTAGTAAATCCCTCTCTATCGAGAGTTAATCTTAACGATTTCAGCGCATCTCTTGTCAGATCTTTTGGTCTGGTACAAACAATGCTCAACGCAGCAATCTCATTCATATGAGTCTTAACATATTCAGAGAAAGCATCAAGATAATCTTCCGGTTTATCAGAATTACCGTATCCTCTTGTATGTCCGGTCAAAATATCTTTTTCGTCAGAAATAACTACTGGATTACCTCCATTCGCCTTTGTTTGCTGAATATATGCAAACATTTCTCTATATGCCAACAGACGTTTCTTCGCATCTTCAGGATTTCGCTTTTCGATGTCTATAATGAACTGGGTTGGATCCATACCATCGGTCATACTGATAAACTGCTCCATAGTCTTGTCGTCCATACGGCGTTTTTTACGCTGGAGTTTTGCAATAATCTGGTTAATCTGAGCCTGTATTACCTCCTTGTCTTTCACTTCTTCTAGGCCATCCAGAAGCTGTGTAAAAGTAGTAGTCGGATTAGTTACGACAGGCTTCATAGTATTTACCGGTTCCAGAGAATCATAAACACCAACAGGATCATAAATCTCAAAATGAGTTTTATGAATCTTAGGACACAATCTGGTAGCTCGTCCCATCATCTGTTCAAAGAGGATACGAGATTTTACTCTGCGCATAAATACCAGTGTTGTAATTTCCGGTACATCAATACCAGTTGTAAGTAAATCAACCGTAACAGCTATACTCGGAAATCTCTCGTTTTTAAAACGCTTGATTGCTTCTGCTACTTTCTTAGGATTACCACCACCTACACTGCCAGTAATCTTCATAATAGCATCATTATCAACACCAGTTTCTGAATAGATTTCCTTTAGAATAGAAACAATCATATCTGCGTGCTGGTCATCAACGGCATAAATAAGAGTCTTACCTTGTTCTTCCGGATTTTCAGGGTCTATATCTCTTGCAATCTCAATCAGCACAGTTCTGTTGAAATTCTCAGTAATAACCTGTTTATTGAAATTTTCAATATCAAAATCCAGTTCATCTTCCAACAATTCACTATTTGTTATTTCTCCGGTATTAGGATCATAAATCGTAACTGTCTGGCCTTTCTTAATATGAATACCGCCCGTGCTGAGTTTTGTTTCCAGATGATGTGGTGCATCATGGTCTACCAGATATCCTTCTATAACAGCTTCTCTATATGTATATTTGAATACTGGCTGTCCAAAAATTTCTGTTGTATGTAATGCGGGTGTC
Organism: Dorea chungnamensis; assembly: GCF_039832125.1. Classification (NCBI taxonomy): domain Bacteria; kingdom Bacillati; phylum Bacillota; class Clostridia; order Lachnospirales; family Lachnospiraceae; genus Dorea; species Dorea chungnamensis. The sequence goes on along the minus strand of NZ_JBDOHT010000003.1, from coordinate 230,249 downwards.
GCAGTAAGTGCGATTTTTACAGCGTCAAAATATTCTACTACTGTACGGTATTTACTCTGATAATCACGCTGGTCACGATACAGAACTTCTATATCGCCCATTTCTTTATCCAAAATATAACCACGATGTGCCTCGTCAATAATAATCAAGTCAAAATCTGTTACTGCTGGCATTACATCACTTTCGTTATAAAGGATACGTTTTACCATGCTCTGAACAGTAGCGACCTGAATACGAGTTTCTTTATCTACTGTTTTCTCATCTAATCCCTTAATATTATAGATTTCATCAAGAGTCATCAGTTCTTCAAGTTTTACTTCCTTAAAAACATCTGAAGCCTGATCTCCCAGAGAAGTTCTATCGACAAGGAACAAAATACGCTTGAAACGATTTGTCTTTAAAAATCGATAAATCATGCCAAGAACAGTACGAGTTTTACCTGTACCTGTTGCCATTGCAATCAGCACTTCTCTCTGTCCATCAATAACTGCTTTTTCGGCTGCTTTTATCGCTTTCACCTGATATTCACGCAGATTCAGACCATCTTTATCTGTTAATAAGTCATACGGCATTGCCTGCAACGCTTCATTACCAGCCTGAATATCCTTTTCCAATCGTTCCATAATACCATTCGGGCTAATCCATCCATGCAATGCCATAGGAGCATTAGACGGTTCTCTTAAATCCAAAAACCAGATACCTGATTTCGTTTTGAACTGTTCCAAATAAGATCTACCATTTGTTGCAAATGTAAACGGAACCTTAAACTCTCCCCACGTACCAATCTGATATTCAGCATCTTCTTTGCGAATATTTCTCGGATAATCTTTACCCTGATAATCAATTACAGATGGAATATCTTTATGTTCAGCTTTCGCTTCGATAATACCAACAAGCTTTGTTCCTACAAACAGTGCATAATCTGCATAGCCTTTTTGCTAACAGTAGAATCTGTTGGCCATTCAGCAATCGCCATGTTATGACCTTTTGCAGGTCTTGCACCTTTTGAATAGCGGATTTCCTGCGTATTGGCTTCCCAGCCAACCTGGCGCAGCTGCTCATCAATCATATAGCGAGTTTCAGCCTCAGACTTTTGACGTTGACTTGCCATTTTATTTGCCTGTTTCAGACGAACTTTCTTATCAACCTGTTCCGCCTGTTCAGCACATGCAATTGCAGCTTTTGTAAGCTCTTCCTCTTTTTCTTCTTCCTGAGCTTTATTGAAAACAACAATCTTCTCTGTTTTCTTTTCTTCCTTTACAGGCATAACAAAATCCCGATGCTGATAATTCCAGTCACCATATGTCTGCATAAACCATTCAACCAAACTATATGTCATCTGTAAGAAAACAGGACAATCTGATGCTTCTGAATAATTTTCATGAACAGCTTTATTTCTTACTTTACGAAGTGCATGCAAAATGTCAGTTAAATCTCTTGTTAAGAGGCCTTCCGAAGATAATACATTGATTCGATTCACTGCAGAGTTATCATAAGGAACAGGAATCTTATCGTATGTAAACATCAGATTTACGATTGTTTCTCCAATCATTCCCAGTTTCATCAGGCACGAGTTCGGATCTGTGTAACAATACTGCTCTGCTAAATTACCAAAATTCGCCAAAACCGGAAATTCTGTTTCTAAAAATTTAAAATTGGAAGCCATTTAATACGTCCCCCTCTCGTTTATCATATGTTCTGATAATAAAATATTATCGGAACATCATTGGTAAAAATTAAAATTCTATTCGAATTGGTATCTGTTTACTTATGATATTCAATCCTAAAATAATCTAAATATGCTTTATATTTATCCTGCGCAATCAGACAGGTATCTGTCAGATAACCTTTTTCATTGTTCCATTCTTTCAATCCACGATAATAGAACATTTTCAGATTATCCTCAATGATGAACGGAACGATATTATGTTTCAGACATTCCTTAAATATAATCAATCTGCCCACACGACCGTTTCCATCCTGAAACGGATGAATTTTTTCAAATTTTACATGGAAATCCAAAATATTCTCTAATGTCTTTTCTTCCATGGAATTATATTCCGCCAATAACACTTTCATCTTATCGGCAACTTCTTCTGGAAGTGCTGTATCCATATCGTCAACCTCGTTCGGCATTTTTTTATAATCACCAACCACAAACCATTCTTTTCTGGAATCACTAGTTCCGTTTTTCAGAATCAAGTGCAGTTCTTTGATAAACTTTTCAGTCAGTGCCGTTTTTGCATTATCAATCACCAGATCAACGCACCGAAAATGATTTGCCGTCTCCACTACATCATCCACATTAAGAACTTCCTTTTCCACCCCAATGGTATTGGTTTCAAACATAGATTGCGTCTGATCATAGGTCAAGCGGCAGCCTTCAATATGATTGGAGTGATAAGTCAGCTCTATCTGCGTTTTATTATAAATTCCACCGGAATACTGATTTGCTTTTTCTTGCCGCAAAATGTCCAATAAAGTAACCAGCTGTTCCTTTCGCTTATTAGAGCGTTCCGGTTTTTCCGCATCTGCTGGAATATTCCAGGTCTTACCAGTCAGGAAAGTGCCTGGGACACGACCGTGAGCGCAGTAATTTCTCACACTGCGTTCTGAGATATTCCATTTTTTTGCTGTTTCTGCAACCGAAAGGGTTCTCATTTGCTCTCCTCCATCATTTGTTCTTCCAATAGTTTCTGCAAATCTTCTTTACTCGGCAAAACAGTTTCATATTTGCTTGCAAAAATCTGTGAGTTTTCTTCTGGTAAAGTCATTTCGACCACAGCATTATTTTTGTCTTTACAAAGAATAATACCAATCGTAGGATTTTCTTCCGGCAGTTTAACCTTACGATCATAGTAATGCACATACATCTGCATCTGACCAATATCCTGATGCTTCAGTTCTCCAATTTTTAAATCAAACAGAACAAAACAACGAAGTAACCGATTATAAAACACGAGATCAACCATGAAGTGCTCCTCATCAAAGGTAAACCGTACCTGTCTACCGATAAAAGCAAATCCGGTACCAAGCTCCAGAAGAAATTGCTGCAAATGATCAATGATTCTGTTTTCCAGTTCGCTCTCAGAATATTCAGGCAATTCCGGAAGTCCCAGAAATTCGAGAACATATGGATCCTTCACTGCCTCTTTTGCAGTTTCTGGTTGATGTCCTTCCAATGCAAGACGATACACTTTATCTTTGTCCGTACTTAGAGCCAATCGCTCATAAAGGGAACTATCATACTGTCTTTTCAATTCACTGAGGCTCCAATCATTTTTTACGGATTCGATTTCGTAAAAATGTCGCTCATCTACATTGCTGATTCGCATTAATTTCAAATAATGTGACCAACTCAAAAAAAACTTTCTGCCAGTATCTACTGATGGAAGATTCTCGAATTGGTCAGACACTGTCTGACCAATTTGGTCTGTTGAATAAATCATATAAAACTGACGCATCTGTTTCAGATTAGTCACAGAAAAGCCTTTACCGAATTTATCTGTCAAAAATTTTGACAACTCCTGTAAAAGTCGTTTTCCATAAGTGGCACGATTTTCTCCTTGCTGCTCTTCTTCTACAATCATTCTTCCGATTTCATAATAGGCATAAACCATAGAAAGATTAACAGCCGTCTTTGCATTCTTTCGGGCATTTTCCAAAATAGCTGAAACATGTTTCAAAAAATCATGGTTGATTGGTTTCAATTCTTTTTTATCCATCATCGTCCCTCCGCAAAGCTACTGATTTACCTACTTTATAATATAGAGTATATCACATCATCGGCAACAAATACAGTCCATTTCCATCGTATCCACATGTGTTTTTGCCGCTTTTTATATTTCACATAACGAAAGCCAGATCTCACAACAACACGAAATCCGGCTTTTCAGTCACACATACATTCTTTTATTCCAGATAGTAATTTCTGCTTCTTCTCTTCTTCCACAACCTGTTTATCATAGCTTGGATTTTTCTGTCGTAAAAGTGTCGTATTGTTTTCAAGCATTTCCAGCACTTAGTTCGTTACCTTCCATGGCAGGTAAAAAGTACCTTAACCATCTTTTCATTCTCCTTAATTACTGTGAAGCATAATTATCGGATAGATTATAACACATTATTCAGAAGATATTACTACATAGAATTATAAGGGATACAGGCAAAAAGATTATTTAAACTCCATAAAATATTCTTATATTGGTGTAATCTTTGAGCTTCATCAACGTATGTCAAGATAGGTCTAAGAAAAATTTTTACTTTTTTCAAAATTTTTCTGCTCTTCAGGATTGCCGCTAATTAAGTCTGCCTTATTTACCTTTAATCGTAATAAATACAGCAACGCATAAACACGATTATATAAATACTCTATAAATTGCAGATCTTCTAAAGCCTCCCTCTTCTCTTTAGCTTTATTCAGATACTCATTATGCCTGATATCAAAATACTCATTTGACATTTTCATCACTTCACTAATTTCAGCCTTTACAACTGCATATATCTTTGAGTCTTGATTCGAACATATACCCCTGGCTGCAGTTGCATATTTCTTGTCTACACCATCTGGTTTCTGAACAGAAATAAAATATTGTAATGCATCTACTATATAATCAAGTGCACATTTTTTATCCAACATTTCATTGCTCATTATCATTTCCTCAGAATAAGCAATCTTTCTTTCAAACATTCTATGATCAAGGATTACTTCTATTGATTCTGTAGTTTTATATCCTTTTCCTATCAAAGATCCAGAAGATAACTTATATGGTAATTGAAATTTATCAAACCTCTTATTTATCTCGACCGTAAATGAATAATGCATATCTGCTCTTATCCATCGCTCATACATTATTTCAACAAAATCTTTGATTTCATCTATATTTATACTACAATTTCCTATTGCAAATTCTGGGTAAGATTCTCCATATTGAATTTTATATTCTTGTTCATAATCAATATTCAGGTAAAAAGTTCCTCCGTTCCATCCATTGTCATACTCCGTATACTCAACCCGAAAATATTTTTCAATAACTTCTTGTTGATCCATCCAAGCAGAAAGGCTTGTCCAGAATTTGTTTAATTTATCCTGCATATCGTCATTGTGATTCCTTAACATAATCATTTTAGTCATGAAGACCACCGCCTATTAATCATTTACCTGCAAAATGTTTCATTGTATCTTTCAAATCATTGCTGAAGTCTTCCAAATCATCAAAAGTAATTGCTCCTTCATTCAACAATGACAACATGATGTAAAACTGATTTGATCTGCTCATCTCACACTGCACACCGCAGTCTTTCTTATCCTCCCGAATCCGTTTCTCCAATTTCCAGAATTTGTCCGATGCATTTCCTTCTCCACTCAACAACGCTATGTATTCTTTGTTCAATTTTTCCATATAAGCTTCCTGCCAATCAGAAATTTTATTTCGGAATAACTTCCAATCTCTCTCTGAAAATCTATTCATCAGTCGCAGCACCTCGCAATTTTTTCTCCGCATTTGACGCAGAAACCTTCAATCACCAAGCCAAATTTTTCTTTTTTGATTCAGAATATTACATCCTCAATCCTCCATTCTTTTCCCTTCATTTCAATTACATCTCCAACTTTACATCCTGTAAACACTTCAAGCGCTTTAGGCATCATTCCATTTACCATGTCATATTTATATGTTTTAGTTTCCTTATCTGTATTTCGAATTACAACCTTACATCCTAATGTCACCTCAGGAACATCTGATGTATCAACAGCATCTGTATTTTCATCATCAGAATAATCAATGTCCTCTTCTTCTACAGATATATTTCCTTCAAGATTTAACGTAGGAACATCACCTTGCATAATTGCATCTACGGCATCAGAGAATATTCGAGTGATTTCCTCCCTTTCCAGACAATCAATAACCACTGATCCTCCAACTGCATTTAAATATGACATTGCAGGTCTTATATGATCACGCACCAGTACATGACGACCTTCCTCTTTAAATTGTCGTAGTGCTTCTATAATGGCAGCCATAACATCTGGATTTGAAGAAAAAGTAAAGTTATAAAAGAACTCATTAATTTTAGAGTTCAAATCATTACTTCCAATAATATCCAGACTTTCGAAGTGATTTTGATTATTATTAGGATCATAAGTATTATGTCCCACCCACCAGCATTTTGATAACGTATTTCTGTAAAATCCACTTCTTCCAGTATATCTGTAAAAAAATCTGGTCTGGATAGCACCCGCTTCTTTTTCAGCACTCTTCGGCTTTTTCCCGTATCCATACCCCCACCGTTTACGCATATACTCGTAAAATGTGGTGTGAGCCAAACCTGCCCATAGACGTTCATCACTGGCTTGCGATTCGCTCAAAAACTGCAGTTTCTCATAAAGAATCTTGCAATTATTAAGATCTATTTCTCCAGGTGTCAAATCAGAATTCAAATCAGCCAATTTAAATTCTGTAACATCCCTAAATTCGATAAAAGGATCTTCTCCACAAATATCGGAAATCCATTGATTTGTTTTTTCTGTATAGTATTTTCCATAAACGACTGGCAAATTAGCTTTAAGCGTTTCGAGTGCTTCTCGCTTCATTATGTACAGTTTCATTACGAGTCCTCCTCTGTGGTATCAAAGAATATTGGAATCTGGTCGAATGCTTTACTCAAGGGCAGTTCCATTGCCTCTTGCGCCAACTGATAAGAAGTTTTCTCAGGATTAAGCACCTCTTCCATGAAAGTTATTCCCCTCTTTGCATAAGACTTTTCCAAGGCTAAAAACCATTCTTTGTTATGATAAGTTTCTTCTCCGCCTTCCTGTCTTAATTCTTCAAATACATAAACCAATGCAGGTAATATTAACATCGAGTGAAACAGCGACTGTAATTCTGTCTTCCCAGAATACATTGCGTATATATCATAATCTTTAGTTCCCAAACCAATCCTAATTTTAGTTGAATCAAGATTTATTTCAGCTGGGCAATCACCTTCCGTGATTCTTTTATAAACAGAGAAAATCGAACCTGCATTTGTAAACTCCTCATAATCTTTTGTTACATCCAAACTGCTAAGATTCTGATAAGCCAGAATAGATCCAGCAAATAAATTAAATGTAGTATCGCTGAAATCATCTACCCAATCTGTACAGAAAAAACCTGTAATATTCTTTTTAAGAATAATAAATGCCACTGCATCAAATGATCCGTTAATTCTTCCAATTGGTATAACATGTTCAATATGCTTTGATACAGAATGCAGAACTTCTCTATATGCTGTTGTCGAACATTCCAAATGAATGACATAATCAGCCTTTCCATCTATGATTAGCTGCTCCAGGTCACGGCAATTCATGGCGATATCAAAACTCAACTTTAGGCTGTTGACTCCTTGCATCGTCTGTTCGTAATCAACATTAAAAAAGGAATCTTTATAATCGTCCTTTTCATCACTTAATACTGGATAGGTAAACAATCTATTAGTTATGTTCATATACATTTACCTCCATAGCATAATCATGTGAATCCGCAAGAGTTACAATAATCTTCACTTTCCCAAAAGATGTCATATTCGCAGTTTCTATAAAGTCTCCATTTAATTTTGCCGTTTCACATCCAGATGTCGGCTTAACATCTGTTATACGAAGCCTATTAGACTTTCCATTTTCTCCTACAGTGACCAGTTCAATTCTTCCATACTCCACATCATGTGGTATTTCAAAATTAAGTGAATATATTCCTGTACCCTTCTTTATAATGCGCACATTTTTAAGGGAACAACTAGTTTCTCCACCCGGTTTCTTCTGAACAACAACATCTTTCCCACTCGGATCTGGTATCCCCCGATGTGCATCTAATTTTTTTCGCTTTCTTTTTCCTTTCAGAATTCTAAGTCCGGCTTCGCCTGTCTTTCCAAGTGTTCCACTTGTGGTTGTAGATTGACTGCTGCCTTCATCCCCTTTTCCATAAAAGAATCCTTTTGATGGAGTCTTAGTTGGACGCTCCAATACATCAATGTTTCCTAGATGATCATTAATATTTTCTCGTTTATTGTCTGAAGCTCCAGTTTCTACTGCCTCCGGCTCTTTTTGAAGAACACCGCCTAAACCCTCAACATCCATTTCATCATCGCTTGTATGTTCAGCAAGTTCTGCCACAATGGTTCTAATCCACTCCTTAATTTCCTCATAATATGCTTTAGCCTGCTTCGGATTTGAATGTCTTCCAGGTTCCCAATTATCATGAGCAACCGTTTCCATAGCACGGAAATAACTGTTCAAATCTTTTCCCTTTAATTCAAGAATTCCTGTAAAGGGAACCAACTTGGATATATTTCCAAGACGGAATAATTTCATTCCGGCTTTCCTCACAATCAAAACTTTTCTGTCCAGTTTTTCATTCGGGTCGACCAACAGTCTCAATTCCAATGTACCCATACCATGAAAATCCTGTGAATATGTATGAACTCCCTCCGTTCGCATCAATGCAAGATAATTACCATAAGTTCCTTTGGTCGCACCCGGGCGTTCTCTATGAACGCGTTCCATATATCCTGGTAATGATTTTTTATTGATTTCTCTTCCCTGTACCTTTACCCGAAGCTGCCCATTAAAAAATGACATAAGAAAACTTTCCAATAACGCTACAGTAATTTCTGTTTCCCACTCGCTTGCTGACTTAAATCCATAAATAAAGACATCCGTCCCTACTTCGGATCTTCTATTTATGCTATCAAGTTCTGGTATTACCTCTACCGGATTATTTCCTTTTGCTTCTCCGTAATAACCAATACCACTAGTCATTAATGCACCATCTTGATATGACATTAATCTTGAAATGCCCTGTGCTGCACGCTCATATTTCTGATTGTATGTTCTGTAAAACACCAATCTATAATGCGAATTACTAAATGGAGCACTTTTTCCAATGCCAAATGCACCTGCTTTGTCATCACCTTTGTTCGCACCGCCATCAATTTTTATCAGTGCATTCCATCCATCGAAACTAAAATTAAAAGGATCTTCTGATTGTGCATACGGATCTGAAAGTCCCGTTGTATTGTAATCACTAATTCTCAACACAAAAGTATTCCTCTTTTCCGCCTCTTTGATTGCATCTTTCAAAAAAAGTTTAGCTTTTTCACTCTTCGATCTATCCCAAAATGTCTTACATTTTTTCAAAATATCTCGATATTCCACAATACCCGGAATCTGATCTGTAGACACAAAATATCTTTCAAATTCAACCAGAACATCTGGATCATTATCATCCAACGCAGCATCCAAAGAGTTCTGACAATTTTCTCGTGCCAGAGATGAAAGCTCAGTTCCATTAAAATTTTCAATTCCTGCATCGGCAACACCTTTTACTTGTCCATCCTGATTGCCCGGAAAATTCCAACTAATCATCTTACTGTCCCTTTCTATATTTTTCTATTGTTGATTCAATGTAATTATCGCATTCAGTTCAACGGCCTTCCTCATCACCTGACACCTGTGGTAAGGAATCTCCACCTCCAAATGCCGAATGAATTCTAATTCTCGCACCAGTCTGATTACCACCCAAAACATAATGGGAAGAAAATCGTGCGAGACGTTATGTATAATTTTGATGCATTAGTAATTTTATTATTCTCATACAATCGATCCTCCAACAGTCTATTATCGTTTGTTAAGGAGTTTTCTCAAACTCTGAGTTTCAACAATTCTGTAATTTGACAACCATAGCTGCTTATCTTTTCCTGCAAGCTGAGGATTGTTACTGCTTTCAAACGTATTCTGTGCAATACTTGTTCCAACCTCTTCCCATATTTCCAAAGGATCAAACAGCCAAGAAACCTCACCTGTTTCTTCATCAAATCTTAACAACGAACGAAATGCACCAAATATAGGATAAATATAACCGCTAGATATAGAATATGTGGTTTTCTTCTGAAGGAAATTTGTTTTTGTTCCCTTCTCAATATTTTCAACACCTTTTACGCTTCCAAATCTCGGAATAGCAACTCCAAGTTTTTTCTTGTACTCATTATATTTCAAAGACAACTCTCTTTCGATTAAATCATATAAACTCACAAGAACCGGCAACTGTTTTGTTAATGATTTATAAAAAGGAGTATCAAATGCATCCTTGTATCTTTTAAACACCTGCGCTTTACCTGAATAACTCTGAATTGGAGCCATGCTATCATCAGGATATTTAACTACATCAAATGCATACATTAAACGAAGTAATTCTGATATATTAATCGGCTTATTTTCGTTATCTTTATATGCAATCTTGTCAGCATAAGATTCATTTTTAATAGCATTTCTAATATCCTCAAAACTATCTTCGAGGTTAAACAATGCTATATCTGAAACTTGAACAGATGTGTTTCTCGCATCTGATAATCTTGTAATATTAATAACATTAGTGATAACTTCCATACGAACATATTTTTCAATATCTTCTGGAATTCTATCTCTATTCTGCATTATTGCTGTATAAGTATGACCACCATCAAGAATGCCATAATTATATCTGTCATTCTCATCATCCTGATTACCAATATCAATTGTCACCTCTGAATCTGCACTATTAAAACTTAATGATTTTGCAGAAATAACAATACCTCGATTATTAATATAAAAATCTGTTTCTGGCTCAACTACAGCGTTGATAAGTCTCTTCGCAACATTTGTTCCCATTTTAGGTACTCGAGGATTAACATCTAAAGGAACGTTCTCTGGCAGATCCTTCATATTAACCAACAGGTAATAAATTGTTTCAAATGTTGCTTCTTCTTTTTCACTCCTTTTATAAGGGGAAGCAAGTGTTCTCAATGCGTTTACTTTAAATTTCAACTGTGTGTTCATAATCTGATACCTCCATTTTAATTTTCTGCTCGAAAGCTTTTGCCTTGAACTAAATTTCAGATCTTGATCTAAGTATATTCCTTATGGTAAAATATATCAATGCACCATGGTGCATATTTATAAAGAGGTGATAAAATGGCAGAGCGACAGAAATATGATCCCGGACTAGTAAAAATTGGGGAATTGATTACCAAAAAAAGAAAGGCTTTAGGATATGCATATAAATCACGCGAAAGTTTTATAGATCGAAGAAGTGAAGAACTCTTTGGCGGAGAACCATGGATTTCACCTCGCCACCTTGCTAATCTTGAGCTCGGGAAAAATTGGATTAGTATTGAAAAACTCATCGTTCTTGCAACTGCTTTAGAAGAAAACCCTGTTGATTTCTTTGAGGAAATCATTCAAACTTATCAAAAGTATAAATAACTCAATCCATGCCTTTAATTTCGGATTATCTCCTAAATACTTCTCTTTCACTACATCTCATGTCCGAATCCATTAGAAACCTGTATCAACAGCTTATTCCAAGATTTTCCAACTCAGAAGGAAAAAGTCGGTGTTTTTGTTTTCCCTAGGCTTTACTTTAGCAGCTTCAAACATTTGTTTTGAAATCGTATCTTCATAATATTTTGCGGTTATAACCTCAAAAACTATTTCACTTATTAATTTTTTTCGATTTAAAATATATCCTTACTTTTTAGTCTCCAGAGAACAGCCTCCCTAATATAATGGAAAAAATTCTCCAGACACGGCATGGAAAATCTATGATCGTACCTTTGATATGACATAATCTGAACCCGGTCATTTCTGACCGCCTTCAACTTCTCACAAAAAATCCCACTTACACAAAGTAAGTGGGAAATTATTCGTGCTATGCCAGTGGCTCATTATTGTGGGAAAAGTGTGGGAAATTCATCTCATAAGATGGCTGAAACCATTGTAAATACTGGTTCTCTACCACTTTGGCGACGCTTTGCCGTGGCAGATGAATAGTACTTTTATCATTATATTTTTCCTCCTGAGATGCCTCGTTTTGTCCTATTTTACGCACTTTTTTGGTTTTCTTCAAGACTTACAGTTTTCCGGAAACTGTAGCAAAAATGGCAAAATACGGCAGTTCTAGACCAAGTATAGTAGTCTGTAAAGGGAGGCAGACTACCGCGATTTTTGAACCTTTTAACGATAGAAAAGGGAAGTGGGTACAATCTATTCTCGCATATAATCTCATTCACACTTATTCTAATAAATCTTCAATTCTACACCATTAAGATCATATCTGTCAGCCAAAACATAGATATCATAGAAATCCTTATATCTACCATTTGCAAGGCCCAAAGAAACAAAAGCCTCAAACTTTTCTGCTATGACGGAATAAATCGAATAGGCATATACCTCCGGAACTTCCATATCCAGCAGAACCGGGAACTCCATTTTCATTCTTTCTGGATACACCACATCACCAAAACCAATATCTATTGATACCGGAACCTTGGTTCTGTCCAGGTATCCATTGTTGCACGAGCATACTCTCCATCAAATAGTGCATACAAAAAAATACCACCCTTTAGTGTAAATCTCTCCACATAATTTGAAACAGATAATCTATATATTGTTCTCTCCAAACCATATGTGACCAACTTATCCTGCATAGTCTTTCCATCTTCTATCGCCAGTTTCTTTAATCTGTCCTTTACGGATACAGCATTTTTCATACCAGCACCTCCAGATACATTTTCATTACCTCTCCACATTTGAGCATCTCTGCATATCTGATTAGCCTATTCAGATTACAGTCACTCCGATGCAGATAAGTTGTAAGAACTTCCTTTGTTTCCTCAATTCCAATTTTTTCCCTGTAGAAAACAATATCAACAACAGTTTTCTCGATATCGTAAATACGAAATCTGTTATTTCCATCTTCTACGGTCTCGATGCCAATACCAAACCGGTCATCTGTAAAATAGCGTACATTCAGTTCCGGCCAATCCGGTAGTGTTGATACCTTTGCTTTTCTCGGAATTGCTACATCAATGGCATCCGGGCGATAAGTAGACAGTTTATAATACACGGCTGCACTCAGCAGACAAACTACTCCGTCTGGTACAAATGCATAGGCATAGTAGAAATCTGATCCCTCACCATCAAAATTTGCATTTTCATAATACTTTTTATTCAGTTTTATCAGGATCCCCTGGTCAACCATCTGATTGATTTTATAATATGAAAACCCTTTATCTTTCAGCTCTTGAACCGAAAAAATCATTTGGTCATTGGAAATCTGTGCCGTCTTTGTCATCTTTCTCACCTCAATTCCAGTATATCCAAATTCGTGATAATTATTTAAATAATTTTCGGCACTTTATTACTTTGCCGAATTTAATTAAAATTATAGTAATTATTTCACGCTTTGTCAATGGATTTTCAGTGAGCTACCCCATCTTTCATTTCGCGACTGCACACGCAGCACTCACCCGCCGTTCTATAGAAGATAGGTCTGTAGAGATTTTGATAGCCCCTAATATTTTTCCTTCGCAGCATCATTTATATCTATCCAAGATAGGCTCTTTCCTGAGAAACTTGATTCATCTGTTAGAAATGGTAAAGTCACTGCTCGTAACAGATTACTTTTTCCGCTATTGTTTTCACCTATAAAAACAACAGTCTCTCCCAGACAAATATCTACATCTTTCAGATTTCTATAATTTTTTATGATTAATCGTGAAATTTTCATAGGCTTCTCCTGAATCAACTTAATTCTTCCAGAATAGTATACTATAAAAAATGGCGAAGTGCTTATCGTAACACTTCGCCGAAAGCCTAACCGGTTTGAGCATAAAATGCTTGGTTAGGTCTGCTTTACTATTTTATGCAGTTCTACTGCGTTTATACACTTAGATGTGCTTTCCAATCTGTCGGAAGATTCATCGCTGTAAGACTGATTACACCAATATTATTTTGAATCAGCTTATCAAAGGCATTCACAAATACTGTCCACTCCTCATCGGATGAACGCAGATACTTCATCGCCAGTAAGATTTGATACAAACCGTTATGTGCCGGTGGTGGTGTAACTTTATCTGCATCCAGAATTTCCGGTGTCGTATGTATTGTGCGGTTGTAAATTCTGGAATTATGAGCACACATATTGCGCAATACTGAAACACCCTGTATCCATGAAGCAAGCATTTTCTGTGATGGATTTACCAAATTTCCTTTTTTCGATTTATACTGATAATTAGCTGCCAATATAGAATATGAGCTTCCAGCACCGGTTTTCAAATTCTTAATTATCTTCGATAACGTACCAAAAGAAAGAACTTCAACAGCTGCCCATACAGGCACCTCTCCATCATGATTATCAAAATTATGTTTGATAAACACATCATTAGAACGAGCAATTTCTGACGCTACTGTAGACATATTCTGCCAATACAGTTTTTTCTCTTTAAAAATCGATGAATCCTGCAAAATAAGTGGTTCTCCGTGTATAAGTAACGATTCCACTAATTGTACTCTCAAAGCCACCTCAATCTTAGAAATCATTGAAAAAATCAAAGCAGATAATTCCTGATCAAACTGATACAACTTTAAAATATCTTCAAACTTTGTTCCTGGAACATACTTCTTTGTAACATTATCATATAAGTGGAAAGAGTATCCACGCAAACGATAAAACCCAACTGACTTTAATGCCTTTTCTACGTCCGCACGAGAAGTAATTACCATTCCTGCATCAATATATGATTGTACCTGATGTGCTATTGTTAATATTTGTTTTGGATATTGATACATAAAACACCCCATAAATGAAAAAGTCCCACCGGGTTGCGCATGAAAATCAGAGGCGTGGTGGGTTCTGTTACTATCATTATACAACTTTTATTGTGACTGTCAAGATTCCTTTTTCTTGAGTTTCCGCAGTCTTATCTACCTGAAGCCCGCTCTACGGCATTGTCTATCCACAACTTTAAAAAAATGCCCAAAATATAAGGAATCCTGTTCCTTTTTGATGTAAAATTAAATCACCACAAAATAACCGTACTAAACAAAAAGAAGGAGGATTCCCTGTGGTTAATTTTACATCAAATACGTATCAAATGAAACGGGAAATTTTATCTTTTTCCAATAAAATTTCCAGAAACCTTCCAAAACCGGAAAGAAAGTTTATTGCTGACATGAATTACGGTATCCTTGCTTCCGGAAGCTGTCTGCTTACCGATATCGTTGATCAATTACATGAGCCTTCCAGAAAGATTAACATCGTTGACCGCCTTTCCAGACACCTTGCAAAAGGGACTCCGAAAGCTGCTCTTAAGACTTATCTGACGCTGGTCAGAAAATGGTGTCCCAGCCATCAACGATATCACGTTCTCTGCAATGGAACGTGCAGCTGCTTTATTCGAAAAAGCAACCTTTGTCATGGATCGAGGTTATGATGATAACAAGATGTTCCTGAAGCTGGATTCCATGGGGCAGGATTATATCATTCGTCTGACTGCAAAGCGTAAGTTCCTATATCACAATAAGTGGGTATTTGCTACGGAGCTGCGTAACCGCAGGAAAGGCAAGGTAAAACTTCCTCTGTTTTACAAAGGCAAAATACATGATGCTTATCTTTCCCATGTAAAAGTGCAGATCACTGCTTCCAGGAAAGATATTTATCTCGTCCTTGTCTATGGAATTACGGAACATCAGATACTGTAATGACTTTGGATTGATTCCTGTCTTTGCCATGTTGCTGCAGTAAGTATGGTGGCATACATGAGGTGTCACTTCTGGTATCATCCACATTAGTATTCCCTACTCAAAAGGAAATCCGCAACATGCATACTCTTAATGCCTTCATAATTACCTCCGGCAAATTCGTCAGTTCGAAGAACGTATTTCGGATAGTTATCTTTTATTTCAAGTAGACGATCATACTCTCTTCGCTCGGTTTTCTCAGATCGTATTTCCTGAGTAACCTGCACATACAGTTTTTCACCTTGACGCTGCGCGACAAAATCAACCTCACCATCTGCTGTCTTACCTATATTAACCTCGTATCCTCGCCTGCAAAGTTCTAGATAGACAACATTTTCCAAACTGGAAGCAACGCTGTCCGGATGATACCCCAGAACACTATATCGAAGCGCAGTATCTGCAAGATAAAATTTTTCCTGTGTCTTCAGAATCTCTTTCCCCTGCAGATCATATCTGGAGCAACGATGTAGTAGATATGCCTTTTCCAGTTTTTCCAAATAACTGTATACAGTCTCATTATCTATCTTTCTATGCTCTGATTTCAAATAGTCTGAAATGGATTTTGCAGAAAAAGAATTTCCCACATTAGAAAATGTGTATTTAACCACTCGCTCCAACTGATCAACTTTACGAATCTGGTTTTTCCTTACAATATCAGAAAAGATTGTCGAATTGTAAATATCGCGAACGATAGTATAAACCTCATCCTGTGAATAATCACGCAGATGTGTTGCCGGGAAGCCTCCAAGACGAATATAATCTGCAAGTTCCGCATGAACATCTTTTACTTCTGTATACTCTTTCCGGAAAGTCAGATACTCTTCAAAGGAAAGAGGGAAAATACGAAAAGAAACATATCGTCCCGTAAGATAAGTTGAAATTTCCGAAGACATCATACGAGAGTTGGATCCAGTTACATACAGATCCACATCGTAATCACTGGCCAACGAATTCACAACCTTTTCCCACCCTTCAATTTCCTGTACTTCATCAAGAAAGAGGTAGGTCTTTTTGTTTTCACTAAACTTTGCTTTCACAGCTTCAAACATCTGCTTTGCAGTCATATCCTCATATTCCATGGAATCAAATCGCATGGATACAATTTGGTCTTCCGAGATTCCTCTTTCATTCTGCAGCTTTTCCATAATCATTTTCAATATTGTGGATTTTCCACAACGGCGAACACCAGTGAGTACTTTTACAAATGGCGTGTCTGTGTAAACCATGATTTTCTCTGTATAAAGCGGTCTGTTAATCATATCTACCACCTCCATATCATTATATTACCGCAATTAACCCATATTTTCAATAAGTTTTGCGGTTATAACCAGAAACTATTGCAAAATGAATAATTTAATTCGATTTAAAATATATTATTAGTTTTGTACTCGCAATTTAGTCAACTGTACTTTAGTAAATTATACTTGGCTAAAATCCAAATCATTTCTCTTACTATATTGTAGCCCAAAATAACCATATCTAAAATAATAGAAAAACTCCCACCTACCACAGTAAATGGGAAATTCATCTGCTCAGATGGCTGAAACCATTATAAATACTGGTTCTCTTTCATTCTTCACTCCCATACTGCCGCATCAATCTCTGAATCTCTTCTTTCACTTGCCCGACCACTTTCTCCGGCCCCACGATCTTCGCTCCTTCACCCAGGGACATAACCCAAGAGAGGAATTGTCTGCTGACGGCTACTCGGACGCTTACAACGAAGTGATCTTCATCTTCTTTCCGCATCATGACTTCTTTTCCGAATCGGTCGATCATAACGCCGGCCAGATAGTTTTCGCATTCAATCTGGACAGTCTCTTCTTCACCATCGAACATTCCAAATAATTTTCTTGAATAAGCGCCGATGTCAAATTGTTCGAACCGCTTGCTTCCTTCTCGTTTCTCTTTGGTTAATTCGATGTGGAGCATCTTATCTACTCGGAAATGCTTGATTTTATCTTCCTGACTGTCGAATACCACAAGATAATAATTATCATCATCCCAGGACAGTGCCCAAGGGCTAACCTGATATAAAGCCCCATCTTTTCGAAGAACCTGCTCCTTATCCACGTTCCAGTTAAAGTATTGAAATGTAATCTGCACATTGGCTGCAATTGCCTGATGAATCTGATCCACGTTATAATAGATTCCTTCATTAATCGTCTTGACCCGTTCTGTTACATAGACCTGGCGATGAAGCTGAGAGGCTTCATATTGACTGGCAAGTCCCTCAATTTTTTTGATCAGTTCATTGGACTTCTTCGCAGTGATAAATTTTGCCGATTGTACAGAATCCACCAGAAGCTTTAATTCTGCCAGCTCGAACTGTCGATTTCCGATATAGTAATAATAGGTCTTATTTTCCTTCTCCCCGATAACATCCACTCCAAAAATCCGCAGATTTTCAAGATCATTGTATAGGCTTTTACGTTCTGCGCTCACATTGTATGCCTTTAATGATTCAATAATTTCCAGCATGGTGATTCTATGGGTCTCATCTGTTTTCTCCATCAATATCTTCAAAAGATATAGAATCTTTAATTTCTGATTATTCCCTTCTGCCATAAAATGCATCCTCCTTTATATTCAAACTGATAACTTCATTTCTGATAAATCTATTGTATCACGAATACAAAGGAATGTGGGTGTAATAAGTCCCATCTTCAGGACTTATTGCAGTTATACCAAACCCCGGAAGTTCTACTTTAATTGCTTCCTTATCTGCCTCGTTATCAGACTCTTTGACCAGATTTACCTTCATCTTCCTCTCAGAATCTCTAATCTTCCATGAATTCTCTGTACTCTTCTTCGCTTGCAAATAACATATATCTTCCTTCTACATATCCCATGTAACCAGCCTGTGTAGCATATCCCTTCATTGATTTCCGACCTCCATTCATATGATAAACTCGTTTGCTTTTCTTCGTTATCATTAGTTTAGCAAATTAAAAGGGTCGAAATCTGGACTTATACGATCCCCCAACTATCAAATATTTATTGTTAAAATTTAAATTTTCTCTTTGACTTATATGAGAAAAATCTGATAAACTGATACAGTTGAAAAAATGATTCAGGAAGAGCTTGCCCACGAACGCAGACAACGGAAAAAGATTCAAGAAGAATTGAAGAGATAAAAGACGGAGGAAACAATAATTCCTCCGTCTTTTATGATTAATCTCTATTCTCCAATCATCATCTTGATGATCTCTTCGTTCGTCTCTCGCATTCCTTCTTTGCCGAGGCGTCCGATATTACTGATAGTAGCCTCAACACCTTTGGTCACGATACCATCTCCGGCGTAGAATTGCTGACCGTTAAGGAACATATTGTATCCAAGGATTCCGGCATCAACGGATGCTGCAATCTTGGCCGCACAGGAAGCCTTTGCTCCATCGCAGACCATACCGGATACGATTGCCAGTGCATTAACAACGGTGTGGATGATCTCCTGATAACCGCCGCCGCAGAGATATGCGATTCCTGCGCCTGCTGCCGCACCCGCGCTGACAGCTCCACAATACGCAGACAGTCTTCCAATTCCGGTCTTCTGATGAATTGCCACCAAATTGGATAATGCCAGTGCACGATAGGTCTTATCTTCGTCTGCCCCTCGGTCTTTGGCATATTCCAGAACCGGCAGTGAACAGGTCATGCCCTGATTCCCGCTTCCGGCATTGATAATAACGGGAAGTTCACATCCATTCATACGTGCATCGGAGCCAGCGGCTGCCATTGCTTTTGCACGGGTTCTCACATCATCTCCGTAAGTCTTTAACAGTACGGTCCCGATATTGGCGCCATAATCACCTCGTAATCCTTCTTCTGCAATTGCCGTATTGTACTCTATCTGCCGTCCAATCACTTCCCGGATGTCTTCTATATCTACGGTGTTAATGAAGTCCCAGATACTTTCCATATCCAGGCAGCTTCTGTCTGTCAGACCCTCTTCACTTTCGCCTTCTACCGGGACAGACAAAATCTCTTCTCCATTCTTTTCAATAAGCACGATATTCGTATGATAGTTGGCAATTCTGACTTTTGCATAGTTATCGTCTTTGCAGACTGTAACCACAATATCAAAGGTAATTCCATTGTCAATATGTTCTACTTCAATCGATGTTTCCTGCAGAAATGAGATCATCTGCTGAATCTGGTCTTCCGATACTTCTGCAATAACTTCCAACTCTTTCTCCGGTCTTCCGGCGATGATTCCGGCGGTTGCTGCTGCCGGAATTCCTTTCAGATGATTCGTGTTCGGAACGATTACACTCTTCACATTCTTAATGATACTTCCACTTGCACCAATTTTTACTTTATCAGGAATGCATCCCAATACTTCTCTTGCTTTTGCCGCTGCATAGGCAAGTGCAATTGGCTCCGTGCACCCCATTGCCGGAACCAGTTCTTCCTTCAATATCTGAACATATGCCTGATATTTTTCATCTGTTTTCTGCACAATTGTCACTCCTTTATCTTTTTGTTATCACGAACTTTAACTCTATTTTTATTATAAGAAAGTTTCAACTTCGTTGCAATAGTTGTGCAATTATGCACTGATGGAATTTCCAGTATACAACTGATAATATCTTCCTTTTTCTTCAATCAGCTGATCATGTGTCCCCCGCTCAATGATTCTTCCCTGTTCCAGCACCATGATACAGTCGGAATTACGTACAGTAGATAATCTGTGAGCAATGACGAAGGTTGTTCTTCCATGCATCAGTTTATCCATACCATCTTGTACGATTCGCTCAGTTCGGGTATCAATGGAACTGGTCGCCTCATCCAGAATTAATACCGGTGGATCTGCAATTGCTGCACGGGCAATTGCCAGAAGCTGTCGCTGTCCCTGACTTAAATTCGCGCCATCCCCCGTCAGCACGGTATCGTATCCTTCCGGCAACCTACGGATAAATCCATCCGCATTGGCTAATCTGGCCGCTGCCACAACCTCTTCATCTGTAGCATCCAGTCTTCCAAAACGGATATTATCTTTTACCGTCCCGGTAAATAAATGCGTATCCTGCAGAACAATACCGAGAGAATGCCGTAAATCCGCTTTTTTTATCTTATTTATATTAATTCCATCATAACGGATCTTCCCATCCTGAATATCATAAAAACGATTGATCAGATTGGTAATCGTTGTCTTACCAGCTCCGGTAGATCCAACGAATGCAATCTTCTGCCCCGGTTCTGCATACAATTTTACATCATGAAGTACAATCTTATCATCATTGTATCCAAAATCAACTCCATTGAAGACCACATGGCCTTTGACTTCGACATAATCTATACTTCCATCTGCCTGGTGAATATGTTTCCATGCCCATTTTCCGGTTCGCTCCGGGCACTCCACCAATGTCCCATTCTTCTCTTTTACATTGACCAGTGTTACGTAACCATTATCCACTTCCGGTTCCTCATCCATCAGCTTGAAGATTCGTTCTGCTCCCGCCATGGCCATTACGATTGCATTTAACTGCTGGCTTACCTGGTTGATCGGCATACTAAAGCTCTTATTAAAGGTCAGAAAACTTGCCAGACCCCCCAGCGTAAAGCCGCCTACTTTATTGAGTGCAAGTATACCACCCACAATGGCACAGACTACATAACTGACATTTCCAATCTGTGCATTAATCGGACCCAGAATATTGGCAAATGTATTAGCCTTATCAGCGCTATGAAAGAGTCTGTCATTTAATTCTTTAAATTCTTCTTTGCTTTCTTCTTCATGACAGAACACTTTGACTACTTTCTGCCCATTCATCATCTCTTCAATGTGTCCATTCACTGCTCCAAGATTACGCTGCTGCTCCAGGAAGTACTTTCCACTCCTTCCGGCAGCGGCTTTGGAACAGGTAATCATAATTCCGACCATAATCAGTGTTACGATTGTCAACGGAATATTCAAGATCAGCATGCTGACAAATACACTGATAATCGTAAATCCACTGTTGATAACCTGCGGTATACTCTGACTGATCATCTGACGCAAAGTGTCAATATCATTTGTATATACAGACATGATATCACCATGTGAATGCGTATCGAAGTATTTGATCGGCAGCTTCTGCATATGTTCAAAAAGGTCATCCCTCATATCCCGCAATGTACCCTGAGTTACATTGACCATGATCCGATTATACAGATAGGTTGAGATAATGCCGACTGCATAAAAGCATGCAACTCTTCCGATTGCTTTGGCAAGCGGCGCAAAATTTGGCTGATCTGTCAGCAAAAATGGCGTAATATAATCATCGATCAGATTCTTCATGAACATAGTTCCCTGCACATTTGCAATGACACCAAGGAATATGAGTATCAGAACTGCAGCACAATGGTATTTATAATTGCGGAATACATAGCTCATCAACCTTTTGAATAATTTCCCCGGATTTTTTACGTTCGATTTGACACCTCGCGGTGCTCTTCCCATTGGACCTGCCATCTGCTACTCACCTGCCTTTTCATCGAAGTCTCCGCCGCCTTGGGTCTGTGATTCATAGACCTCTCGGTAGATCTCATTATTCGCAACTAATTCTTCATGCGTTCCAAATCCATTGATCTTTCCTTCCTCCATAACAATAATGCGGTCTGCATCCTGCACACTGGAGATCCTCTGCGCAATAATCAGCTTCGTCGTATCCGGAATCTCTTCCCGGAACGCCCTGCGGATCTTGGCATCCGTAGCTGTATCCACCGCGCTGGTACTGTCATCCAAGATCAATATCTTCGGTTTCTTAAGAAGTGCTCTGGCGATACACAGACGCTGCTTCTGCCCACCAGACACATTACTTCCTCCCTGTTCAATATGCGTCTGATATCCATCCGGGAATCTCTGAATAAATTCATCCGCACAGGCAAGCACGCAGGCATTCCGGCACTCTTCTTCCGTTGCTTCTTTATCACCCCATCGCAGGTTATCCAGAATCGAACCAGAGAATAACACATTATTCTGCAGCACTACGGATACCTGATTACGCAATGCTTCCATATCGTAATCTTTAACATTGTGTCCTCCTACCAGGATCTCTCCTTCCGTCACATCATAGAGACGGCTTACCAGATTCACAAGGCTGGTCTTGGCACTTCCGGTTCCTCCGATAATTCCTATTGTCTCACCAGAGCGAATCTTCAGATTAATATCCTTCAGGACAGGTTCCTCACTGTCCTTTTTATAAGAAAAATACACATGTGAAAACTCAATACTTCCATCTTCCACTTCCAACAATGGATTCTCAGGGTTCTTAAGATCACTGGTTTCATTCAGGACTTCTGAGATACGACGAATACTGGCTGTACTCATGGATACCATGACAAATACCATGGACATCATCATCAGACTCATCAATATGTTCATGCAATACGCGAGAAGACTCATAAGTTCTCCCGTTGTCAGAGTAGTCGCCACAATCATCTTTGCACCGATCCAGCTGATCAGAAGGATACAGGAATAGACTGTCAACTGCATTAATGGTGCATTATACACCAGGTTACATTCTGCTTTTACGAAGATCCGATAGATATTCTCACTGGCTTTTTTGAACTTATTCGTCTCTTGTTCTTCTCTGACATACGCCTTAACAACACGGACCGCAGAGACATTTTCCTGTACAGATGCATTCAGTTCATCATATTTTGGAAATGCCTGTTGAAAATAACGTGTAACATGGCTCATGATCAGCACAAGAATTGTTCCCAACAAAAGTACCGCAATCAGATAAATATTTGAAAGTCGCGCATTGATGCGAAATGCCATAATCATCGCACAGATCAGGCTGGCCGGAGCTCTGGTAAACATCCTAAGTACCATCTGATAAGCATTCTGGATATTCGTCACATCCGTTGTCAGACGTGTAACAAGACCAGCAGTACTGTATTTATCAATATTTGAAAATGAAAATGTCTGAATATGGTTAAACATAGCTTCTCTTAGATTTTTCGCAAATCCGGCAGAAGCCTTTGCACCGAATTTTCCGCCTGCCATTCCGGCAAAAAGGCCAACCACTGCTGCCACGATCATAATTCCGCCGACTTTATAAATATGCTGGATATTTCCCGCATTGACACCATCATCAATAATCGAAGCCATTAAAAATGGAATCAGCATCTCCATCAGAACTTCCAAGATCATAAATAACGGGGTGATGATAGATACAAATTTATACTCTTTTACTTCTTTTAATAAAGTCCGTACCATCGGGCTCCTCCTTTCTGCCTGCTTCTTCTGTCTGTTCATCAAGTATATGCTTATTGAGTCTCTTCTTCCTCTCCGTAACGTACTTTTTCCATTGTAAATCCCCGTCCACGTACCTCGTTAATCTGGGTAATCGTAATAAACGCCTTTGGATCAACAGCCTGGACCATCTGATTTACAGAATATAATTTTCGGTTCGGGATAACACACAGCACACCTTTCTGTTGTTTTTCCCCATAACCAGTCTCTATATGAACCATGGTTACTCCGGCATCAATCTCTTTCAACATTCTTTCCTTAACCTCTTCGTATTTCTCAGTGATAGCAAAGAGTTGAATCTGAGACTGTCCCATCAGTATGACACGGTTCATAACCAACGTCGTGAGAACAAGTGCAAGAATACCATACAAAATCTGCTCAGAATTTGAAAAGAGCACCTGGAATCCCAAGACGATAAAATCCACCACATACATCATAACTGCAATCGATACGTGGAACCATTTATTCAATACCAACGCAAGGATATCTGTTCCTCCAGTAGATGCTCCCACACGTACTACAAGTCCGATTCCTATTCCCAGCAACGCACCTGCATAGATCGTTGCCAGCATAATATTGTCAGTCAAAGTGTCAATTCCCGGGATTGCCTGCACAATCGACAAGAATACCGGATACACAATGGTACTGATGATGGTCGTAAGCGCGAACTTTTTTCCCAACACAAAAGTACCCAATATAAACAGAACTGCATTAATAATAAATACGATTACTGACAAATTGACAGGTATATAATGAGTAATGGTAAGACCGATACCGGTCGCACCGCCCATGATAATTCCGTGCGGCACAATAAACGCCCCAACTGCCAACGCAAGAATTACATTTCCTATCAGTACTCCTGCCAGAGTGAACAAGCTTTTCTTCCAATTTTTCATGATTTCATCAACCTCTCTTTCGAAAATCTATGAAATACCTTTCATTGTCAGCTGAATCCTCTTCTTCTTCAGATCTACACTCAGCACCTTAACATCTACAATATCTCCCACACTCACTACTTCCAGTGGATGCTTGATATATTTTTTATCCGTGATCTCGGAAATATGCACCAGTCCATCCTGATGGACTCCGATGTCCACAAACACACCAAAGTCAATTACATTTCTGACAGTTCCTTTTAACACCATACCTTCCGTCAGATCTTTCATCTCCAGGACATCTGTCCGAAGAATCGGTTTTGGCATCTCATCACGCGGATCTCGCGCTGGTTTTTCCAGTTCCTTTACAATATCCCGCAGAGTAATCTCGCCAACTCCCAATTCCTTTGCAAGTTTCTTGTAGTCTTTGATTGTCAGTGACAAGCCCACAAGCTTTCCACCGCTGATGTCTTCTACTGCAAATCCCTGCTTTTTCAACAGCTTTTCTGCCGCCTCATAAGATTCTGGATGTACACTGGTGCCATCTAACGGGTTGTCCCCTCCCTGGATCCGCATGAAACCGGCACATTGCTCAAAAGCTTTTGGTCCAAGCTTAGCAACCTTCAAAAGCTGCTTCCGGTCAGTGAAACGTCCATTTTCCTCGCGGTAGGTTACGATATTCTTAGCTATGGTTCCTGAGATACCGGAAATATATGCCAAAAGTGGTGCCGACGCTGTATTCAAATCCACGCCGACTCTGTTAACACAATCTTCTACTACACCGGACAACGCTTCACTAAGTTTTTTCTGATTCATGTCATGCTGATACTGTCCTACACCGATGGATTTTGGATCAATCTTCACCAGTTCTGCCAGAGGATCCTGAAGTCGTCTGGCGATGGATGTCGCACTTCTCTGTCCCACATCGAACTTCGGGAATTCCTCCGACGCCAGCTTGCTGGCAGAGTATACGGATGCTCCAGCTTCGTTAACAATTACATATTGAACCTTCTCTGGAATCTCTTTTAATAATTCTACGATGAACATCTCTGATTCCCGGGAAGCCGTACCATTTCCCACTGAGATAAGCGTAATGTTATATTTCTTGATAATCTTCTTTAACAGATCCTTGGATGCCTGTATCTTCTGTGGTGTCGTTGGCGCCGTTGGATAGATGACCGTTGTCCCAATGACCTTACCGGTCGGATCTACCACCGCGAGCTTACAGCCGGTACGAAAAGCCGGGTCCCATCCAAGAACAGTCTGCCCTACGATCGGTGGCTGCATCAGAAGCTGTTCCAGGTTCTTCTTGAACACTTCGATTGCTCCATCTTCTGCCTTTTCCGTAAGATCATTGCGGATCTCCCGTTCAATTGCAGGTGCAATCAGACGTTTGTAACTGTCTTCTATTGCTTCTTTTAAGACCAAAGTTGTATAAGCATTGTCTCCATGAATCGTCTTCTTCTCGAGATATCGAATAATATCTTCCTCGGGAGCTTCAATCTTCACCGTCAGGAACTTCTCCTTCTCTCCACGATTCAATGCCAGCACACGATGACCTGCCAATCGATTCACCGGCTCTTCAAAGTCATAATACATCTCATAGACAGATTCAGCCTTCTCATCCTTCGCTGTTGAGATGAGGCGGCCTTTCTGCATCGTAATCTTACGAATCCAGCTTCGGTAATCCGCTTCATCAGAGATACTCTCTGCAATGATATCTCTTGCTCCCGCAATCGCTTCTGCAACAGTATTGACCTCTTTTTCAGGATTCACATATGCTTTTGCCTCTTCTTCCACCGGTCGGCTCATCTTCTGAAGAGTGATCACCGCCGCCAGAGGTTCCAATCCTTTTTCCTTAGCAATCGTCGCCCTCGTTCTTCTCTTCGGACGATACGGGCGATACAAGTCTTCTACTACGACCAATGTCTCAGCTGCCAGAATCTGCTTCTTCAGCTCTTCTGTTAATTTTCCTTGTTCTTCAATACTGGATAATACCTGTTCTTTTTTCTCTTCCAGATTACGCAGATAATTCAATCTTTCGTATAATTTACGAAGCTGCTCATCATCCAGTGTTCCCGTAGCCTCTTTTCTATATCTGGCAATAAATGGAATGGTATTGCCTTCATCAATCAATTTGACTGCAGCATCTACCTGCCATCTCTTTACATTTAATTCTTCTGTAATCTTCTGATTAATATCCATACTGTAACCCTTTCCGCTGCATTTAAATCTCATATGCGCATTAGTAATTATTATAGCGGAATTCCCTGGAAACCGCAATGGCATACGCAATACCGAGTTCACTCTGTTTTCTTGAAAATTCATATCTCCCATGCTATAATGACAAAAGCAAAATAATTATTTCCAGAGGGAGTATAAACATGCAGCAAGCAACACAAGAACTATCCAAACAACAGTTAAAATCCAAAGAAACCAAGGACAAGATCTTTCGTGCCGCCAAGCATATCCTGCAGAAAAAAGGATACGATCAGTTATCTATCAAAAACATCTGCGAAGAGGCTGGCGTATCAAACGGAAGCTTTTATCACCATTTCAAGACTAAGGATGACCTGTTATCTTATTATATCGAAGAACAACCAAGCATTAATCCAGATCTTCTGGATCTTCCGGAAAATGCCGAAGAAGCAAAACAGACCATTATCTATGTATATTTAAACTACGTTCATTATTGTCAAGAACTTGGTGTAGAATTTATGTCCAATTACTATACCCCCAAGAACCAGTCACTCAATCCTTTGATTCGAACAGAGCGGCCCTATCCAATCATTACGGTATCAAACTATCTGCAAAAAGTAATAGATGCGAATATCATCCATCCTTCTCTGGCGCTGGAAGATATCACCACCGATATCCGTATGATCGTAATCGGCAATGTATTTGAGTGGTGTCTGAAAAGTGGGGATACAGATTTTGAGGGAAATATGAAACGTTCTCTTGAAACTTATCTGAATGGATTATTTTAATATCTTTCATTCTATGCAAAAAAAATCCTTCAAGCAAGCGGACTTAAAGGATTTTCTAGAAGGGAATATGGTAGTGAAACCATTTAACAATAATATCTTGTAACTGTATTATAACGCTACCCTTCAAATAATGCCAATTGCTTATTTTAATATGAGCTTTTTACTTATTGATAATATCTATAGGAGAACCATTATGTATACGTTCATAACCAATCCCAATGCCCGTTCTGGCTTGGGAATTCAGATGTGGAAAAGCATTGAACTCGTCTTAAAAGAAAAGAACATATTATACGAAGTTTTTTTCACCAAATATCAGCACCATGCTACCAAGATTGTCCGCCAGATTACCGCTGATCACGAACCGCATACGATTATTGTACTTGGAGGCGATGGAACGATTAACGAAGTAATCTCTGGAATCGTCGATCTGGCAAAGGTTACTCTTGGCTACATACCAATCGGCTCTAGTAACGACTTTGCCCGCGGTCTGAATCTTCCAACCGATCCTGCCAGGGCTTTAGAAAATATTCTTGCCCCCTCACACTATACACCACTCAACATCGGAGTTCTCGAATACGAAGACAAGAAACGACGCTTTGCAGTAAGCACCGGGATTGGATTTGACGCCGGAGTCTGCCATGAAGTCATGGTGTCCAAATTAAAAATACTATTGAACAAACTCAAACTTGGCAAACTAACCTATGCCGGAGTTGCACTTCACAGAATCCTTACAATATCACCAAAAAAAATGACGATCACACTGGATGACGAACGGAAAATTGAATTTGAGAAGGTATATTTTGCCACAGCCATGAATCTGGCTTACGAGGGCGGCGGTTTTAAATTCTGTCCAAAAGCCCGTCCAAATGATGATCTGCTGGATATTATCGTTGTATCAGACATGCCAAAGTTAAAGATACTCGCTTTACTTCCTACGGCTTTCAAGGGTTGGCATACACATTTCAAAGGTATACATATTGATTCCTGCCGAAAGATTGACATCGTAAGTGAAGTCTCACTTCCTATCCACACGGACGGAGAACCTGTCTTTCAGCGGAAACATATTCAGGCTTATCTGGAACCCGAAAAAATACGGCTGATCAGTGCACCTTAAGTTACGGAGGACTTTATGATGATTGGGCTTATTGTTTTATTATTTGTTGTATTCATACTTCTTTATATCTATGCAATATGTCCCCGCCTTTCACGAAAGAAAGATATGACTCACTATCGACATACGATGTTCGCTCACCGCGGATATCATTGCAAGGAAAAGGGGATTCCGGAGAATTCCATGATGGCATTTCGAGCTGCACTGGCAAATGGATACGGAATCGAGCTTGACCTTCATCTGACCAAAGACGGAGAACTTGTTGTATTCCATGACGATACACTAAAAAGGATGTGCAGCCGTCCGGATACCATTGAAAATCTAACTTCACATGAGCTAAAATCCTGTCACCTTCTGGGAACTTCAGAGACAATCCCTCTCTTCAGAGATGTACTATCTCTTGTAGATGGAAAAGTCCCTTTGCTGATTGAATTGAAGATTCCTACCTCTTCCATGCAGATCTGCGAAGAAACGCTCCGTCAATTACAAGGGTATCACGGAAGATATCTCATTCAATCTTTTAACACTATGGGAATTCGATGGTTCCGACTTCACGCACCACAGGTTTTAAGAGGCCAGCTTTCTTCTAATCTGACCGCTGACAACCAGGAAGAATTCTGGTTCTTCCGTTTTGTGGTAAAGCATCTGCTCGCTAACTTTCTCGGCCGCCCGGACTTCATCTCTTATAAGCTCAGTGATCTTCCGGTCGCCAATGTATGGATACTAAAGAATCTCTTTCATATTCCGATTGCCGTATGGACACTTCGAACACCAAAGATGTTAAGCCGCGGAAAACAGCATTTTGACATTCAGATTTTCGAAAAACCATGTGAAAATTATTAACAAACCGTGAACAAGGTTGTTGATTCAATTTTTTCATGTTATAATCCCTGTTGAACCAGGAATATGATATGTTAAGAGGCTTACAAAGGGGTCATGTTTATGAAAGCCATAGAGAGGATAAAAAAAACAGCCAAGAAATATAGTCATGCATGGGTACTTTTATATGCATTCATCTATATGCCTTGGTTTTTGTATTTGGAAAATAGAACCGGAGTCGATTACTTTTGGATTCATTCACCATTGGATGACTATATTCCTTTTGTAGAATATTTTGTCGTTCCATACCTGTTATGGTTCATGTTTATTATTGCAACTGCCACATACCTGTTTTTTACAGATAAAAAAGGATTCTATCGCTTTGCCGCATTTTTAATTACCGGTATGACGCTTTTCCTGATTATCTGCACAGTATTTCCAAATGGTCAGCACTTGCGTCCGACTACATTTGCAAGAGATAACATCTTTGTTGATCTTGTAAAATATGTCTACTCAAAAGATACTTCAACGAATGTACTGCCAAGCATCCATGTATTCAACTCCATTGGCGCATGTATTGCAATTGCTTATGATGAACGTTTGAAGAAGCATCGTCCGATTCAATGGGCTGCTTATATCCTTGCTGTTCTGATCATTCTGTCAACAGTATTCTTGAAGCAGCATTCTGTAACGGATGTAATCGCTGCCATCGCGATGGCATGCATTATATATCCATTTGTATATGCGACACAGGAAAGGAAAGTACCAAAGCTTTCTCATCAGCCGATCTAAATATATGTATAATAAAATGCCAGCCCTGCATCATGCAGCAGCTGGCATTTTTCATATCTTAGAGCATCTCGATAAATGCTGCAATTCTTGTATTCAGCTG
Organism: Dorea chungnamensis; assembly: GCF_039832125.1. Taxonomy (NCBI): domain Bacteria; kingdom Bacillati; phylum Bacillota; class Clostridia; order Lachnospirales; family Lachnospiraceae; genus Dorea; species Dorea chungnamensis. Next base: position 199,734 of record NZ_JBDOHT010000003.1, on the reverse strand, counting down.
ACCAATGTCTGCCTGGGAATAGTCTGTCTCTACATTGATATAAGGAATTCCCTTCTTTTCATTGACAAATCTGCGGATTGCCAGGGTCTCCACATTGTATGTATGACAAGCCTGAAGTGTCATCTCCACAACGCCGTCAGCTTTGTACTCGTCAATCAGTCTTCCGAGAAGATCCAGACGGTTCGGATTTGGAGTCATAACAGAACATCCAATATTCAGATAACGTCTTGCCAATGCATCATATACATCTGGGTTCTCTTCGTCTACCAGTTTATCAATAGATTTTGCACCGCTGCAGTTCTCAAAAGCAACAACGACACCGCCATTATCTTCCACTGCACGGATAACCTTTTCTGTAGCTCCACCGATTGGGCATCCTGTAATGACGATACGTGGTTTTTTCTCCAGCATCTTTCCTTCTGCATACTCTTTTTCAATCTTTTCAACCAAAGCATCTGTCTCTGCCGGAATTGCTTTTCTGTCAAACTTGAATCCACTTCCGTACAATACTTTAAACAGGTCATGTCCCGTGATTGGAGCCGGATCATGTCTCATCACTTCATACAGTCGCTTCAGAGATCTGCGGACTTCGTTATTGACTTTAATGGCCTCTCTTACATCATCCTCCGTAATTGTAACATCGAATTTTTTCTCCAAGTATTCTTTGAAACGAATAATCTCACTCTTCCATAATTTTAATGATTCTTCACTTTGAGTATTCGGCAACTCCATAATAAATATATCCTTGAACTCAGACATATACTCATACATCTTCTTCTTACCGTCACAGGTTGTCTCTCCGACTACAACATCTGAAAAATGGAAGAAAGGACATTTATCCGTCTTGGCAAATCCATAGCTAGACTTGATCAATGGACATAGATTCTTCGGCAGATCCTTCTCTGCATCAGGAATTGTCTCATCTGAAGTGGAGCATAAGCCTACAGTAGCAGCCCCCATAGCCATTGCAATCTCTTGTGGAAAATACGTGCAATAAGCTCCTACTACCGGAACTCCCTGATCTTTTAAGTTCTTTACTGCCAGAAAAGAATTCTTTCTCTGTTCTGCAAATTCTTCGAATACCTCTGGTAAATCTTTGATAACTTCCATTACATTTCCTCCTTAATCATCACTCAAAACTACTATTATCATACCACTTCCACAAAACAAGCTAAAATCGAAAATATTGATAACAGCATTTATATATAGTTGTTTTCTATATATCTTTTTTTATGCCCGCATAACGGGTATATGCTTCAAATGCAGATGGAATGGAATATTTCTTCTCTATCTCTTCTGGATGAATAAATAAAAATGCTTTCTCATTGGTTTTCTCTAACTCATCTACAACAATCTCATATCCTGACATATGCCATTCTATATGACTGAAAATATGCTTTGCATCTTCCAGCTTCTTTATCCGAACTGGCATGAGACCAATCTTTTTACTGTAGGCCGTCACTTCCTCCATCGTCAGGTGACCTTCTTGGTTCGGGAATTCATAGAGTCCGGCGAGGAGACCTTTGGAAGGTCTTTTTTGAATGGCAAGCTTTTCTCCGTCCTTGAATATAAGTACTGTCTTGTCTTCCATCTTACGTGCCTTTCCTTTGCTTTTTACCGGAATCTCCGCTATCATCCCCTGTTTTCTTGCCTCACATAGATGTGCGACTGGGCATTCGGTACATTTTGGTTCCCCATTAGGCACACAGACAAGTGCACCCAGTTCAATCAATCCCTGATCAAAATCGCTGGCTGCCCCCTCTGGAATCACATGTTCCAGTTTCTCTTCTATCTTACTTCGTACGCTTTGCTTCATAATATCTTCTCTGCTGCCCATCAGTCGGGAAATGACTCTCAATACATTGCCATCTACTGCGGGTTTTGAAAGTCCAAAGGCAAATGCACTGATAGCACCTGCCGTATAATTTCCAATACCTTTCAGAGAACGAATCTCTTCAAAGGTGTCTGGGAACTGTCCCTGATAGTCTATCATAATCTGCTGTGCAGCCTTCTGCATATTTCTCACACGATTATAGTAGCCCAGTCCTTCCCAGAGTTTTAATAACTGATCTTCTTTTGCTTCAGCCAGATCCTTCACCGTTGGCAGTTCTCTTAAAAAGCGTTCATAATAAGGCTTTACTGCCTCAACCCGCGTCTGCTGAAGCATAATCTCTGATACCCACACGCGGTAAGCATCCGGATGATTTCTCCAGGGAAGATCACGCTTATTCTTCTGAAACCATGTGACAATTGGAGATACCATCTCATATAACGCAGGATCTTCTAATACTACCGGAACTTTATCCGCAATAGCAATTCGGTCACTGGAGACCTCACAGTCATATGCCAACACATGTACTCCTGCCCTGGCGGCATCTCGAAGCGCCTCTCCAAACGCCGGATGTGTGTCCATATTCGGCGTAAAATACCGGACATCCTTCATCTGAATCACGAAGAACACGTAAGCTTCGTATCCTTCTTTGACTGCCGCCTTCAACTCTTCCACATGTTTCACCGCCCGGTCACTCGGCGCATCCGGAAAACGTACAACACCATCTTGCTCCAGCGTCACGCCCTTTACTTCTATAAAAATCCGTTTTCCATCTGCCTCGACATACAAATCGAACCGAGAATTGCCATACGTAAACTCCGGCTGTATTCTGGTAATATTTTCAAACAAATGATCTGCTTCCAGCCATTCTTTTACTACCTTATTCGGAATCTGGGAATCCATATTGACCATCCGGCTGCCTTTCTCTACCGCGATCAGATCCCATTTCGTCTTCCGGCCAGGATTCTCTGATTCCTGTAAATATACTCTTACCCCTGTCTGAAGTAACTCCGCACAGCGTCCGGTATTCTTCACATGGACCGTCTCTTTCCTTCCTTCTATTTCTACATATGCAATAAAACGATTGGGACGTTCTAAGAACGTCCCTGGTACCATACGATCATATATCATCTGTACTCTACTCCTTACTTCCCTCCACAATCTGAAGTATCGCCCAATAGAATCTGTATCCCATGCTTCAGATGTGGCAAGATATATTCCAGGCTCTCTCTGACTGCCTTTTTACTTCCCGGGAGATTCACAATCACCGTCTTATTCCGAATGACGGATGCTCCTCTTCCCAGCATTGCTCTTCCAGTAATCGACAAAGAATACATACGGATTGCATCTGCGATTCCAGGTGCATTTCTAGTCGCCACTGCCATAGTAGCCTCTGGTGTCCTGTCCCTCTCGGAGAAACCTGTCCCTCCGGTGGTCAATATCAGGTTCACCTGTCTTCCATCTGCCAGCCGAATTAATTCCTGCTCAATCTGTTTCTGCTCATCTGGAAGAAGCAGTCGTTCCACCACGCGGTATCCGGCATCTTCTACCATCTCACAGATCAGAGGCCCGCTCGTATCCTCACGCTCTCCCTGCGCACCCTTGTCACTCAACGTAACAACTGCCACTGTGTAACGTGTGTCCGCCCTTTCTATGATCTTCATCTCGTCTCCGACAGAGATGGTACCGCCACGAATTACTTGGGCGAACACTCCCTGCGTCGGCATGATACACTCTCCCATCTTCTGATAGATCTGACAATGCGTATGGCATTCCTTTCCAATCTGGGTCATCTCCAGTATCACATCATTACACTGGAAGGTAGTTCCTACCGGTAATTCTCTAAAATCAAATCCTTCGACCACCAGATTCTCTCCAAACGCACCAGATTCTACATCCGCCCCTCTTTGATTAAATTCATCTATCTTCTCTGCGGAAAGCAGACTTACCTGTCTATGCCAATTGCCCCCATGGGCATCCCCACAGATTCCAAATCCCTCTTCAAACTGTGCAGTTTCCACATTTACTTTTTGAATTCCTCTTCGGTCGCTGATGCAGACCGCTCTTACGATTCCCATGCCTCTCCTCCTAATCTCAGACATTCCTCTGCTTTATTATAAGATATGGATGTCACCACTCTTGCCTCCTGTCTTCTTACACAGATGAATGTCCCCGATTTCCATACGTTTATCAATCGCTTTGCACATATCATAGATTGTCAGAAGCGCCACACTGACTCCTGTCAATGCCTCCATCTCAACCCCTGTCTTTCCTGATACTCTTACCGTACAGACAGCCTCCACCTCATAGCTGTCTCTTAGCATATGAAAGTCAATCTCGGACTTTGTAATCGGGAGCACATGGCATAACGGAATCAGATTCGATGTCTGCTTTGTTGCCATGATTCCTGCAACTCTGGCAACTCCTAATACGTCTCCTTTTTTGGCAGTTCCACTAACAATCGCTGCATATGCTTCCGGACTTACCTTGATTCTTCCACTTGCGACCGCCTCTCGATCCGTCACATTCTTCTCCGTTACATCTACCATAATGGCATTTCCTTTTTTATCAAAATGTGTCAGTTCCATCTTTTTCCCCCATGTCTATCATCTTTTCTAATATCAGATCAATCTCTTCGAATCCTGCCGTTGGTTCTGCATATTCCTCCGGCCCCCAATCTGTTACGATCAGAAAGCGCCCTGCTGGATTCGATACCGGATCATGGGATATCTCTTTTCGAATAACTTCCATCTTAGGATAGCTGCTGTTTTTTAAACCTTCCATCAAGATTACTTCGGCTTCTGGGAATTGACGGATCAATTCTTGTTCCTGTTCCCCACAGCCTTCCTTATGTACGGATATCCGATAATCAGAAAACACAGCAGTTCCATAGGCACCGGCCTGATGAAAACGGTAGCTGTCTGTTCCCGGAACATCACTTATGAAATCATGCCCGTCATGCTTTATAACGGCGGTCTTGATCTTCCGTCTTGTCAGCTCTTCCACCAGCTTCACAAGCAGTGTAGTCTTCCCAGAGTTCTTCACTCCGCACACCGCAATAATCATCGGCCTTTTTTCTATAACATCACGACCCATACTCGATCTCCTTTATTCAATCGCTCGGTTCCTGCCGGAATCTCAATCATACAATTACATCCACACATGGAACTTAAGATTCCAGAGGCATTCGATCCGTCCGCAATCCTTACATATCCATTATTATAATGCGCACGTACATATCTTGTCACGCTACTTTTCTTTGGAAATTCATTTTCAGCAACTGCATGTACTCGTTTCAGCTGCAGATCAGTCCTTCCAGACATCTTTGCCAGTACCGGACGGACCAGAAGTTCGAGATTCGCTGCTGCACCATACGGATTTCCAGACAGGCATATCAATAATTTACCATGATACTGCGCACATAATGTCGGCATTCCCGGCTTGATGGCAATTCTCCAGAATAGCTTCTCACAAGACAGTATTTCCAATACTTCATGCATAATATCCTTTTTCCCGACAGATACTCCACCTGTTGTGATGATAATATCCGCTCTCTCTGCTGCCTGTTCTATCTTCTTTGCCGCAAGTCTGGGGGCATCTCCTACACGCTCCCTGCAGGTGACTTCCATTCCCCAGGACAACAATCGGGTTCCCAAAGTATAGAGATTGGAATCATAGATTTTCCCAGGAGATAATTCTTCACCCGGGAGCAGGATCTCATCCCCAGTCGTAAGCAATGCAACTTTTACTTTTCTGTAAACGGGTATCTGCTCCATGCCAAGGCTTGCCAGAACTCCTGCTTCTACCGCGCCAAGCATTGTCCCTTCTGACAAAAGTTTCTGCCCTGCTTTATAGTCTTCTCCTTCCATGCAATAATTTTCATAAGGACGGATTTCCTGATAAACTGCGACCACATCTTCACCATAATCGGTATCTTCCTGTCCTACAATACAATCTGCTCCCTCTGGAATCAAAGCCCCTGTCATAATCCGAACAGCCGTGTTCTCTGACACATACTCTCTTGCCACATGCCCTGCAGTCACTTCTTCCAACACTTTAAGATATACCGGATGCTCTCTGGTCGCTTCCTTTAGATCTTCACTTCGGACTGCATAGCCATCCAAAGGAGAACGTGGAAACGGCGGCTGATTCCTCGTCGCTGTGATATCTTCCGCCAGAACTCTTCCAGTGACATCCCACAAGACGATCTTTTCAGTCTCCTTAATCTGCTCCACTCTCTCAAGCAGAAGTTCCTGTGCCTGCTGCAAACTTAATCTATTCATACTCTTCTCCTCTTGTCAACATTCGATATTCCGCAAGTGTATTAATATTCAGAAGCATCTTTCTTATATCCGGGTATTGTGATACTTCTACAAAATAGACGGGCATACGTTTTACCGCATCTTTTACACGATAATTCCCAATCTGAATCTGTTGTTCCAGTATCTTTGCCGCCTCTTTCCGATAAAGAGCTGCTAATGGTTGCATCTTTCCTTCTGTTAACGGAACAACGCCAAAGCTTTGAGGCTTCAGAAACTGTTCCAGAAAATAATATAGTTTCATCTCAATCAATGGCATATCACAAGGCGCCGTCATTATAATCTTATTTCTGCTGTTTTGAAGTCCTGCATGAAGACCCCCTATCGAACCACACCCCATATACTTGTCTAGCACAATCTTACAGCCTTTATATTCTTTATGGACTTGATTCCCATAAGAAATCCAGATATTCCGGGCCTCTTTCTTAAATTCATTAACCAGACGATCTACAAAGGACTCTTGCCGATACATGAGATTTCCTTTATGAATTCCATTCATTCTGCTGCTCTTTCCGCCTGCAAGAATCAACCCATCAGCCTGCATCTTTATCACCTCCATCTCTGTAAATAATAAGGAGTTCCGCTTACGGAACTCCTGGGGCCTTTATTCTATTGTCAGAGCTTTTGCACAGCATACCCTGACGCAAGCCGGCTCTCTTCCCTGCCGAAGCCGCTCGATACAGCCGTCGCATTTCTCCATCTTGCCATGTGCATTGTATCGTATCGCCTGATTCGGGCAGACAGATTCACAAGTCCTGCAGCCAATACATTTCTCCTGATCGACAAGTACAATATCATATTCTTCCTCTCGATAAATTGCACCAGAAGGACAGGCTATCATACACGCTCCACACTGAATACATCCCACGCAGACTTTCTTCTGCAATCCATCTTTTACACTCGTCTTAATTGTTCTATAACTATAAGCGTCCTCTGCCTCCGGCGTATTATGTTCTGCAATACATGCCACATAACAAGCATAGCAGCCAATACATTTTTCCTGATTCAATCTCATCTTCATGACTCTTCTTCCACTCTCTCAATCCTGCAAAAATAACTTCTGTATCCCGGGAAGCCTGATATTGGATCGAGATAATCTTTCCCAATCAATTCATTGGCATCTCCCTTTGGATTGCCATGATAGATATTGACCACTCCCGGCTTTCCTGCAATCGTATAGGCAGCAATTCCAACCATCTCTCCAGATGGCGATACTACTTTTACAGTTGCTCCGTCCTTAATATGATATTTTTCCCCATCCTCAGGATGGATCTCTACCAGTGTTGCTTTCTCTATATTCGAAAGCCATGCCATTCGATAGACTCTTGCATGGAAAAATTGTGGTTTGCGGTTGCCCGTGCTTAAAATCAATGGATATTGATTCCTGTCTATCTTCGTTTCCGCCCGATAATCATGGTATACCGGAAGCCCTTCATAGCCATGACTTTCCCGGTATCTCTCCAATACCAGCGACTTCAGCTCCACTTTTCCGGACGGGGTATGAAGAGGTGCTGATTCATAGGTCTTCACCACTGGCGGGAACAGATTCTTTCCCTGCATTCCCTGCGGATGATTCTTCAATTCTTCCAGCGTAAGGCCGGATGGCTCGAGAATATGCTGCATATATGCCTCATATCCATTCTCCAGGGCTTCATCCTTTAATCCCATTTTCTTCAACAGATCTATAATGATCTCAATGTCATTTTTCGCTTCGCCGACTGGTTCAATGGCCCGATTCGAAAGATAGAATCTTCCTCCTTTTCCAACGTGCACTTCTTCTCTCTCGTAAGAAGTACATGCCGGAAGTACCAGATCCGCGGCATTCGAAGACTCTGACATAAATAATTCCACATTCACATAGAAATCCAGCTTCTCGAGCGCCCGCTGAAGATGTTCCGGCTGCGGCCACATACGATGGTTCAGTCCCATCGCAAATACCGCTTTGATTGGATACGGTTTCTCTTCCAATATGTAATCCGCAAGCTTTGTACACTGTGCTTCATCACAGGACAGGTCGAACCACACAGGGAACTCCTTCTGCCCGATTGCTTCGATTCCATCGAAGCGTCTGACCCTGCCAAATTCATTTGCCAAAGAAGAGGGGCCCGGCTGTGTCCGATTTCCGCCTTCCACGTCATAATTACCGGTAATCGCAATCAGCGAAAATACCGCACGGTAGTTCTGCACTCCGTTTATATGATGCACGATGGGCGAGGCAGAAAACATCACACTTGCCGGACCATTTCCGGCATAAGTTCTTGCTGCCAGACGAACCTGAGCTGCCGGAACTCCGGTAATCTTCTCAGCCTCTTCCGGGACAAAGTTCTGTACATACTCCCTATATTCTTCAAATCCATAGACATAATTCTCTACGAATTCCTTATCATACAATCCCTCTTCTATGATGACTTGTGCCATGGAAAGGGCCAACGCGCCATCCGTTCCCGGAATAAGCTGCAGGTGAATATCTGCATCATGAGCCGTCACAGAATGTCTGGGATCCACTACAATAATTTTAGCCCCTCTTTTTTTCAGCCCTTGATAAGTCCCACTCATAGGCGTATTAGAATGGCATAGATTCGAACTCCAGACCAAAAGTGTCTTCGCATTCTTCATATCCGGTCCACAGATTCCGTTCCCGTACAGTGAACGCCATGCGAGGGCTGCTGCCTGGAAGCAGGTACTGGATTCCGTGCAATAATTAGGAGAGCCAAATGCATTTGCCAGACGCAATAACGCTGGCCGGTACCATTTCGGATATCCTGCATAGAATACAACCGATTCTGGTCCGGATTCCTTACGGATCCGCAGGAGATTCTCGGCAATCATTTCATACGCTTCCTCCCAGGATATACGTTCGAACTTTCCCTCTCCTTTTTTCCCTACACGCTTCATCGGGTATAAGATGCGGTCTTTGTTATATACATATTGCTTAGCTGCAGCCCCTTTGGCGCACATGCCGCCAGACTGCATGGGAGTATTACGTGCACCTTCTACGGATACCAATTTTCCATCTTCAACATAGGTATCCACTTCACAACAGCTACCGCAGGTAGAACAACTTGTTTTTACAACTTTCATCTCGGACATATCTCGCCTGCTTTCCTACTTTTTACTCGTATATTTTGCAATCTCACGGTTTATCCGGTTACGCAAGGTAATCAGATACATATCTGATTTCGGATATTTCTTAAAAGTCAACGGCTCTGCCAATTCCCCTTCTATCACTTCCATGACGTGTTCCTTACTGGTCAGAGATTCCAGCAATTCTAACGCCCTTAAGTCTGTAAGAGCCTCATAATGAACCATCATACGGATGGATTCTTCTGGGAAACCATCTGCGCCAGGATATACCAGAAATGGATCTCCTGCCGGAAATGCATTATCTGCATCTGTCACTTCATATGGATTGATATGTTCAATCGAGAACTGACTATTGTAGAAGTTATAACCCCAGTGCAGGATTCCGATAATATCATACTTATAAAGCTGCAGGCCATAGATCCGGTTCCTTGCAGACGGCATGGACATAAACCGGTTGCTGACTTCATAGAACTGTCCGGTGCAATAATAGATCCACATATCTGTAAGTCCATGCTCCAGGAATTCTTCAATCTCGTTATTTCCGGGAATTGGCTTATCAATCAATCCATGTCGGTAGAATTCATGACTGGACAGTGCATCAAATGTATGGAATCCATCCAGCATATTTCCAAGAGATTCCTTTGCTGCCTTATAGCTTTCCAGATCTTCTTCTCGAGGTTCATCTGAGATATGGAAATACGTCACATCTGCAATCTCCCATTCCCGAAGCTTTGCGATCAGTTGTGGCAGAAAACTCTCCAGGAATCGGGTATATTCCCCCACTGCCGGTGTATGCCAGCCGAAGATCTTCTCTTCCCTGCCATCTACCATAGCAACAACTTTCGGTGCATACTTTGCTCCCCACTGGGAGAATAAATGTGACATCTCAAAATACTCGATTCCACACTTCTTGCACAGATCAATCCAACGCTTCATCTTATCAAAGCCGAAATAATATTCTCCATCTTTTACTTCTACCTCGATCAACTGAGTCGTTGTACGCTCAAGTCCGATCGCAGTATCCAGAGGAGAGGTAAAAAGGGGCGTCAGCATCATGTTACAGCCACGTTTTACATACTCATGAAAATAATTCTCCAAAATCTGCCAATGCTCTTCCGAGAACACTTCTACTTGATAATAATCCGCCAGGCAGTCGGCATGCATCCATTCTGTATGCATAATGGTCTGCTTTGGCAGAGTGACAGCATATACCGTCAGTTTTTGCACAACGGAGCATACTACTTTTCCTTCTTTTACAAGCTGAACTTCTATCTCATATTCTCCGGCTTCTATCTCTTCTGTCACCTCGACATCTACCCAGAGGCTTCTCCATTGATTGGAACATACGATTGCTTTACCATCTTTCAGGTCTCTTAGAAGATCCGGATACAAGCCAGAGGTTGTCTTCAGATAATTATCATCTACAATTCCATTGGTCGCACGTCCGACCGGAACCTGTTCTACGGTTCTCACACGCACATGCTCTGCAATTGGTGACACAACTTGAACTTCCAGTCGTTCTCTCATAAAGAAATCTCCCGTATAGGCGGCCTGGAAAGATACCGTCTCACCCCAGAGTGCACTTAACACCTGGCATTCTGGACGATATACCGGAGTCTCGTCCTGAAAGACCTTCACTAAAGAACTAAGTAATTTCATTTCATATTTGATTTCTGTTTGTCTGTGCATCTCTTTTCCCCTCGTTTCATTTACTATCCTTTCATACCACTTAAAGTGATACCTTCTTTGAACTTACTCTGCATAAACAGATAGAATATAAATGGCGGCAGAAAGTTCACAACTGCACATGCCATCGTAAGACCTACGTCTGTATTAAACTGAGTCTTCATCATACTTAATGCCAACGGCAAAGTCTTCATCTCCTGCTTTGTAGATGCAACCAATGGCCACAGGAAATTGTTCCATGCTCCCACAAACGTAAAAATCGCCAGCGCAAGAACTGAAGACTTTACTAACGGCAGGACCACTTTAAAGAATATTTTCAGATTGCCACACCCGTCAATCTTTGCAGCATCAATCAAATCAGCCGGGACATCCAGAATTGCCTGACGCATGATAAATACACCAAATGCCGTAGGAAGCGGCAAGATTAATGCCCTATATGTATTCAACCATCCCAGGCCCTTTGTAATCAAAAACAAGGGGACAATGATAACTTCTGACGGAACAACTAATGTCAAAACCAAAAACAGGAATATCTTATCATTCCCCTTAAAATTCATTTTTGCAAATGCATATCCTGCCAATGAGCATACTGTAACGGTCAGAATCACTCCGGCAACCGCTACAAACACACTGTTAAAAATATACCTTTCAAAGTTATTCATTGCGAATATCTTCTGGTACTGTATTAATGATAACTTATCCAGCGAAAAATCAAAATCATAGGCATTGATCGTAGATTTAAAAGACATCATGAACATATATACAAACGGAAATATGCTTACAATAATAATTACGATCAAAAGTGCGTCTGATATTATATTTTTTAATCCTTTTTTTACTAATTCCATATTTCCCTCGCTATATCTCTGAAGCTTCTCTCTTTATCATACCACGCTGTAGTAATGCCACAATCAAAATTACAATAAACAAAACATTCGATATCGCCATCGCATATCCTGCCGAACCCGAACTAAAGCATTTCGAGTACGCATATACAACCAGCGTTGTCGATGCATTGTTTGGTCCTCCTCCAGTTAATGTAAAGATCAAGTCAAAGCACTGCAGGGAACTGGTTATGGATAAAAATACACCCATGATGATGGTCGGCTTCAGCATAGGGAGCGTAATCATGAAAAAGCTCTTCGTTTTGCTTGCACCATCTACTTTTGCTGCCTCATAAAAGCTGTCGGATATTCCTAATAATCCGGAAGAATATATAACAACATAATATCCTAACGTCTTCCACACCGCCACCATTGCAACGACTGTCAATGCCGTCTTGGCATCTCCCAGCAACATCGAAGGTTTTATTCCGAATAATCCAAAAAACTTCTCTATGATTGGAAGTTTTCCATTCAACAATTCTCTCCATACTACACCAACAACAGCGTTAGAACAAAGCACCGGAATAAATATAATACTATTAGCAAGCTTTCCAAGAAACTTTTTTCGATTCGCCACCAGAAATGTTGCCACCACAATACTCAATATCGTCTGTAACGGTACAATCATAACCATTAACTTAATTGTATTCTTCAATGCTTTTATGAATTTGCTGTCCGACATTAATTTCGCATAATTTTCGAATCCACGAAATACCGGTTCACTCATAATGTTGTATTTGGTAAATCCAAGTACAATGGATACTATTACCGAACCAATTACGAATGTGATCAAAATTAATGCAATCGGCAAGATATAACAATATGGTTCTATCTTTTTTATACTTCTTTTCTTTTTCTCCATAGTTCCCTTTCAAAAGAAATGCCCGCATTCAAGCGGGCATTTCTGTCAATTATTCTTTATCTGCCCAATATTCATCCAGCAGACCATTCGCATATTCTTCTGCTTCACTTAGTCCGTCTTCTACTGTTAATTCACCAGACATAATTCCCTGGAAATCAGCAGATAACTGTGTCAGGATATCAACACCACATGGACCAACCTGAAGTCCGTGCCACTTATCTTTATCTTCATTGTAGATCTTAGCCATCTTTTCATCACCAACATATGGCTCACTCTCTGTAAGTGCAGCACCCGGGCATTTTGCATGATACTGTTCCATAAAATCAGAACCAGTTACATACTTGATGAAATCCATTGCAAGGTCCTTGTCATCAGCAGCAGACATCAATGTCAGACAATCTGTAGCACCAAAGGTACCAAAATCGACATTTTTAAGGGATGTTACAAAATCCCAATTCAGTTCCGGATAAGTCTCTGCAAATGTTGTTCCATCTGTCTGAGAAGAACGATAGATACCAAAAGCAGATTTTCCTTCTCCAAAGATTGTGCTGAATGCATCTGCCCAAGAATAAGACATGAAGTCTGGATTCATATACTGAGTCATATCTTTCAGCCAAGTCATAGCCTCTACACCTGCATCGTCTGCAAATGAAACAGATTTCAGATCATCATTGTAAATCTGTCCGCCATTCTGCCACAATGCCCAGTAATAATATGCATTTAGGATCTGCATTGCGCCGACATCGCTGGTATTCATACCGCAAGCCAGTCCAAACTGATCAATCTCTCCATCTCCATCTGTATCCTGTGTTGCCTTCTCACAGATACGTGCAAAATCTTCCCATGTCTCCGGAGCGCTTTCGCCCAATTCTGCAAGAATATCTTCATTATAGTATAACACAAACGGAACACCTGTAACTAATGGCCATCCATATTGTCCGTCCATCATATATCCATTACTCAGATACTTATACTCTTCTTTATCTTCATCTGTTACATAATCAGACATATCTTCTACAGCACCTGCATCAATATATGTAGGGAACATCTCGTTATACATATAACCAACATCCGGTCCTTCTCCGGCATTCAGAGCAGTTGTATAAGTCTCTTCATATTTTTCCCATGGAACAACTGTGATGTTGACTTTGCAGTCATTCTCTTCTTCCCAGTCTCCCATCAGACCGCCCCAATTATTCTCAGTATCATCATCAAGTGGCGGAACCCATACTTCCAAAGTCTTTTCGGCAGAATCTGACTCACTTGAATCTCCGCCGTTATTTCCACAGCCTGCACATAATGTCGCAATCATGGAAACAACCAACAATGCGCTTATTAGTTTTTTCTTCATTTACATATCCTCCCTTGTATAGTTAATACAATATAATCCTAGCATTTTGGGTAGACATACGCAAATTCATTATCTCAATGAATGGGTTTATTTATTCAAAAAATCTATATATGATTTCTTGCCGCTTCCATAAAATAATCCACCTGTTCCGGCGCCGTAGTCTCCGGGATATCACATCCTGTTGCCAGATGAAATCCTTTCTTCGCAAGCTTTCCAATATTCACACAATGCTCTACTGCCTGGAATATCTCTTTTTTGCTTCCGTTCATCACAATCCCCCCCGGGTCAACATTTCCTGCAATTGGGATATATTCTCCCAACTCTTCTACAGCCCTCTCCAGATCAATAATATTATCCAGACTCAATTCATTTAACTCATATTGCCGCAGGTATTTCCAGATACTGTATGTCGAACCGCACATGTGAAGTGACACTTTTCTTCCAGTCTTTTTCAACGCATAATCCGTTAATTCTTTCGTATACGGATAGATGAATTTCTCATACATTCGTGGTCCGATCAATGCCGGATTGGCAACTGGATCAGCCATTGCAATTCCCATCCCATATTCGGCAGCCACGTCTATACAGCTTTTCTGACTATCGGTAATTATTCTCATTAACCGTTCAATCTGTTCTGAACATTTCCGGCAATCACGAAGAAGCAATTCCACTCCCCGCAGATTCGATGCAATCGTAAATGGTCCGCCTATACTGGCTTCAATCGGCACAATATCTGCTGCCTCTTTCTGCAGAATATCTGCTTCCTTCGCAAATGTCTGGATTCTCGGATTCTTCTTTGCATCTATGGGATCTATATCATCCAATTGATCATATGACTTCAAAAAAGGCTCATCTGCATAAGGAAGTCCCTTTTCCGGATATACAAATCTCCCTCCCAACGCTTCCGTGATTCCCCTGGTATTTGGTCCGATCGTAATCCGGTCATACCCATATCTGTTAAACGCAATAACCTCGGCATCTGCCATCTTCTGTGGATCATGCCAGAAATCCCAGACTGTAATTCCTGCAAGACTGCACTTCAGTTCACCCATAAAAGGAACACAGGGAACTCTGTCACAATCTCTTCCGGCTGCGATTGCTTCCGCTCTTTCCAATGGCGTCATCTGATCCGCTCTATGTTTTACCGCTCTCATTTCATCTCCGCCTTTTCATTTATATTGATCTGTATCTTCAATCTTCTTTATTCTAGATGATTTTAGACATATTCGCAATTGGCAAATATACAGTCTTGATTTGCATTATTTACCTTCACATTTTATAATATTAATATCAGGGACGAAAATCCTTAATCCCATAAAATTTACGAAAAAGGAGATAAACTTATGAATCCGACTGCTACGATATATATGGCAAACCAATCTCGCATCGTCATTGAACTCTTACCTGAGACTGCACCGAATACAGTATCCAGCTTTATCTATGCTGCCAGCCATGGTGTCTTTGACGGCCACCCAATCGAACGGATCGTTCCCGGACACTGGGTCGACATCAGTTATACCGGATTTCGAAAAAAAGAAGGGCAATATCTGATTCCTTTTGAATATGAACTTCATCCAGAACTCACACCTCTGGACTCCGAGGTCGGATGCGTATGCATGGGCGGATATGATGATCTTGGTCAGGCAGGCTGTGAATTCTTCTTCCCCTTACGTCCTTGTCCGGAACACAAAGGACACTATCCAGTCTTCGGGAAAGTGATATCTGGAATAGAAGAAATTCTCCGCCTGGAGCACGTCGCAATCCGTCCGGTTGACGATTTCCCGATTCCTGGTCTTATAGTGAATACTCCTGTAGAACCAGAGATCATCGACCATGTAGAATTAGATCTAAAAGGCATCACTTATCCAGATCCGATTCGCATAAACGAAGGTGTCATGACTCCTTCATGGGCACAGTTCTGGGAACGTCACAGCGATACGAACTCTCATGAATAAAAGCATCTATATTTGATAATAACAAAAAGGCTGTCAATGGAACGTTCATTTCTTTACCTGATTCCAGACAGCCTTTCACACCCTTAAACCTACTCTACTTCAATTTCACTTCTTTAAAGATACCATTATCCATATGATATCCCACATTTTTAATACACATCTGGCCCGCGAATTTTATCTGACCGGTCATCTCAATGCAGGCCGCTCCATATGACATCGGCCCAGTCAACTTCCGGTCAACCAACTCTGCCTTATCCATTCCGAGCAGCGCAAATGTTGTCTTCGGGCACAACAAGATTAAGGTCTTATCATCCGCAAGTGCTTCTGCTTTTTTCAGAAATTCATAAGTAAATTCTTCTACGACCTGTTCCGCCATCTTCGGCCCCAGAATATTTACACCACCGGAAGAATCTGCATAACTAATGAGGTCTACATCATACTTTTTCGCCTCTTCCATGAATTTTAATATCTGATTACCGAATTTCCAGAACACTTCTTTCATAATCTCCGGCTTTTTGCGCCATCCTTTGAACACATATTTTGCATCAATCAAAACATTCAGAATCGTAAATGGTCCAGATATCTGGAGAACTATATGTTCCCCTTGGTCGCGGAGTGCTTTACAAGCAAGCAGAACCTCATGGATTCTTCCCTGAGAAAAATCAATTTCCGGTAGTTCCAGCAGTTCTTCTACTGCAGTACAGATATATTCTTTTGCCCGTGGTCCGGTCGTCTCATTTCCATAATTAATGATGCCGCCCATTGCTTCTGCCTCAACGGTGTGGCAAAATGGCAGTTCACAGAAAGAAGCGTTATCATGCTCCTTCAATGCTTTTGACAGTTTTGCCATTGTATCCCAGTGCATATATGCATCCGGGAACGTAAGGTCAAGTCCATCGGTTACTTCTCCACTGATTCCTACTGAATTATCATAGGTACAGTGAAAATCTTTGATGTCTCCCATAATAATTCTCCTATCCGAACAATACTTTTTCTGCATCCTTTGCAGCTCTGATTGCTGCCCTCATGTTCTCATCCGGCGTTGACGGCGGTACGTCGCAGTCTCCGCTCAAAATAAACCGCCCATCCTTTGCAGCATCCATACATTCTTTATAAGAGAACTGGTACACTTCTTCTTCTGTTCCTTCCAGAAGAACAGAGACACAAGGGATGCTTCCCATTAATGCTACCTTATCTCCATATTCTTCTTTGATTTTCTTAGTACTGGTATCAGAAATATGCCAAGCATCTCCAGACTCATTTAACACCAGATCAAATCTGTCATCATATAATCCACAAGTATGCAGCACGATTGGTGCTCCATCGTCTTTGATTCTCTTTAATGCACGAATATTACTTTCCGAAATACATTTTTCATAGGATCTTCTTGAAATACAGTAGCCACCAAAATTCGGTGTCGGGAACCACAGGAAATCAACCCCGGCATCCGTAAGTACTTTACAGGACTCAACGACTGCATCTTCTACATAATCAGAAATTGCACGGAACAATTCCGGATTCTTTACCATCGCTTTAAATGCCGGTTTTGCTCCCATTAAGGTAAATGCTACCGCCGTCGGTGTATGTACGATTACAAATATAGGCTCGTCTGGTTCTTCTTTTCGCATCAACTCAATAGTCTTTAATATCCCTTTTAATCCCATACACTCTTCAGCTTTAAAGGGACGCAATTTTTTGATATCTTCTAATGAATGTACGACATCATCCCCATCTCCGACAATCTTACCTTCACTGTTCGGAAGATGGCCACCCATCATCCGGGCAATTCCACTATATGCACCAGCACACAAACCATCATATCCAAGTTCACGTCTGGTACCGACCATACATTTTGTAAGCTTCTCTGGATCCATCAATGCCTCTGGCATTGTATATCCATAGCGGGCAACCGGAAGTGAAAATGCATTCATAATTACGGGAATCCTATCGGCGCCTTTTCCTTCCAAAATTGCCTTTACCGCTTCTCTTTTTCCCATCATAGTATTCTTCCTCCTTATGCTGCTCCGACCAACTTCTTTGCAAACTCAACTGCTTCAATCGCACTTCTGGTATATCCGTCTGCACCAATACGTTCTGCGAACGCCGGAGATACCGGTGCTCCGCCGACCATAATCTTGACCTTATCACGAAGTCCTGCCTCTTTTAATTTCTCAATAACTGTAGCCATGCCCGGCATTGTTGTAGTCATTAACGAAGACATACATAAGATATCTACATCATTATCTCTGATATAGTCCACGAATGCATCCAAAGGCACATCTCGTCCCAGATCATGTACATCGAATCCTCCGGTCTCCATCATGATTCTCACAAGATTCTTCCCAATGTCATGAGTATCTCCTTCTACAACACCGATTAACACTTTACCAATACTTGTGTCTTCTGTGTCTGGCAGATATTTCTGGAACTCTTCGATTCCGGCATACATTGCATCAGAACATACAATCAGCTCCGGCACAAAGTATTCTCCTTCTTCATACATGGCACTGGCTCTCTTCATTCCATCAACCAGTCCTTCCAACATACCTTCCTGTGGATCATAACCGCATTCAATATACTCTTTGACCACGTCTACAACTTCCTCATCCTCCATATCAAACACACAGTCCGATAACTTCTGCAACAACTCTTCCTTTGCCTGCATCTTGCTTCCTCCTTGCATTATATAGAAAACAGCTCCCTAATCGCTGTTTCATCCAGATTACATCCTATAATAATAATCTTATCCACTTTCGTTCCTTTGCCGTTATCCGAGATATCTGCCACTTCCACAATGGATGGTGTAAAATCAAAATGCAACACTCTTCCATCCCCTGCTTTTACAATTCCTTTGGCACGCAGGACTTTTCCATATTTTTTATCCTTTAATCCATACAACGCCTTCTCTAATTCATGAGCAGTCATTTCTCTGGCATTTTCTATTGACATACTGGAAAATATCTTATCTGCGAAAGCCGGCGACATCATGATCTCTTCCATATCATCTTCCGGATTATTTTCATAATCTTCTGTCATATCCAAAAGCTCTAACAATGCTGCGCCTTCCATCTTACGCCAGTCATCTTCATATATAACAGCATCGGGATTTACCTCTCTTATCTCCGAAATCAATCGATTCTTTTCCTCTTTTGACACCTGTTCCAGATTACTCAATAATATAAGTCCTGCATTTTGAATCTGATCCAGGTAAAACGCACCGAAACCATCTATATAATCTTCAAACTCCGTAATATCTAATATTACAATCAATTTGGTAATTCTAAGATCTATTCCTTCCTTTTCTTTTGCCCGGCCACAGGCCTTTACAACATCTGTAAGTCTTCCCACACCAGAAGGTTCAATAACAATCCGATCCGGATGGAACTGCTCTGCAAGTTCTTTAATCCCTTTTTGGAAATCCAGCGCCAGACTGCAGCAGATACATCCTGCATACAATTCTTTAACCGGAAGATCCTCCTGAATCAATTCTCCATCAAGTCCCACATCCCCAAACTCATTCTCTATGACTACCGTTTTTCCCTTCAGAAGTGGTAGATATTTATTTAAAAAAGTTGTCTTTCCAGCTCCCAAAAAACCTGATACAATCTGTACTTCCATTCACTCACCCCTAAGACATGCTTTATAGCAGAAAAAAACGGTGCAGAAAAAGCAGCGTAAACACACCGCTTTCTCCCCACCGATAAGCTCGTTCATATATAGCAGGTCTCCTGACTTAACTTCTCCCTCTAATCCTGCCTTCCTCTATCCCAGAGTGGTATTCAGGTTATCGTCTGTCATACAGTAGAGCGGGCTGTTCTGGACTCTCACCAGATTTCCTTTTCAATGCCTATGCATCACTATATATGTTACTACTCATATGGTAGCATAAAATATCTTTTCATCCCAATTGATAATTCCAATAGTTTTATAGACAATTCCTATGAATTATATTTCTATCATTCCTTTTGGCATACAGCCTTTTTTCGCCCCTCTTCCGTAGATTGCTGCCGCATTCATGAATGCAATCATATTCTCTTTCGGCGTTCCTACCGGGGTTGTACATCCAGGGCACAGATTATATCCACAAGGATTATCGCCTGCATCTGCAATACATTTTTTTACATGTTCTTCAATATCTTTAACCGTCCCATTTCTCAGTACATCTACCGGCATTAGATTACCGCTGATAGCAATTCTGTTGCCATAACCCTCTTTCAATTCTTTCAAGCTCTCACAATTATCTACCCAGAATCCTGAAACACCGGCATCAACCACTTCCTGCCACCGGTCTTTTGTATGTCCACAAATATGAATAGACGTTGCTCCCTGAAATTCGTTCAATCTTTTAACAGCCTGTTTCAGATAAGGCACAAAGAATTCATTAAACTGTCTTTTACTTAAAAGATCCCGAGAAGCCATTGGCTCTGATAACATAAACTTAATTCCCAGTTTCTGATTCATATCTCTGCAGCACTTCACAATACAATCTGTGCTATATTGAAGAAGTCGATGTGCACCTTCTTTATTTTTCACTGTTGCTTTTAAGAACGTTTCTGTTCCAATCAGACTGGCAGCTGTTGTAAGTGGACCTGCAAGACCGCTGCCAAGAACCCGTTCTGATCCGAATCTTTCCTGTAGCCGTTCAAACGCTTCAATAATAATGGGGAATCTTCCGTCTTTTTCCACATTCACCAACTCCATGTTCTCCACATCTGAAAAGCTTTTTAATGCCGGTTCTAAAATATAAGACACATTTTGCTTTGGATACTCTAGTTTCGTCCCTAATGCCTCTACCAGTGTTCTTAGTCCTAATCCAATTCCCATATTATCTGCATGGAAATCTTCCGCCAGACGGCTCTCTACCTCTACCATCAAATCTGCCGAAAAATAATATTTACTAATAGGAATTCCATATAAGGGCGGCACAGTCTCACTTGCGCTAAGAGAGGTCGGGATTCTATCTACTTCCTCTCCTTGTGCATAAGCAATTGTACGTTCCTTTGGGGTCATTTCTAATTTGATCAATTCCATTTTTATTCCTCCCTACGCGCCACAAAACAGCATCATAAGCGGCACTGTTACAATTGATATAATCGTCGACATTGCAAATAATTCTGATGCATATATGGCATCTTTTCCGTAACGAAGTGCGAACAGGCTTCCTGTCACTCCCACTGGGCAGGCAGTCGCCAATACAATAACCGTCTTAACCGTATCTTCCACCGAAAACATTTTCAATAGTCCAATTAATAACATCGGCATAATGATTAATTTTACAAAACTCAGCCAATACAACCTTTTTTTTTGAAATGTATGCTTTAAGTCTGCCTGTGCAATATTAATTCCCGCTACCATCATAGCCATCGGCGTATTCATATTTGCAATCATTTCTAACGGTTCCTCAATAATCTTCGGCATCCTGATCTGTATAACAAAACAAATTACGCCCAATACAATCGCAATAATCGTAGGTGATGTGAATACCTTTTTCACTGATTTGAGATTCATTTTCCCAGACATCACAATAATTCCATGCGACCACAAAAGGAAATTTGCCAATGCCACATATGCTGTCATATAAAAAACTCCATCTTCGCCAAAAATGGCCTGTGCCATCGGAATTCCAATAAACCCGCAGTTAGAATACATAAGCGCAATGTGTTCCACTGCTGCATAATTTTTCTCCTGTTTGCATACAACTGCCTTACATATACACCATATAATTCCAAATGCAATCACCGACAGCAAAACAGAAATACATAATCCTGATGATAATTCCTTCGTAAAATCTTTTTGAAATGATGTAAATAACAGAATCGGTGTAAAAAGTGTCAGTACAAGATCCGACAATTTTTTGTTAATCTCTTCATCTACAATTCCTGTTTTATAGCCGAATACCCCCACTAATGCGAGAAATACCATAACCAATGTCTTATATAATGTAATCGATGCTAATCCCACAACCTTCCTCCTTTTCACCTTCCCAGGCAAACACACCTGTATTTAACTGGGAAGACGAAAAGGACAGCCAATAACTGTCTGCCCCTTTCCTCCTACCATCATTTAAATTCATTATTCCCAGCATGGAATCTGTGTTCCCTGTTTTTCTGTTTTAAAATACTCAGCCAGGTCATCACACTGAACAACTTCTGCAATCTCTTTTGCCCATTCAGCATCTTTATCTTCTTTTCTTACAGCAAATCCAACAGCATAAGTATCATTATCATCGGACTGGCAAAGATATCCTTCTGCAGAAAGTCCTGCATTTACCATATGACCAGCTGCAAGGCAGATTGCATCAGCATCTCCCAATGACTGTGGAAGCACAGACATCTCAGCTTCAATAAACTTAAAGTTATGAGGATTTTCTTTCACATCGTACATTGTAGGAACTTCAACAGAATCATCCAATGTAATTAATCCTTGCGCTTGAAGCATATTCAGACCACGTGCCTGATTTGTTGCGTCATTACAAAGACCAATAGTTGCTCCATCTGGAAGCTCTTCCACAGAATCCCATTTATTAGAATACATTGCAAATAAAGGATAGAAAGTTTTTGGTTCAATCATAACAAGATCTGTTCCATTTTCTGCATTGTAACTTTCCAGATAAGGGCCATGCTGATACCAGTTCATATCAAGGCTTCCTTCTGCAAGTGCTACATCTGGCTGAATGCTGTCATCAAACACACTTTCTTCCACTGTATATCCAAGAGCTTCAATCTCATCTCTTACAGCTTCCAGCTGATTTACCATATCAGCACGAATTCCAATTTTCACAACTTCTTTCTTTTCTGTAGATTCAGCAGCTGTGTCTTCACTTGAAGACTCTTTGCTTCCGCATCCTGCAAGCATTACTCCTGCCATAGCTATAACAAGAATGGCACTTAATAATCTTTTTTTCATAATTACCTCCTAAAATATTAATATATCTAAAAACAGAATTATTCTGTTATTATTCTGTTTTTATTCCATTATCTTTATTTTAACTTTTTATAAATCCAGTCACCAAAATATTGTATAATTGCAACCAGAACAATTAATATTGCACAAATCGAATACATAATCTGCTGATTAAAATTCTGATATCCATAAGTAAGCGCCACTGCTCCTAATCCGCCCGCTCCAACGGCTCCTGCCATGGCTGTTGCTCCAAGCAAATTAATAATCGCAAGACACAATCCAGAAATAATAGATGGTACTGATTCTTTTAACATTACTTTTATAACAATCTGCCATTTTGAAGCTCCAAATGACTGAGCTGCTTCAATTAACGCAGGATCAACTTCTTTAAAGCTATTTTGAAAAATTCTTGCCATAAATGGTGTACATGCAACGGTAAGCGGAACCAGTGCTGCTGTATCTCCTATAGAACTTCCCACAATCAGTCTTGTAAATGGAATGATAGAAACCATCAATATAATAAATGGGAAAGAGCGTATTGTATTCACGATAAAATCTAGGATCCTGTTGATTACAACATTTTCATATAATCCGCCTTTTTCAGTCACAATCAAGATAACCCCAAATACAAACCCTAAAATTGTTGATATAAAGCCTGAAATCAAAAGCATTTTCAAAGTATCAAAAAATGCCGGGACAATAATCATCTGACAAATCTGTGCAAATGTAAAATTTTTTAATGACATTATTCCTCTTCCTCCTCTTCCTCATCAACGACTTCTAATTCACGCCAATTAATCTGTTTCTTATCTAAATACTCAGTGACTTTCCCAAAGTGCTCATTATCCACATTGATAACGAAGATTCCCATACTTTCATTTTGATATTCCTGGATTTTACCGTTCAGGATTGGAAATACATATCCTAGATCAGAAGACATCTTTCCAAACAATTCTCCGTCATGAAGATCATTCACCATATGTGCAATCTGAAGGTTATGCCCAGTCTTCGGCAAATTTACTTTTTCTTCACCCAACAGTCTGCGAAGTGACTTTGGCTGTTTAATAAATATATCTTTTACTGTTCCTTCATCTGCAATCTTACCATGTTCCAAAATACAAGCCTTATTGCATGCCTTTCTAACCACTTCCATCTGATGTGTAACAATAACAATCGTAATTCCAATTTTCTGATTAATTTCCATCAAAAGATCCAGTATAGAATTGGTTGTCTTCGGATCTAATGCTGATGTTGCTTCATCACAAAGGAGAATCTGCGGATCCATCGTCAAAGCTCTTGCGATAGCAACCCTTTGCTTCTGACCTCCACTTAAGTTTCTAGGCTTTGCATTCATCTTATCCGTCAATCCAACTAATTCTAATAATTCTTTTACTTTTTTATCAATTTCCTCTTTTGAATATTTCCAGCATTGCATCGGAAGCGCTATATTCTGATATACCGTTTCTCTTTCCAACAAGGAGAAATGCTGAAATATCATTCCTACATGTCTGCGGAATTCTCTCAATTCTTTCTCTTTTAATTGATTAATCTCACATCCATTTACTACAAGGCTTCCTTCCTGATAGGAAGTCAGTCCATTAATACAGCGCAACAATGTCGACTTTCCCGCTCCACTTCGACCAACCAAAGCATAGATATCACCATCTTCAATTGTCAGATTAATATCTTCTAGAACGCTGCTACCATCATCTTCCCATACTTTTTTTAAATTCTTTATTTCAATCAATTTTCTTCCTCCTTGTACAACACTCTTACTATTTTATTGAAATAAGCCTTTAGTTTCATCATCTACAATTCCAATATTTTGTCATTCTATTGTGCATTGCGCACAATTTTACGCATTAATATTTGGTTATATTATTTATATAATCTATATATTCTTCTATTTATTTTTATCATCTATATAAGCTACAATTTCCCAAAGAAAAAAATGCTCACCGAAATGGTGAGCATCCAAATCTATTATATTATTATTTCATACGGAGCATTTCAATAAATGCCGCCATCCTTGTGTTCAACTGTCCAATATCCCCTTGCGAATAATCCGTAACAATATCAAGATATGGAATATGCTTTTCTTCATTGACAAAGTTACGAACACTAATTGATTCCATCTGAACAGAATGACATCCCGACAAAATCATCTCCACAACTCCATCGACTTTAAAGTCATCGATCATCCGGCCTAACAACTCAATACGATTATCATTTGGCGTCATAATCGCACACCCAATATAAAAATACTTTTTTGCGATCGCATCATATACATCCGGATTATTCTCATCTACTAATTTATCTATTACTTTTGCACCTGTACAATTTTCAAAAGCAACCACTACACCGCCGTTATCCTCAATTGCTTTCACGACTTTTTTCGAATCTCCACCAATTGGGCATCCTGTTATCAGTATTCTTGGACGATGTTCCTTCTTTGGTTTCTCTTCATACTCTTCCAGGATCTGATTCGTCAAAGCGTCCAATTCTTTTGGAACTTTCTCCAGATTCAACTTATACTTGCTTCCATATAATACATCAAGCAATTCCATCCCCATAATTGGAACTGGATCCAATTTCATGACTTCATACAAGCGTTTCAACGCTATCCTTCGTCGATTTTCAATCTGAATTGCATGCTTTATATCATCTTCCGTAATAACAACTTGAAATTTTTCTTCCAAATAATGTCTCAGGCGGATAATCTCCTGCTTCCACAACTCAAGTCCTTTTTCAGACTGAATATTGGGAAGTTCCATCACAAAGACATCCTTAAATTCCGCCATCATCTCATACATCTTTTTCTTTCCGTCGCATGTCGTCTCTCCAACAACAAGATCAGAAAAATGAAAATATGGACATCTGTCAGAAATTGCATATCCATAGCTAGATTTAATTAAGGGGCAAATATTTTTCGGCAATATACTCTCTGCAATCTGAACCGTTTCTTCGGATGACGAGCATAATCCTACCGGCACAGCTCCCATAGCAATTGCTATTTCACGCGGAAAGTAAGAGCAATACGCTCCTATTATAGGAGTTCCCTTTTCTTTAAATTCCTTTATAGTTAAAAAAGACTGTTTTTTTTGCTCTGCAAATTCTTCAAAAATCTCAGGAAGCTCTTTAATAATATTCATATTAACTCTCCTCACACATTATCATTTTTATCTTAGCATACGCTTCCCAAAATTCCAATTGTTCTCCATACAAACATTGTTACCTCAATTATGCAAACTGCACAATCACATGCTCTGCTCCTGAAGCATAATACTGAGCATTAAACGCCTGGAAACTACCGGATCATTAATATCTACATCCAATATTTCATTAATTTTCCCAAGCCTATAGATCATCGTATTCCGATGAATATATAACTTCTTTGATGTCATGCTTACATTATTGCCATGAAGCAAATATTCTTTTAATGTATTATAAAATTCAGTCCCTTTCGCTTCATCCTCGTATTTTAATTGTAAAAGCTTATCTTCCAGATATCTCGCTTTCCCAATATAAGGCGCTGCACAGGAACAAACGATCTGAATATAGTAATCATATTCCATATATAGTCTCTTATCCGGTTCCACTTTTCGCCCAATCTCAAGTGCTCTTAACGCCATAAAACTTTTTTTATCAATCAGTTCACTTTTTTCAAATACATCACTAAATCCACAGAGCATATCATACTTCTCGCAGATTTCATCCAAAATATGTCGTATAATTCCTTCTGTTTCTTCCAGATGAATATCGCAAAATAATACACACAATGTACGTTCCTTAATATATACAAATGAATTGTGATATACATCCATTATCTGATTTCCGGCTTTCTGAAGCTGGATCATGCTATCTTTTTTTAATTCCAGAGTAGCAACAATAAATGGTGCTTTTACATATGCATCATACATTTCCTGCATACCCTTAAGTCTCAACCGTTCTTCAGTTTCTCCTTCAAACAAGCTCCTTGCAATCATACGCCTAAGGGTAGACGAATGATAATGGACCTGTGTTCCATAACGTTCAAGCACCATTCCCAACGCCTGACAGGTGATGTCATTTACCTGACAAATCATCTCTTTTTCATCTTCTGACATCTCCGCATCTGAAGAAATCATTTCGATGCAAAAGCCTTCCGTATTTCCTTTGACTTCTATAGAATTAACTACTTTATACTCTCCATCATCTTCTATATAAGTAGATGTTTTTTGTTCATTCTTATTTTGACATTCTATACATTTAGAGATAATTTTAATCATAGATTCCTTGTAAGCAATCTCTTGTTCTGACAGACATCCTATATCCAGTTTTTTGTCAGAAGCAGCCAGTACTTTTCCTCCGATATCCACTACCAAAAAAGATACTTCCGCATAATCTGCAATACTGTTGATTACTTTTTGCATATTACATTCTGTACTTAATATTTCAAATACTTTTCTGTAACAGACATTTAAGTCAAAATTCTCTTTCATGTATATATGCCCCCATTTTGCGACATCATTTACCATTCTAAAAACACTTTTAAATATTGATTTTATTATATTAAAGATAAAAATCTCTGTCCAATCGTTAATGTCTATATTCGGGTTCACTTATAGTAATAGTCAATTTTATATAAAAAAGGATATCTCATTTTGTAAGATATCCTTTTAACACATCATATTCTATTACAATATCTTCGATAAGAACTCCTGAAGTCTCGGATCCTTCGGATGTTCAAAGAACTCTTTCGGAGTTCCCTGTTCTTTGATCTGTCCTTCATCCATAAAAATAACTCTGGAAGCGACTTCTTTGGCAAATCCCATCTCATGGGTCACTACCACCATCGTCATTCCATCTTTCGCAAGCTGCTTCATCAACTCCAGAACTTCACCGACCATCTCTGGATCAAGGGCTGATGTCGGCTCATCAAAAAGCATAACATCTGGATCCATTGCCAGGGAACGGATAATCGCAATGCGCTGCTTCTGTCCGCCTGATAATTGAGATGGATAAGCATTTGCTTTTTCCTGCAGCCCAACCAATTCCAACAGTTCCATTGCCCGCTTCTGCGCATCTTCTGTCTTCTGTCCGAGAAGCTTGATTGGTGCCAGCGTAATATTCTGCAGAATCGTCTTATGCGGGAACAGATTAAAGTGCTGGAATACCATTCCCATCTTCTGACGATGCTTATTAATGTCTACATTTTTATCTGTTATATCAACACCTTCAAAATACACATGGCCTCTGGAAGGTACTTCTAACAGATTCAATGAACGCAGGAAAGTAGATTTTCCAGAACCAGACGGTCCAACGATTACTACTACCTCCCCTTTCTTTATTTCCTCGGAAACTCCGTTAAGCGCGTGCAGTTCCCCGAAGATCTTATGTAATCCTTCTACCTTAATTAAGGTATCTCCTTGATTAGTGGTCACTGCTTCTTAACCTCCTTTCCAGAATATTTACAAGCTTTGTAAATATAAGTACCATTGCAAGATAAATCAATGCAACAGCGATCAAAGGCATAAAAGCGTCATATGTACGACTTCTGATGATATCTCCGCCTTTGGTAAGATCCTGCAGGGCAATATAACCAGATACAGACGTCTCTTTCAAAAGTACAATAAACTCATTTCCCAAAGCCGGCAAAACATTCTTAAATGCCTGCGGCATTATAATATAAATCATAGTCTGGGCGTAATTAAATCCAAGACTTCTTCCTGCCTCGAACTGCCCGCTGTCCACAGACATAATTCCCGAACGGAAGATCTCTGCCACGTACGCTCCCGAATTCAATCCGAACGCCATTACTGCAACAATTACCTTGCTGATATCCATACTTCCGAAAATTACAAAATAGATAATCAACAGCTGTACAACTACTGGTGTTCCACGGATTACTGTCAGATAAAGCTTACAAATTGCGTTCAAAATCTTAAGTTTTCCTGTCTTATCACAAGTGGAGCGGACTACTGCTACCAGAAAACCTAATACAATACCGATCAAAACTGCAAAAAACGTTACCCTGAGTGTAACACCCAATCCATCCAGTATATATTTCCAACGGTCATCTTTTATAAAATTAAGATAAAATTTATCCTGAAATGTCTGTAACATACCCTACATCCTTACTCTCTGATTATTCAGCGTCTGCTTTAATGTATTTTCCAATGATTTCGTCTAACTTACCAGAATCTTTTAACTTTGCAAGAGCATCGTTGATCTGGTCTTTCAACTCTGTATTGTCTTTTGCGATTGCAATTGCATATTCCTCTTCTGTAAATGCTTCATCTAAGATCTTAAGGCCTTCTGCTTCTTTTACGAACTCTTTTGCAGGCTGACCATCGATTACAACTGCATCGATCTTGCCCTGTGTCAATGCCTGAACTGCTTCAAAACCTTTGTTATACTGCTCAACAGTTGCATCTTCGATATCACTTGCATAGATATCACCTGTTGTTCCTAACTGTACACCGACTTTCTTTCCTACCAGATCATCTGGTCCTGCAATATCGCTGTCCTCTTTTACAATAACAACCTGCGTTGCTGTTGCATATGGCTCTGAAAAGTCTACACTTTCCTTACGGTCTTCCGTAACAGTCATACCAGCAACACCTATATCAGCTTTTCCTGCTGTAACAGCCGGAATGATAGAATCAAATGCCATATCTTCAATCTCTAGTTCCATGCCAAGTTCTTCTGCAATAGCTTCTGCAATCTCAGCATCAATTCCAACAATTTCATCACCCTCATGGTATTCATACGGTGGGAATTCTGCGTTGGTAGCCATTACCAATTTGTCAGCCTTGCCACCATCCTCAGATTCTCCAGAATCTTTCTTAGATCCACATGCTGCCAATGAGAATACACATGCAGCTACTAATAATACACTAACTATTTTTTTCAGTTTCATACCTAATCTCCTCCAATTTGCTTTATTTATTATTCTGCATAAAAATACAAGCTAGTTCATATTTTATCATATTTTCCATAAAAAACAAGTGGATTTTTCCACATATTTTACAGGAAAAATCCACTTGACTATGGATAAATTTTTATGCAAGAAATGCCTGAACAATCGTCACAAGAATGATCAAAGCTCCCAACACGATTCTGTAATATCCAAACACCTTGAAATCATGCTTCTTGATATATCCCATCAGGAACTTGATGGCAACAATTGACAATCCAAATGACACCAGACATCCCAAGAGCAAAAGTCCCAATTCTGAACCTGTAAAGTGGAGCCCGAATTTTACTAACTTCAGGAAGCTTGCACCAAACATGACCGGAATTGCAAGAAAGAAGGTAAATTCCGCAGCCACTTCTCTAGAAATACCAATCAACAAAGCTCCTATTATCGTAGCACCCGACCTGGAAGTTCCAGGAATTAACGCTAACATTTGAAAAAATCCAATCCACAGAAGCATTGGAACCGTCAACTCCGAGATTTTTCTTACAGTTGCTCTTCTTCCTGCATTCCGATTTTCTACAATTATAAAGAGAATACCATAGACAATCAACATAACTGCTACAGGCAATGGTTTATAGAATATCTCATCTAAAATATCATTAAACAACAATCCTATCACTGCAGCTGGAACAGATGCAATCAATACCTTAATCCACATCTGCCAGGTAAGCATCTTCTGCTTCTGGGTTTTCTTTGGCGAGAATGGGTTCAATTTATGAAAATACAGAACTACGACTGCCATAATCGCTCCCAATTGAATCACAACATTAAACATTTCCATAAATTCATCGCTCATACTTGGCGAAAGCAGATCCCCTACCAGAATCAAATGCCCTGTACTGCTGACAGGAAGCCACTCCGTAATACCTTCAACAATTCCCAGAATGATTACTTTTAATACATCTAACATTTTTCTCTCCTTTTCTTACTGCAGCACATGCTCTTCTATAAAATGTGCAACTCCATCTTCGTCATTCGACAGTGTCGTCACATAATCTGCCGCTGCTCTTACCTCTTCAGTTCCATTAAGCATCGCAACACCAATACCTGCCTTATGTATCATGCTCAAATCATTCGATCCATCTCCAAATGCCATAATTTCTTTCCTATTAATTCCAAGAATATTTCCGAGCTGCATCAAAGCATTTCCTTTACTGACACCTGCTGCATTAACCTCTATATTCTTAGTCAATGCACCTGTAACCTCTATATCCGGTATTGCTTTTAATTCTTCCAGTGCTGCATTGCGATCTTCTATATTCGCAAATATTGCCTGTACCTTGTCACTTCCCCTGTTCTCCTCCTCAAACTTTGCACGAATATCAGGTACTGCGATTCGGGTCTTCACCAGATAATCTGCCATCGGCGCCTCTTCAAGATAACGATCAATAGCTTCCAATGCATCTTTCTCGGCATATCCCTTTCCATCGTAATAAATCTCTCTTAACGTATCATAATGTTCAAATATGTCCAGAAGCATTCTTGCTGTTTCTAATGGAACGGGGCACTCATAGATTGCCTTGTTCTGTCTCACATCAATGATTCTTCCCCCGTTGGCGGTTACCGCATACTTAAAATCAAGAATATCAAATAATTCATTGGGGATTCCACTGATTGGTCTTCCGGTCGCCGGCATCACAATAATTCCCTGTGCCGCCGCATCCTTCAATACCTTTTCTGTATACGGCGTAATCTTTTTCTCTGAAGT
The DNA here is from genome assembly GCF_039832125.1 of Dorea chungnamensis. Lineage (NCBI taxonomy): Bacteria > Bacillati > Bacillota > Clostridia > Lachnospirales > Lachnospiraceae > Dorea > Dorea chungnamensis. The sequence goes on along the minus strand of NZ_JBDOHT010000003.1, from coordinate 168,190 downwards.
CAGGAGCGTTCCGTCCAGATCAAGCGCTATTAATTTTATCTTACTTCTCATATGCAGATAATTCCTTTCTATCTTTTGAAAATAACATCAGCGATCTGCTAATCTTATTCTGAGCCTGTTCATACGCCTGTTCTCCATGTTCGATTAACTTTTCTACAACCTGTTTCTGTCCGGCTGGTGCAAATAGGATCGTATCCTTTGCCGGCACCATAATGATCAGATCGTCTTTTAATTTGTCTACACAAACTTGCCAGATATGCTTAAAGCATAAAGCACTTGCTTCATGGTGTCCGTCTGCAAGAACCGCAAATCCGCCATACCAGGTATTTGCAATGACAAATTCTACATCTCTGTTCAAATTCTCACAAGCTGTGTGATATAATTCCTCAATATCGCATTCCGGCGGAAGCATATTATCCTTTAGAACTTCATATGCTTCATCGCTTCTTTTAATAACAAATATAATCTTCAAATCACCGATAAATGCCACAACAGGAGTATCCTGTTCAGAAATCCTCTTGCCATTCAAGGCCTGTGTATCCGTAAGTTCTTCTTTTATCCAAGGATAAATATGTTTTTTTATATTGTCATATTTATAATGCTCTTCTTCATATTTTTTCATATGCATTCCTCTCAATCTTAAATTCTATATTCTATTCTAACAAAGTTTGCTTTATAAAGCAATTTGTTGTATAATATGTTGTGCACTTATCGTAGATAGAAAGGATATGAATATGATAAACCCAAAAAAGCAACGTATATTACGGTCACTCATAGCAATTGCTATCTCCACCGTAACAATTGCTTCTACAAATATTCCGGTATTCGCAGCGCCTTCTGCTGATGAATTGGAGATAACGACAGGTGGATTACAAGATCAGTTAGATGATTTGAACAGCCAATTATCTGCTCTAAGCGCTGAGTTGGACTCTGCCGCAGCTCAGATTGAGGACTTATCAGCTGAGGTCGAGAAAGCCAAGCTGGATTTGGCCGCAGCTCAATTAAATGAAGAACTGCAGTATGATTCCATGAAAGATAGAATCAAATTCATGTATGAAGGTGGCAATGTTTCTTTATTGCAGATATTATTTTCTTCAGAAGATATGGCTGATTTTCTGAATAAGGCAGAATATGTCTCAACTATCAGTGAGTATGACAGACATATGTTGGACGAGTTAAAAGAGGTTCGTGTCAATGTAGAAAAAAAACAAGAGAATCTGACTGCAAAGCAGGAAGAACTTGCACAAATGCAAAGTGATCTGACCGCAAAAGAAGAAGAGCTCAACTCAAAGATTGCTTCTACTTCCGGACAATTGGATGATTATAAAGAACAGCTGGACCGTGCACGTGCCGCTGAGGAAGCAAGTAAAACTGCACAGAATAATCAGATTGCTGGTTCTGTCACATCGCCTGGCAATGGTGGTCAGAACAACAATGGTTCTTCAGGTTCAACTACCAACGGAGGAAATCCAATCGATGCTTCCACCTCAGATGTAGCTTTGTTTGCCGCTTTACTCCAATGTGAGGCCGGTAATAGCTATGATGGTATGTTAGCTGTAGCAACGGTTATCATGAACCGTGTCTCCAGCCCGAGTTATCCAAGCACCTTACGCGGTGTCATTTATCAGTCTGGACAATTTAGTCCTACCTGGAACGGTTCTTTGGAGCGTGTCCTTGCAAAGGGACCATCCTCCACAGCATATTCTGTTGCACAGGCCGCTTTGGGCGGTGCACGGCACTCTGCGGTTATTCATTGCTATAACTTCAATTATGCTGGTTCTGGAGTTCAGGGAATTAATATTGGTGGAAATGTCTTTTATTAATATTTTAATATGATATTTTTATCTTGCTTATTAACTTCGCAGATAGATAATATGTATCTCATCATATAACATAAGAGAGAGGATATGGAATTTATTTTCCGTATTCTCTCTCTTTTACTTTATTCTCTTTTACTTTATTCTCTTTTATTCAACATGGCTATTGATAATCCATAACGTCAATCCATTTCATGAGGAAATCTTTTTCCAGCTCATTATCTTTTTCTAACTGTGATGCTGCTACGATTGGAAGCCATTGCTGTACATACTGCTTTGCAGTGTCACTCTTCTTGCAGAAAAGCTTCATATAGAGGTCAGCTGCATCCTGATCTTTCAGTGCAAAAAGAAGGTAAGTCATAGCTGCATCCGCACTGGCATTTCCCTGGGTCGCATGCGCCCAGTCAACAACCGTCATCTTGCCATTCTTTCCTACAATTACATTACTTGGATTAAAATCACCGTGGCAAAGCTTAGTGTGCTTCGGCATACTCTCCAGACGGGTCAACAATTCATACCTCTGTGTTGCATCTAATTCTTTTAGTCCATTAATCTGTCTCGCCAGTTTATCCTTTAATTTGTTAAGCATCGGCGCTTTCTTACTCTGAACCTTCAGCTGCAGATCCACAAAATCTGACATATATTTTTCCAGATTATCATGGTCCACCTTCATCATCTCTTCCAAAGTCTTTCCTTCTTTATACTCTATAACCAGAGCCCATTTGCCATCAATCTGTGTAACCTCTTTTAATTGCGGAATATCCAATCCTGATTCCTCTACTCTTACTGTATTCAACGCCTCATTAAACACTGCAGATTTTGGATGTGTGGTCTCGAATACCTTGACAATCTCTTTATCGCATTTGTAGACTTCTTTGTACGGACGTTTCACGATCAAATTACTTCCTTCAAGTTTCATAAGCTGTGCCTCCTTGTATAATACTTCCGATCTTTTATTTGTTAACTGCATTATACACCCTTAAATTTCATTTGGAAAGAGTAATTTGATATTTTTTTAACTTATTTTTATTGCATATTTTTATTGTTAAATAATTAACTTTATTCATTTGGGTACACCCCTTTTTCCATTTAGGTACACCACAAAACACAATTAGGGACGTAGACTTTTTTAAAAAGTCTACGTCCCTAATATTAACCGTAGTAACACTTCAGATAGATTTCTTTCATTTCTTTCATGAGTGGATATCTCGGGTTTGCTCCTGTACACTGGTCGTTGAAGGCTTGTTCAACCATATCATCCAATGTATCGAGGAAGTATTTCTCATCGATTCCGTATTCTTTGATGGATTTTTTGATTCCGATCTTTTCTTTGAGGTCTTCCAGTTTTGCGAGGAAGTTTTCGAATACTTCTTCGTCTGTCTTGCCTTGGCATCCGGCAAAGCGTCCTAATTCTGCGTATCTTGCAAGTGCGTGTGGATACTGGTACTGGGAGAATGTTCCCATCTTGGTCGGAACTTCTGCTGCATTGTATCTCATGACTTCTGTCAGGAGAACTGCGTTTGCGACACCGTGTGGCAAGTGATGGAATGCTCCAAGTTTGTGGGCCATGGAGTGGTTCAGGCCAAGGAAAGCATTTGCGAATGCCATACCAGCCATACAGGATGCATTTGCCATCTTTTCTCTTGCGATTGGGTCATTGGCTCCGTTTGCATATGCAGATGGCAGATAATCGAATACCATCTTAACGGCTTTCATTGCAAGTCCATCTGTGTAGTCTGTTGCCATAATGGATACGTATGCTTCGATTGCATGTGTCATAACGTCGATACCGGATGCGCTTGTCAGTCCTTTTGGAGCTGTCATTGCATTATCTACGTCGACGATTGCCATATCTGGAAGTAATTCGTAATCTGCAATCGGCCATTTTACGCCTGTCTCTGCATCAGTGATGATGGCAAATGGTGTCACTTCAGAACCTGTACCAGAAGATGTCGGGATTGCAACAAAGTAGGCTTTCTCTCCCATTTTTGGGAAGGTAAATACTCTCTTGCGAATATCCATGAAGTCCATAGCCATGTCTTCAAAGTTTGCTTCTGGATGCTCATACATCAGCCACATAATCTTCGCTGCATCCATTGCAGATCCACCGCCAAGTGCGATGATTGTATCTGGTTCAAATGCTCTCATCTGGTCTGTTCCTTTTTGTGCACACTGCAGAGTCGGATCTGGTGCTACTTCATAGAAGCATGTATGCTGAATTCCCATCTGGTCTAATTTCTCTTCAATTGGTTTTACATAACCATTTTTATATAAGAAGGTATCTGTTACGATAAATGCTTTTTTCTTGTGCATCACTGTTCCGAGTTCATCGAGTGCCACCGGCATACAGCCTTTCTTAAAGTATACTTTCTCAGGTGTTCTAAACCACAGCATATTTTCTCTCCTCTCTGCGACCGTCTTAATGTTAATCAGATGTTTTACACCTACGTTCTCAGATACAGAGTTGCCTCCCCAAGAACCACATCCAAGTGTAAGAGATGGAGCAAGTTTAAAGTTATAAAGATCACCGATACCGCCCTGAGAAGATGGAGTATTGATTAAGATACGACAAGTCTTCATTGCTTCTGCATGTTTTGCAATCTTCTCTTTCTCTGCAGGATGAATATACAGAGAAGATGTATGTCCATATCCGCCATCTGCTACCAACTGTTCAGCTTTTGCAAGGGCTTCATCAAATGTTTTTGCTCGGTACATTCCAAGTACCGGAGATAATTTCTCATGCGCAAATTCTTCAGAGATATCAACGGATTCCACTTCACCGATTAAGATCTTGGTATCTTCCGGAACATCTACACCTGCGAGTTTTGCAATCTCATATGCAGATTTTCCTGGGATCTTATTATTTAAGGCACCGTTGATAATGATAGTCTTACGAACTTTATCCAGCTCTTCGCCTTTTTTCAGGAAATAGCATCCACGATATGCAAATTCTTTCTTTACTTCATCATAGATACTGTCGAGCACCGTTACAGACTGTTCGGATGCACAGATCATACCATTGTCAAATGTTTTAGAATGAATGATAGAATTTACTGCCATCTTGATATCTGCTGTCTCGTCAATAATAACAGGAGTATTTCCAGGTCCAACGCCAAGTGCCGGTTTTCCTGAAGAGTATGCAGCCTTCACCATTCCAGGTCCACCTGTTGCAAGGATAATATCTGCATCTCTCATAACTGTATTGGTAAGTTCCAGGGACGGAACGTCAATCCATCCGATAATTCCTTCCGGTGCTCCTGCTTTGACAGCTGCATCCAGAACAATCTTTGCTGCAGCGATCGTACAGGCTTTTGCTGCCGGATGTGGACTGATGATAATTGCATTTCTGGTCTTCAAGCAGATCAATGTTTTGAAAATTGCTGTTGATGTTGGGTTAGTTGTAGGAATAACTGCCGCTACAAGGCCAATTGGTTCCGCAATCTTCTTAATTCCATATGCTGGGTCTTCTTCAATAACTCCGCAAGTCTTGGTATTCTTATAAGCATTGTAAATATACTCTGCTGCGTAATGATTCTTAATAACCTTATCTTCCACGATACCACGACCAGTTTCCTCAACTGCCTGTTTTGCAAGAGGAATTCGCATCTTGTTTGCTGCCATTGCTGCCTCGAAGAAGATCTTATCTACCTGCTCCTGTGTGAATGTAGCGAAGATCTTCTGTGCTTCTCTCATCGCCTTCATCTTTGCTTCAAGAGCTTCGACATTATCAATAATCTCTGGTACTGCCTCTTTTTTCTTTGCCATTTTGATTATCCTCCCTGTAACTGTGTTACTATCGTTTCAATGGTCATAGTATAACTGTGTGTTAATTATTTGTCAATATGTTTTTGATATTTTTTTAACGATAATGACAAAAAAATAACAGGGGACGTAGTATTTTTTAATTTTACTACGTCCCCTATTAACTATTTTTTAAAATCCTTTGCCGTAATTTACTATTTTTGCATCATGTTCTGTATGTAACAGCATATGCGCTTTATGTGACATTGGTTTTTCAAAATATTCTTCGTACATTTGAAGGATATCTGGATTCTCATGTGAGAATCGAATGTCATAATTATCATCCAGATAATACAGGTTCTTGCCGCGTTCAAAGGCCAGTTCTTCACCATCGTGGATTGGCTGTCCGCCTCCGCCTACGCAGCCTCCTGGACATGCCATAACTTCTACGAAGTCGTAGTGTACTTCTCCTCGTTCTATCTTATCAAGCAGTGCTCTGGTATTGCCAAGACCGCTTACAACAGCGGTTCTGACGGTAATATCATTAATCTGGAAATCTGCTTCCTGTACACCATCATTTTCGTTGAAGCCTTGACTTCTTACTGCAGTAAATGCATCTGCCGGTGGATTTTCTCCTTTGATGATATAATATGCGGATCGAAGCGCTGCTTCCATTACACCGCCAGTTGCTCCAAAGATGACACCAGCTCCTGTACCAGCCTGCATCGGGCGGTCGCTTTCAATATCTACCAATGTATCAGGGCTGATGTGTGCAGAACGAATCATTCTTACCAGCTCTCTGGTCGTGATTACTGTATCAATGTCATGTCCTGCATATTCTCCATAGAACAGTTCCATCTCGCTCTCGCCTTTTTTCGCAACACAAGGCATTACAGACACGGTGTAGATTTTCTCTGGTGATACACCTAGTTTTTCTGCAAAGTAGGTCTTCATTGCTGCGCCGAACATCTGCTGTGGTGATTTTGCAGAGGATAAATATTTTACCAAATGTGGATACTGTGTTTTAATAAAACGAATCCATCCTGGACAGCATGATGTAAACATCGGGCGATCTTTCAGTTCACCACTTGTAAAACGCTGAACAAATTCGTGTCCTTCTTCCATGATTGTCAGATCGGCTGAAAATACAGTATCAAACACGTAGTCCACACCCATACGCTTCAAGGCATCCAATATCTTTCCAATGGTTGCATCTTCTGGAGCAAGTCCAATCTGTTCGCCCCATGCAGCACGTACAGCCGGTGCAACCTGAGCTACAACAATTTTATCTGGATCTGCAATTGCTTCCCAGACCTTTTCCGTATCATTTCTCTCGCTCAATGCTCCTACCGGACAATGTGTAATACACTGTCCGCACAATGAACAGTCTGCTTCCTGAATGTTCTTATGACCACCTACATTTACAGTCGTTCTGGATCCGGTTCCTTCCACATCCCAGACACTCAATCCCTGTACTTTATCACAGACCTGAATACACCGCATACACTTAATACATTTGGAGGAATCACGGATCAGTGGAAAATTCTTATTCCAAGGCTGTTTCTCGATCTCCATCTTGTATGGAATATCGATAATATTCAAGTCATTGGCAACTGACTGAAGGCTACAGTTGCCACTTCTTGAACATGCCACACACTGACAATTATGCTGAGATAAGATCAACTCTACATTGGTTTTTCTGTCCCTGCGTACTTTTGGACTATTTGTATGGATTACCATACCTTCCTCAGCAACATTATTACATGAGGTAATCAGTTTATCCTTTCCCTCTAATTCAACTACACATACACGACAGGCTGCGATCTCGTTAATTCCTTTCAGATAACACAATTTAGGAATATGAATCCCATTTTGAGCGGCAGCCTCCATAATCGTGGTATTTTCTTTTACGGATATTTGTTTTCCATCAATTACAAGATTTACCATAATGTCTCTCTGCCTCCCTTAAATATGCCATATCCAAAATGATCACACCGCAGACATCTGCTTGCTTCCTGTTTTGCTTCTTTTTCGGTCATGCAGTTCTCTACACCCTCAAAATCACAGACTCTTTCACAAGCTTCTCGTTCTGTAAGATTCACACGTCCACAAGGTGTACGGTCATCCAGATGTGCCTCTGGAATCTCTACGTCACAGGAAATTTCATGGTGATAGCCGAGATATTCATCAATATTAGCCGCTACAACCTTCGCTGCAGCAATTGCCTTTATTACAGAAGCAGGGCCGCTTGCGCAGTCTCCTCCTGCAAATACTCCTGGCATATTTTCAAAGGTTCCTGTGCTCTTTGTAACAATCTTACCACGTTCTACCGGAATACCAGCTTCCTCAAAATGGCGTGTCTCAATATTCTGACCGATTGCAACAACCAATACATCGCATGGAATATAAATATCCTCTTCGCCAGTCGGTTTGATACTTGCTCGTCCATCCTTGATTGCACTTACCATCTGCGGAGTCACATAAATACCTTTGATATGATTATTTTCATCAATATCCAGTGACGCAGGTGCTTTTAATGTCTGAAGTTCGATTCCTTCAGCAACAGCGCCGTCAATTTCTCCTGGAAGAGCTGTCATATCTGCAACTCTTCTTCTGTACACAATACTTACTTTCTTAGCACCGAGACGTTTTGCCGTACGAACCGCATCCATAGAAACATTGCCGCCCCCGATGACAGCAACTTCCTTGCCGGTCAGATCCATAATCTCGTTCTTGCCTACATTTCTCAGGAACTGAACAGCAGATAATACTCCATCTGCATCTTCCCCTTCCAGTCCCAGTTTTTTATCTGTGCTTGCCCCAATCGTAATCAGCACAGCATCGTATTGTGCTCTCAGTTCTTGAATTGTGATATCCTGTCCAATCTTAAGACCATGTTTTACCTCTACGCCAGTCTTTAAAATAGCATTGATATCTTCGTCTAATCTTTCCTTAGGCAGACGGTAATTCGGAATTCCATAACGAAGCATTCCACCAAGTTTTGGAAGCATCTCATATACCGTAGCCTGATGACCCATCAGCTGCAGATAGTATGCTGCACTTAACCCTCCTGGACCTCCGCCGAGTACAGCAATTCTCTTTCCTGTACTTGGTGCACATTTCGGTGGCTCTACCTCACCAGCAAAATCAGCAGCCACCCTCTTAAGACCACGAATATTGATGGAATCATCCACCATATTTCTTCTGCAGCGTGCCTCACATGGATGCTCGCAGATAAAACCACATGTTGTCGGGAACGGGTTGTCCTTCCTGATCAAACGAATTGCATCTGCATATCTGCCTTCCCCAACTAAAGCAACATATCCCGGAATATCTACATGTGCCGGACACAAAGATACACACGGTACCGGCTGATTATATGTACAGGTACATCTTCCATTTTTAATATGCTCCACATAATCATCACGGTATCCGATCAGTCCCTTATATACCATATTTGCAGCTTCATACCCGATGGCGCAATCGGCTGACTCCATGATAGATAAGGCAGTCTGCTCCATAACATCCAATGTCTCCATAGTTGCTTTTCCATCAAGTACATCCTTGATGAAATGATTCAATTGCCCCAGTCCAATTCGACACGGAACACATTTGCCACATGTCTGCGCATGGCATAATTCCAAAAATGCACGTGACATGTCTACCGGGCATAATCCCGGTGGGCTGGATTCAATTCTTCGCTCTAAGTCTTTATACAATCCTTCCATTACAATTCTGGCTCTCTTAGGCGAAGCGATCTCTAACCTACTCATTAACAACATCCCTTCTTTCTTTTTTCTGGTGCATCACACAGTTTATTTATTATATCACTATATTTGAAGTTTGTATTCAGTTTTTCTATAAGTAGATTATTTAACGATATAGACAGAGAAAAAACGCACTTCAGTTTCCTGAAGTGCGTCATCATTTTACACAGATTATACAAGTTCAATCAGAACTTCCATTGCTGCATCACCTTTACGCTGACCAATCTTTACGATTCTTGTGTAACCACCGTTACGATTCTCGTATTTTGGTGCGATTTCGTCAAAGAGTTTTGCAACAAGATCAACTTCTTTTGTATTTTTCTTTCTTCCAGCTGGTGTTGTTGGAACTTCTTTTACTGGGTAAAGAACTTTCAACATCTCACGACGAGCGTGAAGTCTGCTTGGCATATCTTTCTTGATCTTCTTCTCAACTTCGTCATATACAGTAACTTTCTTACCGTCTACAACCTCTTTTACTCTCTTGCCATCTTTGTCCTTGCGGGCAACTTTAGCTTTTACAGTAACTTCTTCGAAGTTGTCTTTTTCTTTTACTGCCATTGCAATAAGGCCTTCAGCGATCTTGCGGATTTCTTTTGCCTTAGCTTCTGTAGTAACGATCTTGCCGTTGTTAAGCAATGCTGTTACCTGGTTTCTCAATAATGCTTTTCTCTGGCTTGATGTTCTGCCGAGTTTTCTATATTTTGCCATTTTTCAAATCCTCCATTAATAACACTTGGTTATGCTTCTTCGGGCTTACTAGCCAAATGCTTCACCACGCACTTCGGGCTTACTGGTGAAAATCATTTTGATGGAAGTCCTTCTTACTAAATTCGCACTTCGCTTACACTCGCGCTCATTAAGTTCCGAAGGACAGAGTTCACACTAAACTTATGCTTCGCTTACAGCTTGCATTCGTTAAGTGTTCTACTCTTCGCCTCTGCTTAAGCTTAATCCTAATTCATCTAATTTTGCAAGTACTTCTTCCAAAGACTTACGTCCAAGGTTACGTACTTTCATCATATCTTCCGGTGTTCTGTTCGTAAGTTCTTCTACAGTATTAATTCCTGCTCTCTTCAGGCAGTTGTAAGAACGAACAGATAATTCTAATTCGTCAATACTCATTTCAAGAACTTTTTCTTTTTCATCATCTTCTTTTTCAATCATTACTTCAGCAGCCTGAGCCACTTCAGACAGGTCGATAAAGAGTTTCAGATGTTCGCTTAACACTTTTGCAGCCAGGCTGACTGCTTCATCCGGAAGCAGTGTACCATTAGTGTACACATCTAATGTCAACTTATCAAAGTCTGTAATCTGTCCAACACGTGTGTTTTCAACAGTGAGGTTCACACGTTCCACCGGGGTGTAAATAGAATCGATTGGAATTACTGCGATTGGTAATTCATCGTTTTTATTTTTATCAGAACTTACATACCCTCTGCCCTTTGTAATGGTGAGTTCCATGTATAATTTGCTGTCTGCCCCGCCGTTTAATGTTGCAATAACGGTCTCTGGATTCATGATCTCGATATCCTGATCCACCTGGATGTCCGCTGCCGTAACAACGCCTTCTCCTTCGAATTCAATATAAGCTGTCTTCGGTTCATCTGTCTCAGATGTATTCTTGATAGCCAAAGATTTCAAGTTCATGATAATCTCAGTAACATCTTCCTTAACACCCGGAATAGAACTGAACTCATGAAGAACACCATCAATCTTTACCTGGCTGATTGCAGCTCCTGGCAAAGATGAAAGCATAATTCTTCTAAGAGAGTTTCCTAATGTTGTACCATAACCTCTTTCCAGCGGTTCTACAACAAATCTTCCATACTTTTTATCTTCTGAAATCTCAGTTATTTCAATGTTGGGTTTATTAAAATCAAACACTAAGTCCACCTCCTGTGGTGTTACGGGTTATTATTTAGAATATAATTCGACGATTAACATCTCATCTACAGGAACATCAATTTCTTCACGTCTTGGAAGTTCTTTTACTGTTCCTTTCAGGTTCTCAAGATCAGCTTCTAACCATTCTGGAACCAGACGTCCGCCTGTAACCTCAACGATTTCTTTATATCTTGGTGAGCTCTTCTTAGATTCTTTGATTTCAATTACATCGCCTGCTTTGATCAGGTAAGATGGAATGTTGATCTGCTTTCCATTTACAAGAACATGCTTGTGATCAACGATCTGTCTAGCTTCACGTCTTGTTCTTGCAAGACCCAGACGGAATACTACGTTATCTAATCTGGATTCCAGCATTTTCATCAGGTTATCACCTGTCATACCACTCATACGCTGAGCTTTCTCAAAGTAGTTTCTGAAAGGTTTCTCTAATACACCATAGATAAATTTAGCTTTCTGTTTTTCACGTAACTGAAGACCATACTCGCTCATTTTTCTATTTGATCTTTTCAACTGTCTGTTAGACTTTTTATCAATTCCTAAATATACCGGATCCATACCAAGGGATCTGCATCTTTTAAGAACCGGAACTCTATTTACTGCCATGTTTTTGTTTTCCTCCTATTTAAATTCGGATAAATCAATCCGTCAACGTGAACTATTAATTGATAATTAGACTCTTCTGCGTTTCGGTGGACGGCAACCATTGTGTGGTACTGGAGTAACATCCTTAATGCTTGTTACATCGATTCCACATGCCTGAAGGGCACGGATTGCTGCTTCTCTACCTGAACCTGGTCCTTTAACCATTACGTCAACTGATTTCAAACCATGTACCAATGCTGCTTTAGCTGCTGTCTCAGCTGCCATCTGAGCTGCATAAGGGGTAGATTTCCTTGAACCTCTAAATCCCAGACCGCCTGCACTTGCCCATGAAAGAGCATTTCCCTGTGCATCTGTTAAAGTAACGATTGTGTTATTAAAAGATGACTGGATGTGAGCCTGTCCGTGTTCAACGTTTTTCTTGACACGTTTCTTTGTCACTTTCTTTGTAACTTTCTTTGCCATAATAAAACTAACCTACACTTTCTTTTTTTTGGTATGTTCGCTCAGCTAAGCTCATGCTATGCATTCGCTAAGATTCGCGAACGGCCTCGCACTAAATTCGAGCTGCATTTTTAACTTGCTCTCACTAAGTTGCTTTCAGCCTATTTCTTCTTATTTGCTACTGTTCTCTTAGGACCTTTTCTTGTTCTTGCATTTGTCTTAGTCTTCTGACCACGAACCGGAAGTCCTTTTCTGTGACGGATTCCTCTATAGCATCCGATCTCCTGCAATCTCTTGATGTTCAGAGCGATCTCTCTACGAAGATCACCTTCTACTACCTGAGTCTCATCAATTACTGCACTAATTTTCTTTACATCTTCGTCTGTAAGATCTCTACAGCGAATATCAGGATCAACTCCTGCCTGTGCTAAAATACGGGTTGCACTCGGTCTACCGATTCCGTAGATATAAGTTAATCCGATCTCAACACGTTTGTCTCTTGGTAAATCTACACCTGCTATACGAGCCATGTGAATTTCCTCCATTTTCTTTTTGATTTTTTTACATCGACTTTAATAGGGGTTCTGCCTTAGCATTACCCAGGCATGTTCGGTATCCATGCCCTTTCCGGCCACCGTATGAACGGTAATGACGGGCCGGCATTAGAAGCAATATACGAGGAAAAGCACCGGCTACAGGTGTTCCTTGTATATCAAATAGTCTACACACCTCCTGGCGTGTCTACTATCAGCCGCCTAATTTGTTCATAAACATAAGAATGTTCGATTTGCTCTGCTCATCGAACGGCCTTCTCACTGAGTGTTCAGTGCCTATCCCTGTCTTTGTTTATGCTTCGGATTTTCGCAGATAATGCGAATGCTTCCTTTTCTTTTAATAACTTTACATTTTTCGCAAATTGGTTTTACTGATGATCTAACCTTCACGGGGGATCCTCCTTTCATCCATTGCTATGTCTATAGTTCTCTCACATCCTGAATGCTTAAAAATACGCATCAATATTAAAGCACCCAAAAACGTGCTTATATAGTATAACACTTGTTGTCAAACAAAGTCAATAGATAATTTTATATTATTTATCTCTCCAGATAATTCTTCCCTTTGAGAGGTCATATGGAGATAATTCCAATGTTACCTTATCGCCAGGTAAGATTTTGATAAAGTTCATTCTCAGCTTTCCACTGATATGTGCAAGTACCTGATGGCCATTCTCTAACTCAACCTGGAACATTGCGTTCGGTAATTTTTCTACTACAGTTCCTTCAATTTCAATAACGTCAGCTTTTGACATGTTTTATTCCTCCTGATTTTTTCCTTCTTTATTCCATTCCTTAAGTATCCGTTTGATTGCTACGTCATCAATTGCGGTGACATCATATTTTTTGCAAATAATCTGAACATGTTTTTTCTTTTTTCTTTTTAACTTATCTAATGTTCTAATTCTGCCATCCGCTAAATATACATATGTGTCGTCAATGTCCATTATAACATAAACCTTACCGGTGTCATGACCCGCTTTTGATTTTGCAAGCATTCCTGTCTGATATCTGTCCATAACTGCGTCTCCTAGCTGTCTTGGGTCAAGGTTAAAAGTATCGGTTCATCTTTGGTAATTAATACCGTGTTTTCATAATGCGCTGAAAGTGAGCGGTCTCTGGATACAACAGTCCAGTCGTCATCTAACCAGTCAACCTCCCAGGTTCCTATGTTAATCATCGGTTCAATTGCCAAAGTCATTCCGGCTTTCAGCTTTACACCTTTTCTGTTCATCTTATAATTCGGTATTTCAGGAGCTTCATGCAACGCAGTCCCAATTCCATGTCCGCACAGATCACGAACGACTCCATAACCACGCTCCTGCGCATAATTGCCAATTGCTGCCGAAATGTCAAATAAATAATTGCCTTCTTTTGCGTATTTTATACCTTCAAAGAAGCATTCTCTGGTTATTCTAATCAGATCTTCTGCTTCCTTGCTGATTGTTCCGATGCCGTGAGTTCTCGCGGCATCGGAATGATATCCTTTGTAAATGACTCCGGCATCCAGGCTGACAATATCACCTTCACGAATAATTCGATGCTTGTCAGGAATTCCATGAACCACTTCCTCATTCACAGATACACAGATAGATGCTGGATATCCATTATAATTAAGAAATGATGGAATACAACCGTAACTGCGGATGATTTCTTCACCCAGACGATCGATATCCTTGGTACTCATTCCTGGTCGCAGAGCCTTTCCTAATTCGTTATGAACAATTTCCAATATACGTCCGGCTTCAGTCATTAATTCAATTTCTCTGGACGATTTGATTGTGATTGGCATGTTCTTATTCTCCTAAAATATCTACAATTGCCTGGAATACATCATTAATATCGATCGTTCCATCAACAGTTTTCAAAATTCCGGCATTTGTATAGTAATCAATCAATGGCTGTGTCTGCTCATGATATACTCCAAGACGTTTTTTTACAGTCTCTGGTTTATCATCATCTCTGAGAATCAGCTCTTTGCCACAGACATCACAGACTCCTTCTACTTTTGTTGGTGCATATTCCAAATGATATGTAGCTCCACATCCAACACAAGCACGTCTTCCGCCCATGCGACGGACAATATTCTCATCTGGAACATCTACATCAATTGCATAATCAACTTTCTGTCCCAGTTCAGTGAGCGCTTTATCAAGTGCTTCTGCCTGTGGGATTGTTCTCGGAAATCCGTCAAGAACATATCCATTCTTACAATCTTCCTGATTCACACGATCTACGACCAGATCTACAACCAGTTCATCTGGAACTAAAAGTCCCTGATCCATGTAAGTTTTTGCCTTTTTCCCCAACTCAGTACCATTTTTAATGTTCGCTCTAAAGATGTCACCAGTTGAAATGTGAGGAATGTCGTACTTTGCTGCAATTTTCTTTGCCTGAGTTCCCTTGCCCGCACCAGGGGCACCTAACATAATAATTTTCATATGGGTGTTCCTCCTTTATAGTATTTTAACCCGCGAAAAAAATTCCGCGAGTCAAAATCATTCGTTCATTAACTATTCAAAAATCCTTTATAATTGCGAACAAGTGTCTGTGATTCGATTTGTTTCATAGTTTCCAGAATAACACTGACAATAATGATCAACGATGTACCTCCGAACGATACACTTGCTCCCAGCCATCCATTAAAGAAAATCGGGATAATCTGTATAACTACAAGACCACATGCTCCAATAAATATAATATAATTCAATATCTTGGTCAGATATTCAGCCGTTGGTTTTCCCGGACGAATACCTGGAATAAAGCCACCATTTTTCTTCATATTGTTTGCAATCTCTAACGGATTAAATGTAATGGACGTATAGAAATATGCAAAAAATACAGTCAGAATAATGTATACAATTAATCCCCAAGTATATTTCAAATGTTCTGGATTACACCAGTTGCCCTGATTCATTCCTCGTAAAATCTCGCTGCCAATTCCAGTCCCATTTCCTTTGCCCATGAATGAAGCAATTACGATCGGGAACTGCATTAATGAGGATGCAAAGATAATTGGAATTACACCGGCAGTATTTACTTTCAAAGGAATGTTGCTGGACTGTCCACCATAAGTTTTTCTACCAACAACTTTCTGAGAATACTGTACCGCAATCCTTCTTTCACCATCCTGAAGAATAACGACAAATACTACAAGAGCAACGATAATTGCAACGATAACAAGAACTGCAAGTCCTGCAGATGCAATCGGTTTTCCCTTAACGAATTGCTCAAACAGTGAATTCATATCACTAGGTATACGTGAGATAATATTAATTACAAGCACGATGGAAATACCATTTCCTACGCCCTTTTCTGTAATTCTCTCACCAATCCACATCAAAAATGCAGATCCTGCTGTAAGTGTCAGAACTACAATTGCAGCATTTACAAAATTGTATTCTTTCAATAATCCCTGACGTCCGAATCCGACTGCCATGGCAGTAGACTCAAACAAAGCAAGTCCTACTGTCAGATAACGAGTGATAGCTACAATCTTCTTTCTTCCATCTTCTCCTTCTTTTTGCATTTCTTCAAGTTTTGGAATTGCAATTGTAAGAAGCTGCATGATAATGGAAGATGTAATGTACGGCGTAATACTCAGAGCAAATATAGACATCTGCTCAAAAGAGCCACCGGTGAAAGCGTTAAACAAATTAAACGCCTCACCAGTGTTCTGTGCAAAAAATTCCTTAATATAATCGGCATTCACGCCCGGTGTCGGCAACTGTGATCCGATTCTTATCACGATTAACATTAAAAACGTATATCCGATTTTCTTGCGAATATCCTTAATTTGAAATGCCTTTCGGAATGTTTCTAACATTAGATCACCTCTGCTTTTCCACCTAAAGCCTCAATCTTTTCTACTGCGCCTGCACTAAATGCATTTGCCTGTACTGTAAGTTTCTTTGTAAGTTCGCCATTTCCAAGAATCTTAACACCATCTCTTGGATTCTTAACGATACCCTGTTCGATCAGAGTCTCTACAGAAACAACAGCATCATTATCAAATACCTCAAGAGCGCTTACATTAATACCAACGATTGTCTTAGAGTTTCTGTTCGTGAAACCTCTCTTTGGTATTCTTCTATATAATGGCATCTGACCACCTTCGAAACCTGGTCTTGTTGCTCCAGAACGAGCTTTCTGACCTTTGTGTCCCTTACCAGCTGTCTTACCATTTCCAGAACCGTGTCCACGTCCTCTTCTGAAATTATCACTCTGTTTTGCTCCATCAGCAGGTCTTAAGTTTGATAAATCCATTGTGACACCTCCTTATCCGAATTATTACTTATGCTTCTTCTACTTTTACCAGGTGTTGAACCTGCTTAATCATACCTCTTGTTGCTGCATTATCCGGCAGTTCAACTGTCTTGTTTACTTTTCTTAAGCCTAATGCTTCAACAGTCTTCTTATGCTTTGGTACAGCACCAATTGTAGATTTTACTAATGTAACTTTTAAGTTTGCCATCTTCATCTACCTCCTTAGCCTAAGATCTCTTCAACAGATTTACCGCGAAGCTTAGCAACCTCTTCCGGAGTCTTTACCTGACGTAATCCATCGATCGTAGCCAGAACAACATTCTGTTTGTTGTTAGAACCAAGAGATTTTGTACGGATATTCTTGATTCCTGCCATCTCGATTACGGCACGTGCCGGACCACCGGCAATCACTCCAGTACCTTCTGGAGCTTTCTTAAGTAATACGGAAGCTCCTCCGAATTTACCGATAAAATCATGTGTAATACTTTCATTTTCATCTAATGCTACAGAGATGAGGTTTTTAGCTGCATCTTCTTTTCCCTTGCGGATTGCTTCTGGAATTTCTGTAGCTTTTCCTAAACCTGCACCAACATGGCCATTTCCGTCGCCAACAACTACTAAAGCTGTGAATCTCATATTACGGCCACCTTTAACAACTTTGGTTACACGTTTAATTGATACTACTTTTTCATTTAATTCTAACTGACTAGCATCAATACGTTCTTGTTTCATGTGTGCTCCTCCTTCTAGAAATTCAACCCAGCTTCTCTAGCTGCGTCTGCTAATGCCTGAATCTTGCCCTGGTAAATAAATCCGCCTCTATCGAAGACAACGTCTTTAATACCTTTTTCCAACGCTTTCTCAGCAATTACTTTACCAAGATATGCTGCTGCTTCAACGTTGTTTGTTTTCTCTAAGTTTGCTTTCACATCTTTCTGAAGAGTGGATGCGGAAACCAGAGTATTGTGAGCTGTATCATCAATGATCTGAGCATACATATGATTGTTACTTCTAAATACCGCTAAACGTGGGCACTCAGCAGTACCGCTCAAACGGTTACGTAATTTTCTGTGTTTGTTAACACGAACGACACTTCTTGATTTTTTGCTAACCATTTTTACACTCTCCTTTCTTATTTCTTACCTGTCTTGCCGACTTTACGTCTGATTACTTCATCAGCATACTTAATACCTTTGCCCTTATATGGCTCAGGTCTTCTCTTATCTCTGATCTCAGCTGCATACTGACCTACTTTTTCTTTGCTGATACCTTTTACGATGATCTTGTTCTGTCCTTCTACAACAGTCTCAAGACCTTCTGGATCAACCATTTCTACTGGATGAGAATATCCAAGGTTCAGTGTCAGTTTGTTTCCAGATTTTGCTGCTCTATATCCAACACCGTTAACTTCCAGAACTTTTTCATATCCATTCGTTACACCAACAACCATGTTGTTGATCAGTGTTCTTGTAAGACCATGTAAAGATTTCATTTTCTTTAAATCGTTTGGTCTTGTTACAACTACTTCTTCACCTTCTACTTTGATTTCCATCTCTGTAGGAAGTTCTCTTACGAGTGTTCCCTTTGGACCTTTTACAGTCACTACATTATTCTCTGCAATTTCAACAGTTACACCTGCTGGGATTGCTACTGGCAGTCTTCCTATACGTGACATTGCCTTATCCTCCTTAACTTAAATTTTCGGAATGGGTCGCACCCACTCTGTTTTCAGTTACATTGAGCACTTGGTGAGGTATTCTCGAACCTAGTGCGAAAGTACACCTTGTCCACTTGGTGAGGTTCTCTCGAACCTAGTGGCGATGATGTTTCCTTAGTCATTTGTTACCAAATATAGCAAAGAACTTCTCCGCCTACGCCAAGTTTTCTTGCTTCTTTGTCTGTGATTACGCCTTGGTTTGTGGAAATGATTGCTGTTCCAAGTCCGCCAAATACCTTTGGTACATTAGCGCTGCTAGCGTATACACGAAGTCCAGGTTTAGAGATTCTCTTAAGACCTGTAATAACTTTTTCATTCTTGTCTGCGCCATATTTTAATGTAATATGGATTGTTTTAAATACTCCATCTTCAATGATGTCATATTTCTCGATATATCCTTCATCCAATAAGATATTAGCAATAGCAAGCTTCATCTTAGAAGATGGTACATCTACTGTATCATGTTTAGCAGTATTTGCATTACGAATTCTTGTAAGCATATCTGCGATTGGATCGCTCATAGTCATGAATTGTTTTCCTCCTTTTCTAAGTGTTCAGGGCCTACCAACTAGATTTTTTAACTCCAGGGATCTGTCCTTTATATGCCAATTCGCGGAAGCAAACACGGCAGATACCATATTTTCTCAAATATGCATGTGGACGTCCACAGATTCTGCAGCGATTGTATTCTCTGGTAGAGAATTTCTGGTTACGCTGCTGTTTAACTTTCATTGCTGTCTTAGCCATAATTTACCTCCTTATTTTGTAAATGGCATGTTGAACTGTTTCAACAATTCACGCGCCTCTTCATCTGTTTTAGCGGTTGTAACGAAGATGATATCCATACCTCTTACCTTATCAACCTTATCATATTCGATCTCAGGGAAGATCAACTGCTCTTTGATTCCAAGAGCATAGTTTCCTCTTCCGTCAAATGCGTTAGGGTTTACACCTCTAAAGTCACGTACACGAGGAAGTGCAAGGTTGATCAGACGATCAACGAACTCATACATCTTTTCTCCTCTTAAGGTAACTTTACATCCAATTGCCATTCCTTCTCTGATCTTGAAGTTAGCAACTGATTTTTTTGCTCTACAGATAACAGCTTTCTGTCCTGTGATCTTCTCAAGATCAGCTACTGCTGAATCTAAAAGTTTTGCGTTATCTTTTGCTTCGCCAACACCCATGTTGATTACAACTTTATCGAGTTTTGGCACTTCCATAATATTTTTATAACCGAACTTCTTATTCATTGCATCAATGATTTCGTTCTGGTATTGTTCTTTCAGTCTACTCAAAGCTTATGGCCCTCCTTCCTCAGATTAATCAATAACTTCGCCTGTTGATTTAGCGTAACGAACCTTCTTATCTCCGTCCATTTTGATGCCCACTCTTGTTGCTTTTCCCTTGTGAACATACATTACATTAGAAGCATCGATAGGTCCTTCCTGATGAACGATTCCACCATTCTGGTTATTCATACTTGGTTTTGTGTGCTTTGTCAACATGTTGACACCTTCAACAACAACCTTACCAGCTTTCTGGTTTACAGCAATAACTTTGCCTTCTTTGTCTTTATCTTTACCAGCGATAACCTTAACAGTGTCGCCTTTTTTGATTTTTAACATTGACATCTTGCGCACCTCCTTATAGTACTTCCGGAGCCAGGGAAACAATTCTCATGAACTGTTTGTCACGGAGCTCTCTTGCTACTGGTCCAAAAATACGGGTTCCTCTTGGTGTCTTATCATCTTTTATAATTACAGCAGCATTTTCGTCGAAACGGATATAAGAACCATCTTTACGACGAGTACTATTTACAGTACGAACAACTACAGCTTTTACTACATCGCCTTTTTTAACAACGCCGCCTGGTGTTGCATCTTTAACAGTCGCAATGATCACATCACCGATACTTGCATATCTTCTTGTTGAACCGCCCATAACACGAATACACAGTAATTCTTTTGCACCTGTGTTGTCTGCTACTTTCAGTCTGCTTTCTTGCTGTATCATGCAGGTTTCCCTCCTTATACTATTTCACTTTTTCCATAACTTCAACAAGTCTCCATCTCTTATCCTTAGAGAGTGGTCTTGTTTCCATAACTTTTACTTTGTCGCCGATGTTGCACTCGTTATTCTCATCATGTGCTTTCAACTTGTAAGTTCTCTTTACGATTTTTTTGTAAAGTGGATGTTTTACATGATCTTCAACTGCAACAACTATGGTCTTATCCATTTTATTACTGATAACCTTACCCACACGGGTTTTTCTAAGATTTCTTTCCACAGTCTATACTCCTTTCAGCATGAAATGAAGTTCTATTTGCCACTTTTTTCCGTAATCACTGTCTGGATTCTGGCAATATTTCTTCTTACTTCTTTGATTCTGCTTGTATTATCTAACTGATTTGTTGCGTTCTGGAATCTTAAGTTAAAAAGTTCCTTTTTAGCAGCTACTAATTCTTCGTTCAGCTCTGCAGCTGATTTTGTCTTTAAATCTTCTACAAATGCATTAATTTTCACTGTTATCACCGCCTTCTAAGTCTGCGCGAGAAACTACTTTACATTTACATGGCAGCTTGTGTGTTGCCAGACGAAGTGCTTCTCTTGCAACTTCTTCTGATACGCCAGCGATCTCGAACATTACGCGACCCGGCTTAACAACTGCTACCCAGTATTCTAAGGTTCCTTTTCCAGAACCCATACGTGTTTCAGCTGGTTTCGTAGTTACAGGTTTATCTGGGAATATTTTGATCCAAACTTTACCACCACGTTTGATATAACGTGTCATAGCGATACGGGCAGCTTCGATCTGGTTTGAACGGATCCAGCAAGGTTCCATTGCAACGATACCATATTCACCATTTGTAATCTTGTTTCCGCGAAGTGCTTTACCCTTCATGGAACCACGGAATTGTTTACGACGTTTTACTCTTTTTGGCATTAACATGATTATCTATCTCCTTCCTTTGCTGCTTTTTCCGGAAGAACTTCGCCCTTGTAAATCCATACCTTAACACCAACTTTTCCATAAGTTGTGTCAGCTTCAGCGAATCCGTAGTCGATATCTGCTCTCAGTGTCTGAAGAGGAATTGTTCCTTCACTGTAGAACTCTGTACGAGCCATATCTGCTCCGCCAAGACGTCCTGACACAGATGTCTTAACACCAAGTGCTCCGGCTTTCATTGTTCTTGACATACAAGATTTCATTGCACGTCTGAAAGAGATACGGTTCTCAAGCTGTAATGCGATGTTTTCTGCTACTAACTGAGCATCTTTATCCGGTCTCTTGATTTCCTTAATATCAACGATTAATTTCTTATTAGTAAACTGTGCTAATTCACCTTTTACTTTTTCGATTTCTGCTCCACCTTTACCGATTACTACACCAGGTTTTGCTGTATAAATAATGATTTTTACGCGGTCAGATGCTCTTTCGATCTCAATCTTAGAAACACCGGCGCTGTATAATCTCTTCTTAAGATACGTTCTGATTTCATGGTCTTCTACTAAGTAGTCTGCAAAATCTTTTTCTGCATACCATCTAGAGTCCCAGTCTTTGATAACACCGACTCTTAAGCCATGAGGATTAACTTTCTGTCCCATGATTGCCCTCCTTATCTTTCATCAAGCACAAGTGTAATGTGGCTCATTCTCTTCTCGATTCTGTAAGCTCTTCCCTGTGCTCTAGGTCTGATTCTCTTCATTGTTGGTCCTTTGTTTGCATAAGCCTCTGCAATATAAAGATTCTCAACATTCATACCGTTGTTGTTTTCAGCATTTGCAATTGCTGACTCCAATAATTTCTTTATTAAACTAGAAGCATATCTTGGATTGTAAGTTAAAATACCAAGTGCTGTTGTTACATCCTTACCTCTGATGGCATCTAATACGTAGCATGCTTTCTGAACAGAAACTCTTGCATAAGATAACTTAGCAGAAGGTCTTGTATCTTTGTTAGCATTTCTCTCTCTCTTGATTTGGGATCTATGTCCTTTTGCCATGGATGAACCCTCCTTTCACAATGTAATTATCTAACTTTTGATTTCTTTTCGTCTTTTCCATGTCCTCTGTATGTTCTGGTTGCCACGAACTCTCCGAGTTTGTGTCCAACCATATCTTCTGTTACATATACAGGTACATGTTTTCTTCCGTCATGAACGGCAATTGTATGTCCAACCATGCTTGGGAAGATTGTAGAACGACGAGACCATGTCTTAATTACGGACTTGTCTCCAGAAGCGTTCATAGCATCAACCTTCTTGAGCAGGCTTGCGTCTGCGAATGGTCCTTTTTTAATTGAACGTGCCATAGGTTATAACCTCCTTAATTATTTAATAGCTTTACCATCTCTTCTTCTTACAATCATCTTGTTAGAAGCTTTATTTTTCTTTCTTGTCTTAAGACCAAGTGCTGGTTTACCCCAAGGTGTACACGGACCCGGACGACCGATTCCTGTCTTACCTTCACCACCACCATGCGGATGGTCATTCGGGTTCATAACAGAACCACGAACTGTAGGTCTGATACCCATGTGACGTTTACGTCCTGCTTTACCAATGTTGATCAGGTTGTGATCCCCATTTCCTACAACTCCAACAGATGCACGGCACTCGATTGGTACCATTCTCATCTCTCCTGATGGAAGTCGAAGTGTTGCATATTTTCCTTCTTTTGCCATTAACTGTGCGCTGTTACCTGCTGAACGAACCAGCTGTCCGCCCTTTCCAGGATGAAGCTCAATGTTGTGTACCTGAGTACCTACAGGAATCTCAGAAAGTGGAAGACAGTTACCGATCAATACTTCTGCTTCTGGTCCATTCATAACTTTCCAGCCTACCTGTAACCCTGCTGGTGCAAGGATATATGCTTTTTCACCATCTTCATAGCAGATAAGAGCGATATTAGCTGTTCTGTTTGGATCGTACTCGATGCCAAGAACTGTAGCAGCAATTCCGTCTTTTCTTCTCTTGAAGTCGATTACTCTATATTTCTTCTTAGCTCCGCCTCCGCGGTGTCTAACTGTAATTTTACCTTGATTATTACGTCCTGCCTGTCTGCTCTTTGGAGCTAACAGAGATTTTTCTGGAGTTGTCTTTGTGATTTCTGAGAAATCAGATCCAGTCATCTGTCTTCTGGAAGGCGTATATGGGCGATATGTTTTAATTCCCATGATTGCTTCTCCTTTCAAATTCTAATTATTAATATCACGGATTTGCACCGTATGATTGTTCGGATGTATTCGCTTCGCAAGGTTCAAAAAAACCTCGCCAAACTCACCGAACGGGATCCGACTAAGCTTCAGCAAGTCTTATAATCCCTCGAAGATCTCGATATCTGCGCTGTCTTCTGTTAACTGAACGATAGCCTTCTTTGTATTGGCTGTCTTTCCAAACTGCATAGTTCCACGAACTCTTTTTTTCTTACCTTCACAGTTCATTGTGTTAACACTTTTCACTTTTGTACCGTTGAACATCTTTTCAACAGCTTCTTTTACCTGAGACTTTGTTGCTTCTGGGTGTACCAAGAAAGTATATTTCTTTTCTCCCATAAGTTCCATACTCTTTTCTGTTACAACTGGTTTAAGGATTACATCATAATACTGAACGTTTGCCATTATGCGTACACCTCCTCGATATTAGCAACAGCAGCTTTCGTTGCGATTACTGTGTTGTATTTTAAGATATCGTACACATTGATCGTATTAGTCTTTGCAGTCTTAACATCAGCAATGTTTCTTGCAGAGATCTCTGCATTTGTATTGCCATCTTCTAATACTACTAATGCTTTAGATACATCTAAGTTCTTCAGAATGTTTGCGAAATTCTTTGTCTTGATCTC
Organism: Dorea chungnamensis; assembly: GCF_039832125.1. Lineage (NCBI taxonomy): Bacteria > Bacillati > Bacillota > Clostridia > Lachnospirales > Lachnospiraceae > Dorea > Dorea chungnamensis. Next base: position 143,535 of record NZ_JBDOHT010000003.1, on the reverse strand, counting down.
ATCAAATTTGATTTCGTCAACAACGATGAATTTGTTTTCTTCTACTTTTGCTGTAAGAGCTGATTTAAGAGCCGCTCTTTTCTCTTTCTTATTCATCTTGAATGAATAATCTCTCGGTACCGGAGCAAACACTACTCCACCGCCTGTCCACTGCGGAGCTCTTGTAGAACCCTGTCTAGCATGACCTGTTCCTTTTTGTCTCCATGGTTTTCTTCCGCCACCAGAAACTTCAGAACGTGTTTTTGCTTTCTGTGTTCCCTGACGTTTATTTGCAAGCTGGTTAACAACAGCCATGTGTACCAGATGTTCATTTACTTCAACACCGAATACAGCATCGCTTAAATCGATTGTTCCAACTTCTTTACCTTCGATATTATAAACGGATACGTTTGCCATCTTAAGTCTTCCTCCTTCCTTCGCCAAAGCTTAGTTAGCCTTTACTGCTTCTTTGATAGTTACTAAAGATTTCTTTGGTCCTGGTACAGAACCCTTAACCAAAAGCAAGTTATTCTCAGCATCTACGCGTACGACTTCAAGATTCTGGATCGTAATCTTCTTACTTCCCATGTGTCCCGGCATCTTTTTGCCCTTGAATACTTTACTCGGATCAGAAGCAGCTCCGTTAGAACCTGCATGACGATGGAACTTAGAACCGTGTGTCATTGGTCCTCTATGCTGATTATGTCTCTTGATTGCGCCCTGGAATCCTTTTCCTTTAGAAATTGCAGTAGCATCAATCTTATCTCCCGCCTCAAAAATATCAACCTTGATTTCCTGAGCCAGTTCATATTCAGAAGCATTTTCAAATTTAAATTCTCTCACGAATCTCTTACCAGAAACACCAGCTTTTGCAAAATGTCCCTGTTCAGCTTTTGTCACACCGTGACGATGAACGATTTCTTTCTTACCGCTCTTGTCTTTGTTAACAATTTTGTCTTTCTTGTCAACGAATCCAACCTGAACCGCATCGTAACCATCATTTTCAACAGTTTTGATCTGTGTTACAACACAAGGACCAGCCTGAAGTACAGTTACCGGTGTTAATGTTCCGTCTTCGTTGAAGATCTGAGTCATTCCGACTTTTGTAGCTAAGATAGCTTTCTTCATTATAATTACCTCCTGTGATTTACAGCGGAACGCCGCTTGGACGTTCATCCTAAATTTTAGGAATTACTGCGTTCTACTTATTTTTCATTTTGATATCAATGTAAACACCAGCTGGCATCTCTAATCTAGACAATGCGTCAACAGTCTTCTGTGTTGGTGCAATGATATCAATAAGTCTCTTATGAGTTCTCTGTTCGAACTGTTCTCTGGAATATTTGTATTTGTGAACCGCTCTTAAGATTGTAACTACTTCTTTCTTAGTTGGAAGTGGTACCGGTCCACTCACCTGTGATCCATTCTTTTTTACAGTTTCGATGATTTTTTTTGCGGATGCATCTACCAACTGATGATCATACGCTTTCAAAGTGATTCTCATTACTTGACTTGCCATAAAAAAAGTCGCCTCCTTTTCGTACTTTTAACTTCAGTACGACAAGCGGTGACTGTACACTCTCCCGTGTGTGTCGTGAGAACCTCACACGTTGTTACCACATCTCAGTGGCTGTTATAGTTTCGTACAGTGACTTGTCGCCAGTTTCCTAACTTGACATTCGCTCCACGGAAAACCTGCCATATCAGGCAGCAACCTCACGCTTCACAGCTATCATGTCACAGCTCTCTTAGTATATCGAATGAATCCATATTTTGCAAGCCTTTTCTTGGATTTATTGTATTTTTTTTAATACAATTCATCTTATTGGTTCTTCTGGCTCTTTAATTCATCTGCAATATACTTATCAGCGCAAAACTTCCTTATTATAATAGGATAAAATTATTTTTTTGTCAAACCAGCCGGCAGTCACATATGCATTTTTCTGCTTTCCTCCTTTACATTCCACTTGCATTCATGTAATTATGTCCTTTCCTTATGCAATTTTTATGTATTTCATTGACTTTTTGCATAAAAATTGGTAGAATTATAGCATGAACAGATGGTATATAATTTAACAAATATTTTCATATCGGGGTGCTTATATTTCATATTATATACTAAGATTTCTGTTTCTATTTTTTTACTTTTAAACAATCTGGAGGGATGAAAAAATGGATGTTATTATGATTTTACGTATCGTGCTGATTATCTTTGTTATCGCATCTGGCGCATATTTTATCAAAGATTTGCTTGCACACAAGGAAGATTTCCAAGGTGGACACTGGGTTCCATTGGCAATCATCGGATGCATCACAAACTTACTTGACACATGGGGAATTGGTTCTTATGCAACTACACAGGCTGGTTTCAAATTCACAAAGTCCAGCCCAGACGAAACAATTCCAGGTACGCTGAATGTTGGTGATACTTTCCCTGTTACATTGGAAGCACTTCTGTTTTTCAGCTTTGTAGATATTGATCCTCTTACTCTGGTACTTATGCTTGCTGCATCTGTTGTTGGTGCTTTAGTTGGAGCTGGTATCGTATGTAAATGGAATCTTAAGATGGTTCGTTTAGGTCTTGGTGTTGGTCTTCTTATCCTTGCAATTGTTCTTGCTTGTAAGAATGCAGGAATTGGACCATTCGGTGTAAGTGGTGAAGCTCTTGGTCTTACAGGTATTAAGTTAGTAATTGGTGTTGTTGTTAACTTCTTCCTGGGAGCACTTATGATGATCGGTGTTGGTTTGTATGCTCCTTGTATGGCTCTTTGTGCAGCACTCGGAATGAATATCGGAACTGCTTTCCCAATCATGATGGGATCTTGTGCATTCCTTATGAATGCTGCATGCTTCAAGTTCATCAAAGAAGGTAAGTATGATAGAAAAGCAGCTCTTTGCCTTGCATTGTTCGGATGTGTTGGTGTATTTATCGCTTACAAAGTAGCTTGCTTCTTCTCACTGAAGACATTAACATACATCATTTGTGTAGTTATGATTTACACATCTATTATGTTCTTTAGAGATGCCAACAAGACAGAGGCTTAATCTATATTGAAAATTACATATTGACAACCAAAGGCGGTATTCCTTATATGGAACCGCCTTTTTATTTTATCCCCATTCCATTATATTATACAAATGTTCGTTATATTATTGACATTATTTATATTTTCATGTAAACTACTAATAAGAGATGACCAAGGCCGGTTTCCAATCAGGATACCGGTCTTTTTTGTTTCTGCAATTCATATATTATTTTAAGGAGGATGAGAGATATGAGTGTAGCACATATTTTAATCTTAGTTCTTTGGATACTGACAATTGGTTTTGGTGTTTATTATGTAAAAGACATATTTAAACATAAAGAAGATTTCAAGGAGGTAAAATACGTACCAACTATTATTATTGGTGTGTTAGCTAACTTCTTCGATACTCTTGGTATCGGGAGTTATGCAACTTCAACAACAGCTTTCAAGTTTACAAAGAGTTGTCCTGACGATCTTATCCCTGGTACTTTAAATGTTGCATATGCTATACCAGTCGTTGTAGAAGCCACTGTTTTTATTCAAAAGGTAACAGTTGATCCACTGACACTTGTTTTGATGATTGGAGCATCTATCTTGGGAGCTATTATCGGAGCGTCAATCGTATCAAAATGGAATCTTAAGAAAGTTCGTATTGCTTTAGGATGTGCTTTGATTGCACTGGCAATCGTAATGATCTGTAAACTTCTTGGAGTCGGACCTTTTGGTATCATTGGAACTGCCAGCGGATTGACCGGTGCAAAACTGATAATCGGTGTTATTGTGAACTTTGTTCTAGGAGCTTTAATGATCGTTGGTCTTGGACTTTATGCTCCTTGTATGGCTTTGTGTCTGCTTCTTGGATTAAGTGCAGATATCGCATTCCCAATTATGATGGGTTCCTGTGCTTTCCTAATGCCTTCAGCTGGTATTAAATTTGTAAAAGAAGGAAAATATAACCGCGCAAGTTCTTTAGTACTTACTATTACTGGAGTCATTGGTGTATTGATTGCTTGCTTCGTTATTACATCACTTCCACTTACCGTTTTGACATGGGTCGTTACAGTCGTCATGGTTGTATGTGCTTGTATCTTCTTTAAAGATGCATCAAAAGCTTAGCATATTTTGATATATATTCACCATGTTGCATAAAAATAGTTTTTTCTATTGACACTCAAAAATAAAAATGCTATATTTAAAACAACTTAAATGCAAGATAACCAATGGCGGTTTTCCTGACAGGGAAACTGCCTTTTTTGAAAAATCATATGCATTAAGTCAACAACAATTTTGGTTGTTATTGCAGTTGATCCGTTGCCGATCGTTTTCCCCAAGAACGTTCTTGCATCGGTGAACTCCAATTAAATATATACATCCTCTTTATGAGGAGCATTCCCCAGCTTTGTATATACAAAACTGCAATGCAACGAGGAAAACCTCTCAATGACATACCAAAAAGAAAGGGCACGACATACAGGTCGTGCCTTTTCTTTATCATCTGTTATTTCTATTTATTTGTTTTCCTGATCTTTCTTTCTCATCTTAAGCTTCAATAACGCTTTCGCTTTCAGACAGTCAATACGATCCATATTGTTCTCACCGACAACATTTGTCTCTTCACCTGTCGCGCTCTTATTGATATCTACGATCGCATCCAGATAATCATTCACAACTACAAATTGTGCAACCGTACCATTAAAGGTAATTCCCGTAACAGGAATGCCACGCTCACCGATCTGTTCAATCGTATTTGTGTAATCGACATGGCTGTTTCCCCAGCCATCACAGGACAAGATAACACCGTCTGCACGCATACATTCTGCTGCTACAGCCGCTCTCGTACCAACAAGCATCTTGTCTTCGTTACCATCCGGAGAACCGACAAGCATGATTCCCAGCAGATCAAGGTCTGTATCTTCTGCAACTACCTCAAGAAGCGGGTCTCTGAAGTGATGTAATGATGTTTCTTTTGTTGAAGGACCAATTCCCATAATATTCTTCTCCCTTCTTACTGCATGGAACGGATAATTCCGTCTCTATATTCATTCGGTGTAACTATTACCGGCATATTGCCCATATCAATGATGGATTTTGATCCAATCGAGCAAGATGGCTCTTTCGAGAACATATGAGTATCATACATCGCCCCCTGCCCTGCGACCTGTTTGATAATCAAAACACGTTTCTTACCGGGGCGTACTATATCATGATATACATGCTTCTCCGTACACTGATTTCCATTAAATTTTTTCAGTTTTTCTCTGAAAATATTAATGAATTTATCACAAAGCAAATGTGCTTCCGTCGGACCCGGTCTTTCCTGTCCCATACCTGCTGCAAGTGTAACATCGAAGGAAATAATCACATCATTATCTCCCGGAGTACCCGCCTTATTAAGCACGAGCTGCTCTTTTAAGTTACCTTCTGATGATCCAAATTCATGACACTGCTTTCCATTCACATCTACACCGGTAAGCATCACGTATACACCGGTAATTGTATGTGTGATTCCTTCTCCCAATACTCCGAGCACTTTTGTAGAAATCGGAATAATGTCCATGATCGTGTTGGTCCAACGATCATGATCTCCCGGCTGGATTACCTGAATATCAATATCTGTAATATACTTTGCATCCTTTAATAATTCCGGGATAATATCTTTACAAACAGTCATCTTTCCGCCTGTTGTAATATCATTACGATCACCCTCAACAACCGTATCCATATGATATGCTTTAATGGTTAGGCGACGTAATTTCTGTTCCTCAACTGTCATATTTTCTATATCCTCCTTTAGCATTTTTTGCTACGTAAACTCACTTGTCTTTATTTTATCATACCAGTATACAAAATCAATCCTTTTTTATTACTCTTTCTATAATCAATGAAAGAATCTAAAAAGGGAAATGGACAATCCATTTCCCTCCTGATGTTTTGTTGTATATTAGATTTTAGCAACATACTCGAATGGCAATGGAACGATCTTTCCAGGTGTCTGGATCTCAACCAACTGCTCAAGAGTAGCTTTTACGATAGCTGTCTGCTGTTCCACATTGTGAGGACCACCTGCATTAGCACCCATAGGTACCAACGGAGCAACCGCACGTGGAGTACCAGTCTGACGTACAACTGGTGGAAGAGCTGCAATAATAATTGTAGGAATTCCAGCCTCTTCAATCGCTCTCTGCACCAATACTGCAGAGCGGTGACAGGTACCTCATCCAGCTGTGAGGATAGCTGCATCTACGCCTTCCTCTTTCAGCATTGCTGCTACTGCAGGACCTGTCTCATGTTTGAATTTTTCCTGGTTTCCGCCACCACCCATGAATCCAGCATGGAATGGAGCTGTAGCCTTAATAAATCCTTCTTCTACTAATTCATGAAGTCTATCGATAGGGAACATACAGTTGATATCTTTATTAACATCACTGTTATCATATCCACCATGAGATACCATCAATTTATCAGATGGGCATTTATCATCGATCTTTCTCCAAGTAAAGTCACCTGCAAGGTTAAATCTTTCCTGATCTACCTGATGTACACCTGCTGCTGTAGCAAGAGCAACTGTCATATCCTTCAACTCTTTCTCTACTGGTGTCCATACCATCGGTGGAGTAATTGGAACGAAGATTTCTGATTGTAATCCTTTAACAACCGTTAAACTCATTTTTATTCCTCCTCTTTCTTTAAACGAGTGCTCATTTCTGCTTGTTTACGACGCTCTTTTTCTAAATTACTGACGTACTTTTCATGGATTTCAGGACCAAGCTGCTCCGGAAAACTCATATGCCATCCAAATTCCTGACCAATCTTTGGTTCAGTATCACAGATAAACATTCTCTTCGGAGCTTTGAAAAATCCCAATCGTCCTTTCAAATCCACACTGATGCTGCAATCATCAACATCAACACAGATTCCCTCCATGTATATGATTCTGTCACCATATTTCAATCGTTCGTCATTCATTTAAAACACCTTATTCTTAGTTGTATCCTTTATCAATACGTTTCTGGCTAAGTGGAAGTGCCTGCTCATTTTCTACAAGATCAATCTTTGATCCGATAGCATCTTCGATCACTTCAATGTTCGTAGCCTTAACGTTCGGATTCCATTTCTTTTCAGCTGGTTTAATTACTTCACCTGCCATCTGAACTTTGAGCATCTCAAGAGCACGAATTGCATCTTCGTGGCAAAGTGTATTGTTTCCAAGGATTTCGTTCTCAATACCGCCTTCAGATTTGTTGTTATCTACCATTGCTGTCATGTACTTGTTACCAACTACGAGCGCTCCCTGAACTGCACAGTATGAAAGTCCTACTACAGGAACTCCTCTCATACCAATCTGCTCATGATGACTTGCAAAGTCGATATGGTTGTTTCCGAAACCTTCTGTTGTAATAAATGCACCGTCAACGTCCATCATTTCTACTGTCTGACCAAGTCTTTCAGATACATAGAACTTCTCAGCGTTGATCTGTGGAGATCCAACAAAGATTACACCACAAAGGTCAATTTCTGGATCAGCAAGTGCCTCAAGTACAAGTGGCTCTCTCCAGTAATGTCTTGTCATCTCTTTAGATGCAGGTCCGATACATGTAAGAGCGTGGATACATCCATCAAGAACTTCCAATGGGCTCATACATACTGGAAGGTTACCAAGGTCAACGTTAGCTCTTGCTCCAAGAATTCCACATGGTTCTACCGGAAGGATGAAGTTATCATGCATAGCTCCCTGTCCCATGATTTCTTTACAAATAACTACTTTCTTCTGACCTGGGTGACGAACCTGAACGAATTCCTCTGTATCTACTACAAGGTCTTCTTCAAGTTTCTTCAATGCTTCACGGATTTCCTGTGTGATAATATCAAATGCTGTATGTGCAGCCATAGGTCCACGACGTTCCATGTTTGTCTTTTCCTGAACTACGATATTACCTTTGATAAAGATTTCTCCCTTATCTGGACATCCCGGACGTCCCCACATAATGTTTTCATCCATATATCCTTCGGAAGAACCGAACTCACCGATCTGAACTCCACCTTCGTCTGTTCCTGAAAGCATCATGATAGCGCCATCGATTACTCTTGTAACGCCCTGTCCGATCTTAGCATCGCCTTCTTTTGTTGCGATTGGCTGAACATCCATGATTGTCTCAGAATATGTGTGATACTCCTTTGGTGTAACGATTTCAAGATGGAAATCTTTAACAAGATCAGAATTAGCAATTACATCTGCTTCAATACCTTCACGGATTGTAAGAACTGTTCCTTCGATCTTTGTCTCTGGTCCTCTCTTAACTTCTGTGATAGCAAAATGTTTTCTTGTAAGGCTTCTTACAACCTTTCCTTCTTTTGCTACTTCTTCAGCTGTCGGAGCTGCCGGAGCTGCTGCTGGAGCTGCTGCCGGAGCTACTTCTACTACCTCAGCGCCTCCGCCAAGTGCACCAACCGGAATAGAAAGATCAATATCTTTTCCTTCACCAATGTGGATTTTAAGAACTCCGCCTGCAACTGCTGTTGCTGCTGGAGCTGCTGCTACCGGAGCTGCTGCTGGAGCTGCTACTGCTGGAGCCGCTTCCTCTGCTGCTTCCTCTGCTTCTTCCTCTACAGAATCTTTTGCTCCCTCAACAACATCTGCTGTCAGCGGTGAAAGAGAATCAAGAGTTTTTGTAAGTTTTGCTCCTAAAATTTGTCCAATTTTTAAGCATCCATCAAGATTCAATAATCCAGAGTCAACTAACTCATCAAAAATTGCTGGATCTTCAAGATTTGCTGGCTCAATAATGATTCCAGCCTCTGCTCTACAGCATAACACTGCAGGATCATTTGCATGTTGTTTCGCTGTTTCAGCTGTAATAGACATATTGTTCCCTCCTTTTAATTACTTCGCTAATTGTGATAATTAACATATATATAATTGCTTCGTAAAGAGTCATATCGGGGAATCACTCCTTACTTCTGCAATTTATACCATAACTAGTCTTCTACATCAATATCCTGGTCAACCCATTTAGATACTGTAAGCTGACGATACTGTGCGTGACCAACCGCTCTCATAACATGATCTGTCTGATGGAATACTTTAAGTCCCATCTGAGGAGCAGATGCCATAACTGTGTTTGTACAGTCTGAACAGTTACCAATGATAATATATTCGCAGCCATCTTTCTTAAACTGCATATTGTTTTTAACCTGTCCAGGACAGTTTCCAGGACGAAGGCACTTAAGTGGTGCACCCGGTTTATTCTCAATTGCCTGTTTACATCTGCATACAGACACAACTTCACCATGCATTTTCTCTGCGATCACACGCATACGTGCTTCATTACCGCCACATGCACAGACAAGAAGTCCCACTTTCTTACCTGTAAGGTCTGGCATTTTGTATGTTGTAAGGATACCACCTGTTGTCTTTGTCGTTGGCTCATCAAGCTCTACTGCACGTCCTGTGAACGCTCCACCCATGATGATTTCACCAACTTCATCCGGTTTATCCAGTCCGCCGGCTTTTTCGATCATCTCACCAACAGAAACACCGATCGGTACATCCATAAATACATGAGCTGCATTTCCACCTTTGATGTTACCGCGAACTGTCATGTTTTTGCTGATACATGGTCTCTTCTCATCAATTGCCTCAGCAATTCTTGCTGCGGTCTCAAGGTTAACAACAACGGCTCTTGCCGCTGAAGGAAGCTGTGTTGTATCAAGGTTTAATCCAAGGCACTCACGAACAACTGCACGCTCTTCTCCCATCGGGTAAATATCCGGAAGCAGATGCAATGAAATATTCTCTTCATTTTCAATTGCTGCCATCAATGTTTTCACAGCTTTTTTATTTTTCTTTTTAATTGCGAAGATTGCTTTATCAGCCTGTGTGATCTCCATACTGTATTTTACACCACGGAGGCATTTATCACACTGTTCTTCAAGCTGTCTGATGTTGTGTTCAAGTCCCGGCTCACACTCTGCTGCATTTACTAAGATGTAGCTGTATTTACCCGGCTCTTCTACATCATCGATTTCCGGATTAATCTCCGGATTCATTTCTCCAAGAGGTGTCTCAGCAAGGTTGATGTTAAGTTTAACTCCTGTCGGGAATCCAGCGCCTCCCAGACCTACAACTCCGGCTGCTTTAACCATATCAAGCTTTGTAGCATTTTCCGGCAATCCAACTGATTCATCAATTGGCACGAACTCGTCCGGCTGTTCAGCAGCTGGTTCAATAATAATACGATCATCTGTGATCTCAGCTACTTTTCCATAAACACTTGAGAAAATATTTGCTCCAAGTCCTGTAGGTGTAGCAATCAGAGTACCTTTTTTTACGTCTGCCCCTACCTCAACGCACGGTGCGCACGGAGCACCCACGTGCTGACGCAATAAAATCTGTACGTTTCCCATGTCACATTCTCCTTTTCTTTTTTAAATATAAGCAAAAACGAAACTCTCCATTTCGTTTACTTATTCCCCAATCATATATTTTTGTATTTTTCTATTTATAAGTTTTATCTATGAGTATTTGCCATTTTTTTAACAGCATTTGCTTCTTTTTTTGGCGAGGGCATGTGGGAATCGAACCCACCCAGGACGCTCTTAACGCCCAACACTAGTTTTGAAGACTAGGGGGCACACCAGTCACCCAACTACCCCCATAGATATATTATTTCATGCGAATTAACAATAACACACTTTCCCATATATTTCAACCGTTTTTATTTATTTTTATAATAGCAAAAAAGCATTGACTTTTCAAGGTTTATCCTACATAATAAAATTAGAAATTGAACGCGATACTAGAACGCAGTCTATTTGTTAAAAATCTGTCGTTTTAGAAAAATTAGTTTTATGCAATATGTAAAAAGGCACTAAGAAAACAAGGGGGTTTTCTAGGTGTTTTTATAAACGGCTTATAGATATTATCTATGGGTCCAATTAAAAACAAGGAGGTAAAGAGATATGGCTTTACAGGCAAATGTTAATTTCGATCGTTTCGAGGCTGCATTGCAGGTAGTTGATTCTCACACTGTTGGAGAGTTCTGCCGAATCGTTATTGGTGGTTTTCCAGAGCCAGAAGGAAACACAATGATCGAAAAGAAAAAATGGATGGAGAAGAATTACGACCAGGTTCGTACAGCGCTTATGTTTGAACCAAGAGGACACCACGATATGTTCGGTGCATTCCTTTGCAAACCGGTTCACCCAGAAGCAGATTTCGGAGTAATGTTCATGGATACAGGCGGATACCTGAACATGTGCGGTCACTGTACAATCGGTGCTGTAACGGTTGCAATCGAGGCTGGTCTTGTTGAATCTCACGAAGGAGAGAACGAGGTTGTATTAGATGCACCAGCTGGACTTATCCGTACAAAAGCTATCGTAAAAGACGGCAAAGTTGAAAGCGTAACATTAACAAATGTACCTGCTTTTGTTTACAAAGAAAACCAGAAAGTAACTATCGACGGAAAAGAAATCGAATTCACAATTTCTTTCGGTGGAAGCTTCTTCGCATTGGTTGATACTACAAAACTGGATATTGGAGAGATCAATCCTAAGACTGTTCCAGAATACACTAAATTAGGTATGAAGATGCTGGATGTTATCAACAAAGAGATCCCTGTAAAGCATCCATTGCTTGACATTGATACTGTTGACCTGGTTGAGTTCTACGGACCAACACCAAATCCAGACAAAGCTTCTATGAGAAACGTAGTAATCTTTGGAGATGCTATGGCAGACCGTTCACCATGTGGAACAGGAACAAGCGCTAAACTTGCTACTCTTCATCACTGGGGAGAAATCGGCGTAGGCGAAGAATTCATCTACGAAAGCTTTATTGGATCACTGTTCAAGGGCGTAATCAAAGAGACAACTAAGGTTGCAGATTATGACGCTGTTATCCCAATGATCACAGGAAGCTGCTATCTGACAGGTGTTGCTACATACTTGATCGATCCAACAGATCCATTGAAATATGGTTTCCAGGTAGGCTAAATACAATCGGGGTTTTATTAGCATACAGTATAGGACAGAAGCGGATTATATTTAATCCGCTTCTGCTTATATCATGATATCATTTATTTTTATACATTCACCAAGAGAAAGGAATGAGTGCCGATGCCACGTAAGCGCCAATCCACCAAAAGCCGTATTGTAAAAGCCGCATGGAATTTATTTTACAAAAAAGGCTACGATAAGACTACTGTGGAAGATATCATTGCAGCGTCTAAGACATCAAAAGGCACCTTCTATCATTATTTCAAGGGCAAAGAGGCTCTGTTAAATTCTTTATCCTATCTATTTGACGAAAAATATGAGGAACTGGCCGCTGTCATCGACCCTAACTTATCGGCTTACGATAAACTTTTGTTTTTGAACCATGAATTGTTTTATATGATAGAGACAAGCGTAGACATCCATTTGCTCGCTTCCCTCTATTCATCACAATTGATCACAAAGGACAAGAAGTCTTTGTCAGACCACAAACGTTTTTATTTCCAATGGATAACTGAGATTCTGAAAGAAGGGCTGGAACACGGAGAATTCAAGAATACAAGTTCCGCCGAAGAGCTTATGAATATTTACGCCATGTATGAACGTGCCATGCTATATGACTGGGCACTTTTCAAAGGGAAATATTCTCTGAGCGAATATAGTGACAAATTGCTCCCACATGTGTTAGATTCTTTTGTAACAGGAGTATAAATTTATATATAAAAAGTCGAAGCTCATCTGAACTTCGACTTTCTTTTTTATACCATGCATTCATGCATAGCCTCTTCTTCAATTCCAGTCTCTTTCATCATGGATACAATCTGTTCTCTGTCTTCAAGATCTGCGCACCAAGAAAGCCCACAGCCCGCTGATATTGCTCTCGGGACCGGAATGATACGTCCCGGTACATTCTGCTCTTTGCATGCCTTTTCCATTGCCATTGCATCTGCAGTTGTATGGAACGTCACAACTAATTTTAGTTCTTTTTTTCTCATGTCTACTCAATCACCACTTCGAAGTATCCGTCTTTCTCCGTAGAAACTGGTTTTTTACCATGATCTTTCGCATATTTTTCTACATTCATCTTCTGATGCGGCTCTGTAACCAGTACTTTCACCGGCTCAGAAGCTCCTTTTAACGCTTCTGCTGTCAGCATAAGCGGTTCTGGACAAGAAAGACCTCTTGCATCTACTTCCTTCATATTTATTACCTTCTTTCCTAGAATACTATGTATCGGCTAATATTTCAATATTATTTTGCTTCATCTCTCTTATTTGTAAAAGCAATGATGAAACATACAACAATACAGATAATGCATGCAATCTTACCGTTCATCGGCACTGCTCCTGCAACAACTTCCTGTGTTTCAGCATTTAATGCAGTTCCACTTGCAGCAAGACCAAAATTGTGGCATAACGCTGCTCCCACAAACATTCCAATTACAGTCATCGCTGAATCAGAAGAGCCCTGCCCTGCCAGAATCAACTGACGAAGCGGGCATCCACCTGCCAGAACAGCTGCAAATCCAACTGTATACATACCAAGAATGTTCCACAGATGCTCAGAATGTGCGATGATACCAGGTGTATTGAATCCAAGGACAAAACGTCCTGTTGCCACATTAAACACCAACATCACAGCAAACAATCCTGCAATTACACTAAATAAATCAAAATTCTTCATCAAGATAATATCTCTGATACTTCCAGCGAAGCACATTCTGGACTTCTGAGCAAAAGCTCCGAAAATCAGACCGCCAATCAAAGATGCAATAATTGGAGCATGCATACTTCCTGGTCCTGCTTCACTTGCCTTCAGAAGAGATGTACACAGTGCAAGAATCAAAATTCCAAGCATAAGTACCGGAAGAACAACTCCGCTTTCTTTATTCACCAGGTGTGCTCTTCCAAGGCTGAATCCCTTTTTAAGTGCAATAACACCTGTTCCAACTCCCAGTATAAATCCAATGAACGCTACCCATGCATTCAGATCTCCTGCTGACATACGAATCACCATACGCAGAGGACAGCCCAGGAATACCAATGAACCAATGACAATGATCATTCCTAAGATAAAACGGATCATAGGAGATGAGCCTGCTGTAGAACGATATTCTTTCGTTGCTACTGAGATAATAAAAGCTCCTAATACGAGTCCAATAATCTCTGGTCTTGCATACTGTACCACTTCTGCCTGATGCAGCCCCAATGCACCTGCCGTATCACGAATGAAGCAGGCAATACAGAATGCCATATTGGCCGGATTGCCCAATGCTGCCAGACATGCCGCTACAAGTCCACAGATAACGCCGGCCAGCGCTAATTTTTTCTTTGAATCTGATAAATTCATGTTTACTCCTCCTTTAAATTCCTCTCTCTTTCACCAGACACAAAAAATGGTTGTCCCATTCTAGTCTTGTGATAATTCGCGGATCGCTTTTATTGCCGTATCCACCTCTTCTTCCGTATTGTAATGAGAAAAGCTGAACCTTACAGCCCCCTGTTCTACCGTACCAAGTGCTTCATGCATAAGCGGTGCACAGTGTCCCCCTGATCTTGTAGAAATATTATATTCTGTAAGAAGTGCATCACTCACTTCGGAAGAATCATAATCACCTATATTCAATGTCACGACCGCGCAGCGATTCTTCGTGCTGAAATCCCCATATATTTTCACATTTGGGATATCTTTTACACCTTCATAGAATCTCCACATCAAATCCTGTTCCCGATTCCGTATTGAATCAATTCCTGTCTTTTCCAAATATTCCAATGCGGCATGAAGTCCTGCAATTCCATGACCGTTCAGTGTGCCTGCTTCTAACGCTGTAGGCATTTCTGCCGGATGTATCTTACTATAAGTCTGCACTCCACTGCCTCCAGACTTCAACGGACGAACTGACAGTCCTTCCCGGACATAGATTCCACCTGTTCCCTGTGGACCAAGCAACCCCTTATGTCCCGTAAAACAAAGTATATCAATCTGCATGTCCTGCACATCTATCGGAAATACACCTGCAGTCTGTGACGCATCTACCGCAAACAGGACACCATGCTTATGTGCCATCTCGCCAATCGGCTTTAAATCGATATAATTTCCCGTAAGGTTAGAACCATTCGTACAGATAATCAACTTGGTCTCTTCTGTAATCGCGTCCTCAATATCCTGAATGTTTAGCGTACCCTGCTCATTACTCTTCACAATTGTCAGCTTCACACCCCGGGCTTCCATCTCATACAACGGTCTCAACACCGAATTATGTTCCAACATTGTGGTAATCACATGATCCCCAGGATTAAGGATCCCTTTGATTGCTATATTCAAACTTTCTGTAGAATTATTCGTAAATGCTATCTGCCTTGCATTGGTACCATGAAAAAGATGACATAGTTTTTCTCTGGTATCATATATAATTCTGGAAGCACTTAAAGAGGCGTCATTGACGCCTCTTCCCGCGTTCCCCATTGAACTCATAGCGGCCACTACTGCATCAATTACTTCCTGTGGTTTATGCATGGTAGTTGCTGCGTTATCTAAATATATCATAATTATTGTCCGTCCTTTCCTCTTCAGAAACTCCCAACCGTATACCTATAAGTATATGCTGAATTCCCTGTTCCGTCTAATTGAAATACCTTATAAACAGCGCCAGTTATAGATCACGTCTATAACTGGCGCTGTTTAATTATTTTTCTACCGGATATACTTCTTTCACAACTTTGATAAATCTTTCTGCTGACCGAGACAACTGATAATTCTTGTTGTATACAAGATTAATATCCCTTCCCTTATCGGCCTTTGGAATCGGAAATGCAAGCACATATCCTGCTTCCGCCTCATCAGCTGTTGCCAGTTTGGATAATATAGAGATTCCCATTCCCTGACGGACAGATTTCTTAATCGTCTCCTGATTCTCGATACTTGCAATAATATCCAGATCCGACAAATCAACCCCTGCCTGTTTCAATTGCTTTTCCGCTTCTTTTCGGGTGCCGGAACCTTCTTCTCTTAAAATCACATGTTCTTCTAAAAGCCAGCTGATATCATCCGTCATGTGGTCCTTCAATTTCTGGTATTTCTCTGTATTCGGTGTAATAATAACCAGTTCATCTTTATAGAATGGCATGTATTTACAATGCTTCTTCTCCAACACAGTTCCTGTAAATCCCACATCAACCATATGCTCTACAATCTGTGTTACAACTTTCGCGCTGTCCGTCTCCATAATCTTCAGCTGCTCTTCCGGATATTTTTCATTGAATCGCATCAGCACTTTCGGAAGAAGATACTGTGCCGGTATGGTAGAAGCTGCAATCGTTATACAATGCTTTCCGCCTTCTTCTCTGGTTCCAAATCGTTCATCAATCTTCTTTTCCAGATCTACCATTTGTCTTGCATATTTATACAGATCTTTTCCATCTTCAGACAAACTGACTTCTTTTGTATTTCTAACGAACAGCCTTACATTGAGTTCCTTCTCCAAAGCTGCAACATGTGCACTGATCGTCGGCTGTGTCAGATATAACTTTTTTGCCGCTTTCGAAAAACTTCCTCCTTCTGCCACCTGGACAAAGGCTTCTAATTGCTTTAAATTCATTAGTACGCTACCCTTTCACTCTCTGCTCCTGTTTTCTTGGTTACCTTGATTCCATCCATATATTCAAGTATAGGTTTCGCACTTTTTCTACTAGTCTCAAAAATATCTCTTACCTGCGCAATCGTGATCACAGGATTCTCCTGAAGTTTCTCTTGGATCAGCTCCTTCGCATGCTGCATATATTCACTTAAAGTATACATATCGTCTGTAACCTTAACAATCTTCTGTTCTTCCAGGAGAATATTCAAAATATCATCTACTATATCTCTGGATATTCCTTTGAAATCAATCTCGGAATAACGCACGAAATCATACTTTGCTTTTGCAAATGTATCTATCAATATCTTAGATACTTTGCCATATATCTCATCTTTTCTTACTTCATATTCCGGTGTACACAAAAATTCTTCCACTCGTTTCAAATGTCCCTCATCAATGAGTTTTTCAATGATCTTGTCAAACACATTCGGTTTGATCTTTGGGAAATGTGTAACCTGAACTTCCGCTTTTTTCATGCCATAACGATACGGATACTTATCTTCATAATTCTTTAGTGCCTGATTCAAGAGCTGGCCAGCCGCTCTTTTGCTGTCGGTATGCCATACATAGGTGTCCTTACGCATCGGAAATACGCAGACTAACCCTTGTTCCTCCAGTTCTTTGACATCTTCCTGTACTTCTTCAACAGAAAGCGCGGTTAATTTTGCCAGTTCTGTCATTGTGATCAATGTATCTTTGTGTTCTTTTACATGAAGTTCAATGACATCTGCTGTAGAACCAGATTCCTTGCGTTTCAATTCTTCGATGACCTCCTCACGGAATCGTCGCTTCACTCCTGGATTCGGTTCCAGAATCACGCCTCCTCCAATCGTTTCCATCGGTGAATAAAAACGGACAACGAACTTATCACCTCGTCTTACCGCAATCTCTTCCTCCAGCCGCAGCTGCACATAGCCACTCTCGCCCGGTCCAATCTCTTCCTTATCAAGCAAGACTGCACGACATAATATCTCACTGGTTCCCGTGAAGAAATGCAGTCTTGTATGGTTCGTCAGTATTCTCATAGATGAATCCAGGATCTGAAGTTTTACATCCAGAAGATCCGTATTCTTCATACTGTTTGGCGGCGCCAACACACAACCTCGTTTGATCTCCTTTTTCTTTACATTAGACAGATTGATTGCCACACGCTGTCCGGCATAGCATTCATTCTTATCTTGTCCATGTACCTGAATACTGCGAATCTTACATTCCTTTCCAATCGGATACATCTCCAGTGTATCTTCTTTCGTTATAGTCCCCGATACCAACGTACCAGTAATAATCGTTCCAAATCCTGACAGTGTAAATGCACGGTCAATCGGAAGTCTTGG
Source organism: Dorea chungnamensis (assembly GCF_039832125.1). Taxonomy (NCBI): domain Bacteria; kingdom Bacillati; phylum Bacillota; class Clostridia; order Lachnospirales; family Lachnospiraceae; genus Dorea; species Dorea chungnamensis. Next base: position 125,566 of record NZ_JBDOHT010000003.1, on the reverse strand, counting down.
AATTGTCTGCACGTCTTTTGATACTACTTCGTCACTGGTCATATGCACAATCGTATCTATCAGCGAATCCAATCCTTCTCCTGTCGCCGCTGATACTTTTACCACCGGTGCATGTTCCAAAAACGTTCCGTGCAGCTCTTCTTTTACTTCTTCTTCCACTAATTCCAGCCATTCTTCATCTACCAGATCACATTTATTCAGTACGATAATGCTCTTTTCGATCCCCAGAAGATTCAGAATATCCATATGTTCTCTGGTCTGCGGCATAATCCCTTCGTCTGCGGCAATTACCAACAGAACAAGATCCATACCTACCACACCGGCAACCATGTTGTTAATAAATCTTTCATGTCCGGGAACATCAATAATTCCGGCACGATCTCCGCTTGGAAGATCAAAATACGTAAAACCAAGGTCAATCGTAATTCCTCTCCTCTGTTCTTCTTCCCAACGGTCTGTATTTCTTCCTGTCAATGCCTTGATCAATGTTGTCTTCCCATGGTCGATGTGACCTGCAGTACCAATAATTATATTCTTCATAACAGGCTGGTCTCCTCCAATATATCCAGTTCTTTTAACTGGCTGATGATTAATTTAAATGTCGTCTTATCCAAAGTACGGACATCCAAAAGAATGGTGTCATTGACCGTCCTTGGGATAATCGGAACCGGAAGATGTCTCATCCGTTCTTCCAACTCCGGTACACTGATCTTGTCTGGATGAATCGTCACTGCCATACTCGGAATCCGTTCCAGCGGAAGTGATCCTCCACCAATCTGTGATTCACATGGCTGCACATCTATTCTGGCCGGAAGTCCCGCACGTTTTAACATGCGGCTAAAACTTCTGGCATCATTCCTGATCTCTTCTAATGGTCTGGTAATCATACGAAGTACCGGTATATTCTGAATTGCTTTCTCTTCAGACAGATACTCCTGCAGCACCAATTCCAATGTTGCCGCTGTAAATTTATCAATTCGAAGAGCACGGGTCAGCTGGTTCTTTTTCATCATATCGATATATTTTTTCTTTCCGATGATGATTCCGGCCTGTGGTCCACCCAACAACTTATCTCCGCTGAAACATACTACATCAGCACCTTTGGCGATTGACTCCTGTACCGTCGGTTCGTAAGTAATCCCATACTTGCTAAGGTCAATCAGCACACCACTTCCCAAGTCTTCAACAACCGGAAGATCATGCTCTTTGGCAAGCGGTATCAATTCATCAATACCTACGGTATCTGTAAATCCCACGATACGGTAATTACTCGTATGCACCTTCAAGAGTGCTTTTGTCTCTTCAGTGATTGCATTTTCATAATCATCATAATGTGTCTTATTCGTAGTACCAACTTCTACAAGTGTGGCACCACTCTGCTCCATTACATCCGGAATACGGAACTTACCACCAATCTCTACCAGCTCACCACGGGATACAACTACTTCTCCGCCTTTTGCCAGTGAACTTAGGATCAGCATCACCGCTGCCGCATTATTATTTACTGCCATGGCAGCTTCTGCTCCGGTAATTTTACATAATAATTTTTCAAAATGAGAATAGCGCTCTCCTCTGCGACCTTCTTCCAGATTATATTCCAGATTGGAATATCCGGTTGCAATTGCTGCAACTCGTTTCATATGCTCCTGGCTGATAGGAGCTCGTCCCAGATTCGTGTGGAGAATCGTCCCAGTCCCATTAATGACCATACGCATATTCGGAGTATGCATAGCTGCTACTGTTCTCTCAATATGCTCTTTCAAAAGATCAATCTGAGTCTTGGCTTTATCTTCCTCATCGCATTGACCGATATATTTTCGAAGCTTATCCATCTCTACATGGATCGCTTCCATGACCGTATCTCTGCTGTAATGAGCAATTAACTCCTGAATCTCTTCATCCTCCAGCAGAACATCTACCTTTGGAATACTGCGATATAATTCCTTCTTGTTCATCGTCTTTTCCTCTACATTCTATTCGTTTTAAAACAGACGGATTAATTTGTCACTTTTTTCTGCTACTTTTCCGATAATCGAAACCGTCGTATCCATACCTGCATTGTCAAAATCACGCAGCATGTCCTGAAGATATTCAGGGGATACGCTGATCAGCAGACCACCGGAAGTCTGCGGGTCATAAAGAAGATCAAGATAATGCTCTTCCACCGAGCCTGCTTCTACCTTACCGATAGAATATCCGCGGTTCTTATATGCACCTGCCGGAACAAGGCCCATCTTGGCATAATCGATCGCATCTGCAAAATAAGCAATATCTTTTACATTTATTTCAAATGTTACATCACTGGCAGAAGCCATCTCTACACAATGCCCCAGAAGGCCAAAACCAGTAATATCTGTACACGCAGAAACATCGTATTTCTCTACAACCTGCTTTCCTTTCTTATTCAGAGACGCCATAACTGTCTGCGCTTCTTTGATGGCGGATGCCGAAGCCATCTCTGCCTTAATGGCAGTATTCACCACACCACTTCCAATCTGTTTGGTAAGCACGAGAATGTCTCCAGCTCTGCAGCCATAATTTTTAAATATCTTATCAGGGTGTACAAAACCGGACACACATAATCCATACTTAGGTTCATCATCTTGTACAGAGTGTCCTCCTACCAGTACCGCACCTGCTTCTTTCACTTTATCCGCGCCACCCGCCAGGATGTCGCCCAAGATCGCCGGATCCAGACAATTCGGAAATCCGACTATGTTAAGTGCCACTGCCGGTTCTCCTCCCATGGCCCATACATCACTCAGGGAGTTTGCAGCCGCAATCTGTCCAAACATATAAGGATCATCTACAATCGGAGTAAAGAAATCTACTGTCTGAATCATTGCAATCTCATCTGTCACTTTGTAAATAGCTGCGTCATCGGACGTTTCAATACCTACTATTAAATTATCATCATGGAACTGGGGCAGCTTACTCAGAACCTGAGCAAGGGTCTCCGGACCTATCTTGGCCGCTCACCCAGCCGTTTTTGATAATTGCGTTAATCTGACATCAGACTTCATACTTTTGTTCCTCCTAAAAATATTTTTGCCCTGCATAGCTTACTATGCAATGAAAAAAGCCAGCTCCTGCTGTCACAGGAGTCTGGCCGTCTTACTATACACCTTACATTATGGTTTAATAATCTTTCCTGCTTTTGCCATCGTCTCAACAATGCTGTACATATTGGTCACAGAACCAACAGCCAGTTTTTCTTTTAATCCATAATAATCCAGGCAAGTTCCGCAAGTCATAATCTCGACGCCTTGTGCCTCAAGAGATTTCAGATCTGCCAAAGAGTCAGATCCTTCTGTTGTCAAAGTAGCTCCTCCATTATAGAACAGCATGGTCTTTGGCAATGTATCAAGCTGAGTTACTGCAAAGATAAATCCTTTGATCAGGACTTTCCCCAGCTCATCATTACCACTTCCCATACGGTCAGAAGAAATGACTACAACAGTGTTGCTTCTTGCGTCCGGCATACAGGTCTCTTCTTCCTGTTCCTCTGCCTTTGGAGCACCTTCCATCTGAATCGTAACTTTAAATTCGGCATCCCCTACTTTTTCAGAAGAAACTTGTCCTCCGGCACTTGCTGCCATCTTTGTTACATTCTGCACAGCAATCTCATTGTCTACCAGGACTTCAATTGTCTCTGGACCTGTAAGTGCCTGCATTGCCTTTTTGGTCTTAATAACCGGGATCGGGCAATTATCTCCCATTGCGTTGACTGTAATCATGACGCTTCCACCTTTCTTTGCAGTCTTTTTACCCTCAACACTTATAGACATATTCTATCATCGTTCGCATAAAAGGTAAATGACTTTTTTGTAATAATATGTAAAAGTTTCCGAAAAAGGCTAGAATCCACAGGTACTATAGCCCCGCCCTCTTTCGTATTCTTTTATATCAATCACACGATATGCTCCATCGGCATAATACGCAGGCTTCATCTGCCCTTTCTTAAATACCGCAAGAAATTCTTGTAATGTATGAACTTCTTCTGGGAAATAGGTCGCACACACTCCAACCTTCTCAGGTACGTGGCAGTCACTGGATCCCAATGTAAAACACCCCAGTTCCATCGCGTATCTTGCCGCTTTCTGGCAGGCCTCTACCGAAGTACTCCCATTCAGAACCTCCAGTCCATCCAATCCCCTTACCGTGCGAAGGTTCTCTTCCAGACCCCGGTTATTATTCCGAAACGGATGCGCCGCAAAACACACTCCACCTTGCGCTTTCACCAGATCAATGAAATCCTGCGCCGGGATTCTCTCTCTGGGATAATCCTCTATTCCAAACGCTACAATATCTCCTTGCAATGAAAAGAATTCAATTCCTACAAATATCGGGAATCCTGTTCTTGCCGAATATTCTGCCGCATAATCCTTCAGTCCCATATCATCATGGTCTGTAATGCAAATGGCTCCCAGGCCTTTTTCTTTCGCAATCTGTACCATCTGATCTAATGTTAGAAAACTATCTTTTGAATATGTCATTTCATGCATATGTGTGTCTATAAACATACCCTATTCTCCTTCGCCACCTTAGTATCCCTTCTCACTATATATTATATAAATCCTTGGCCTCGGCTTCAAATAGAGTTTTTTTATATTTGATGGCTATATATAGATATTGCCAATATATTATCCAAAAGAAATAGGTCTGAGATCAACTCAGACCCTGTAGCTCTTGCTGATTAGGCTTCCCTATTTCTTTCCTGTTCGTACTTGCTTTTAACTCTTCCTGCTTTTCTATATATTCTTGAATCGCTTCATTTAATGACAACATCTTTTCATCCAGTGTAGATACCATCTCGGCACACTCTCTCAGATCCCGACTGATATACTCTGGCGCATTCCCTTCAAATTTATAATAAATCTTATGTTCCAGGCTTGCCCAAAAATCCATGGCGATGGTCCGGATCTGTATCTCTACTTTGGTATCGACTACACTGTCCGACAAAAATATCGGCACGGATACCAGCATATGATAACTCTTATATCCACTTTCCTTGGGATTCTTAATGTAATCCTTAATGGAAAGTACTTTCAGGTCGCTCTGATTTCCAATCATCTCTGCAAGTCTGTAAATATCAGATGTGAAGGAACAGATCAGCCTGACCCCAGCGATATCGTTAACATACTTTACCATGTTTTCAATTGATATCTCGTATCCATTTCTTCTTAATTTTTTTACAATACTTTCCGGTGACTTTACCCTTGTCTTGATATGTTCGATCGGATTGTATTGATGTACATGCTGAAATTCGTCATTCAATATATCCAGCTTGGTTCCTACTTCTTTTATCGCGGCGCTATAAAGAAACATAATCGTCTTCCAGCTGTCTACATCTTCATAATTCTTGATTGCATTCTCCATGTAGCATCTCTCCTCTCATCGGGAAGAGCTAATTCTGTACTATGTTAAGTATAACATATGAACCATGGGATGTCATGGATTTCACAATTATTTAAGAAAGAGATTATATTTACACTTCTATGCAAAATTCTAATACTCAATTCCTTCTCTCGCCATCTTTCCCAGATCATAAGGATGCTTTACCTTAACCATCTTTGTGACATAATCTGCGATTTCTAAAAAGTCATTGGATACCTCATGTCCCGTCAATATAATCTCCAATCCGCGAGGCTTATGCTGAAGGAAACTGATAAGCTTTTCTTCACTGAGAACTTGCAGCTGTACTGCACACAGAGCTTCATCCAATAACAACACATCAAACGGTGGACAGAACTTCACGATCTCGTCCAGTGCTTTATTATTATAATGACGCAGTTCTGCCTTCTCATCTCCATTCATTCTGCTTACGAACTTCACAGGTTCTCTTCCAGGAAGGCAGGTAATATTCGAGATGGACTCCAGAATCTTACGTTCATTCGAGGAATTATCTTTCAAAAATTGAAAAACAAGCACCTGAAGCCCACACCCGGCAGCCCTTACTGCCTGTCCCATAGCAGCGGTCGTCTTGCCTTTACCATCTCCATAGTATATGTGTATTCTTCCTGTGCCTGTCATAATCGTATCCCCGCTTTCGTCCATTTTGAAATCATCAACGTTACTCTCATTATAGTATTCTATTGCAAAATTGTATAGCAGAGATTTTATTTTGTTGTCTTTCTACTACATATCCAGCTTCATATCTCCAAACTGAATCCAGCCTTTTTTCCGCATGAATTCAGAGATACCCAGAGTCACGATTGCCGGCAGAATAATCTGGATGACCAGAATCTTTATCAGAACTACTGATGCTGGTTCTGTCGTGATCATCGTCTGCCACGTCATGATCTGTCCCACGAGACCCGCTGTTCCCATACCAGAACCTGTCGCATTGCTGGTCATATGCAATACTACCGTTCCTACTGGACCTAAAATCGCACTGGATAAGATGACCGGCAGCCAGATCACCGGTTTCTTCACAATATTCGGAACCTGAAGCATAGACGTTCCAATTCCCTGGGCTAATAGACCTCCGATCTTATTCTCCCGATAGCTTGCCACTGCAAACCCTACCATATTACAGCAACATCCTACCGTTGCAGCACCTGCCGCAAGACCGGACAAATTCAGAATAATCCCCAATGCCGCCGAACTGATCGGAAGTGTCAGGATCATTCCCATCAATACGGATACCACGATACCCATCAAAAATGGCTGTTGCTCTGTTCCCCAGTTAATCAGCGAACCAAGCCATGCCATAAATCCAGAGATTGGCGGCCCAAGAATCAATCCCACAGTCGCACCCGTTCCAATCGAAACGATTGGTGTTACCAAGATATCTACTTTCGTCTTTCCAGCCACCATATGTCCAAAGAAAATACCTACATATGCTGCAATAAATGCTCCCAGAGGTTCTCCTGGTCCGGCGTAAACCATTGCTCCATCAACCAGAACCGTTCCAGCCAACAGCTTGCTCGCGAATGCACCGATCATTCCAGCCGTTGCTGCCGAAACCACTACCAATGAGGATTCCTTGAATCTATAAGCCACTGCCACACCGATACCCGCACCAGTCAGCGAAGCTGCTACCTTACCAATTACAAAAATCATATCACCGACTGTACCACCCATCAGTGTGCCGACCTGTTGAATGATTGTACCGATAATCAACGTGGCGAACAAGCCTTGCGCCATCGCACTCAATCCATCAATAAAAATCTTATCTAATGCCTTTTTAAACCTTTCCATACCCTTCTCCTCATAGTCTATGTGCTTTTACAACTGTCTTGTCACTTGACAAGTCTAGCATAGTATAAAGTGGAAATCAAGCCATCCCCTTTACAGTTTTTTCAAAAAAATATATACTTTTATGTATTCATAGGGAAAAGCGAGGTATACTTTTATGTTTCGATTATGGGGAAAAGAATTTAAGGACAATAGAATGATCCGGGATACCGTCATCTGTGATGATTCGGACGATACCCGGACCCATAAGATTTTTCACGCGCTTGATGCCATATGTTATGAATTTGATCTGAGCAAACCTATCTGGCTGGATTCTACGATTGCGGAATTCAAACGTCATGACAAAGCGCGGTTTACACAGGATAATTTTGTGGATTCCATTGATTTTGACTACCTGGAAATCCATGTGATAGAAGAATAATACAATCCTCTATTCATTTCGTATTGCAGCCAATGGGCTTAAGTTCATGGCACGAAGTGCCGGGAAGTATCCGGCAGCTACTCCGACCAGCATGGCAAATCCCATGGACAATAATACCAGCCACCATGGTATATAGGATATGTTTCCATCGATTCCCATGGCTGCTCCATGACCAGTCAGGAAGTTAATCACGCCCGACATCAGGAAGCTTAGGATATTGCCAGCAATACCTCCAATCAGGCCAATGAATGCTGCTTCCAGCAAAAACATCTGCTTTATATTTTTAAGGCTGCATCCCAACACTTTGATCACACCAATCTCTTTGGTCCGCTCATAGATGGACATCATCATTGTGTTGGCAATTCCTATGGCGGCTACCAGAAGAGATACTGCTCCGATTCCACCCAAAACAGCTTGAACAATAGCGAACTGACTCTTCATGCTATCCAGATATTCTGCATTGGTCTCCACATTATAGCCCATTTCACGGATGACGGAAGCCACCGCATCCACATTCTCAATATCATCTACCTTGATCTGCGCATAAGAATAACAAAAATCTTTGTATGGTTTTCCTGACTTTGTAGTAGGCTGCCCAGGGATGACTCTTCCTGAGAATTCTTTTTTCAGTATTTGTTTTAGCGTATCCAGATCACAGTATATATTGTAGTAATTGGCATTATATTCTTCCGGACTTCCTTCTACAATTCCACAAGCTTTTACGACATGCTTTTGTACCGATTGTACAACCACCTGCTGCCCGTCGCTTCCATCCCCTGTTCCAGCAGTTGCTCCATTGTTTCCAGATCCATTATTCTGACTGTTATAATAAGCATCCTGATCTAGAATCATGAATAAAGAGTCTTTTGCGAAATCAATATCCGGTAATTCACCAGTCTCATAATACCCCTGATCTGTCCCTTTTTCATAGAACATCGTCGGAATCCCATTTCCATATACCAGCTCCAAGTGTCCGCCATTCGCATTCGGAAGCGTACCTTCATCCAGTGGTATGTTCTTTGCTTTCAGAGCTTCAGGAGTCATGGCAACCAACTGCCCCCAGCCTTCATATTTTCCCTTTAATAAGATAACTGAAAGTTCATATACTGGAGATGCCATAGCCACATGCTCCAGATCTGCCAACTGAGCAACCGATTTGTCATTGATATATTTTGTAGATTCTTCTTCATCAGACGAATGATACATCACAGATTCCCCGGCCTGCGCTCCTGTTACTTTTATAGTAGTCAGGCCGCCAGACTGTTCTACTTCCCGATAGAGAGACTGCTGCATGCCAAGCCCCAGCGAGATCATAACAACAATGGATGCCGTACCGATCAATACCCCTAGAACTGTCAGAAATGTTCTTAATTTACGCCGTTTTAAATTACTGCTGCTCATCCTCAGAAGGTCCATCCAGTTCATCCAGCAACGCCTCCTCTTCTACTAATGTCTGTTTTTTCTTCTTTTTTCGAATGATGATCACTGCTGCCGCGATGACTGCTAATGCAGCAACAAGAATCAAGATTGGAATGACCGGGATTCCTCCCTTATCTTCCGTCTCCATATCCATGGCTGCCAGATCCGACTCACTGGCTTCTGTAACTTCCAACTGAAAGTCCTTCGTCATCGTCTTGACCTCACCGGCTTCATCCTCATAGCTCAATGTCATCGTAATCTTGGCAGGTCCTTTTGTCGCTTTCTTTCCTTCTACCATTGCATCTATAGAAGCGCTTGCGCCAGATTCTACATTGCCTACAAATACCTCTTCTTTGTCAATACAGCTTCCTTCAAAAGTAGCCTTTACATTATACAATTTAATCTTTCCAAGATTGTATAGATTACACATCACGTTGGCTTCCTCGCCCACTGCAATGCTCTCCGGGCTAATCTCAAATTCACTGAATTCGAATCTCGCATCCTGCTTGACCGGAATCGATATACTGGACGTTGCTTCAATCTGAGTCGCACTGGAATCCTCATACTTCATGCTCATATCGATACTGTAAGGCTTCTGAAGAAGGTCAGCTTTTGCATTGAGCTGAATGGAAATATCTGCTGTTCCATTAGCTGCGATTCCTTCCAGATAGATAGAACTTGATCCTGACGCCGGAAGAAATGCAGGTGCTGCTGTCTGTTCATCACTTCCTTCTGTCGGTGCACTCAGGTCAAATAACATATTGCTGACTCTTGTAGACTTTGAAGTATTTTTCAAATGAATCGTTAATGTAAAGTTGCTGCCTGCCCGTACTTCTGCTGGATCCGTGGTAAATCCTGTAACGATCACTCTCGGAACCGAACCCGAGCCCGCAGATCCGCCGCCGCTATATGACACACCACCATTACTGAATCCGCCTGCATCTGCTTCCATTCCATAGCTTCCGCTTTGCAGGGAGGCATCCGCAGGAGCTGCTGCCTGCTGTCCTTCCTTCTGACTTGGCTTCGTATCTTCCGGTTTTGCCGTTGTATACACCTTAAACTTCTGAGATGCTTTCACCTCATTCTCTGCCGTTAATACAAACTGAAGCGTATATTCTGTAGATGGCACATCTTCTCTTTGCACAAATTCAAAGGTAAAGTCACAGGATTTCCCTGCCGGAATGACATCCACAGACTGCTTATAATCCTGATATTCTGTTTTAAATGGCCAGGACTTGCCGCTATCTCCTAATTCTGGTGCCAGAGCGACCTGACTTAGTGACTGTGATGTACTGTTTGTCACGGTAATCGTCCATTTCTGCGACAGTCCAGCCTGAAATACTGGTGCCTTTCCATCTTTTGCTTCGATAGTGATGATTTCCGGCGAAGCTGCCTGTATCTCAGCTGGTTTCACCATCGTCACCACCAATGCTGCCATGCAGAATCCTGCCAATACTTTCTTTAATCGTTTCATGTTCAATCCTCCCTCTCTTGATTGCTGCGGTTATCCTCTATCTTTAATATCTTTCCATCTCGTATATGAAAAACCCGATCCGCATAAGTTGCCAGATGTGCATCATGGGTTACCATAACAAGCGTCTTCTTCTGTTCTTGCACCACCCGCTGCATCAATTCCATTACTTCCTCGGATGTGTGAGAGTCCAGATTACCAGTCGGCTCATCAGCAAATATGATCTTCGGATTCACCACCAACGCTCTTGCCACACCGACTCTTTGCTGCTGTCCGCCAGACATCTGATTCGGCAGATGGTTTTTATGTTTCTTCAGATTTACCAGTTCCAGCATCTTATCTGCTTCTTTCATACGAACTTCTCTTGGCACCCCGCGAAAGCTCAAAGGCAATGCGACATTCTCCAGCGCATTCATGGTACCAAGAAGATGAAACGACTGAAAGATGAACCCGACATTCTCCCGGCGGAACCGCACCAGTTGCTCTTCATTCAATTTCTCTATATGATGATGGCTGATGATCACTTCCCCTTTGGTAGGCTTTTCCAGTCCTGCTAACATGTTCAGAAGCGTAGATTTACCTGACCCGGAAGTACCCACGATCGCGCAAAATTCCCCTTCGTAGATCTCAAAGTCCACACCATCCAGAGCCCGAACAAATTCGTCACCTACCCGATACAATTTATAAAGGTTTTTTACTTCGATTACTTTATCCATAGGCTCCTCCTCTCTTGATTCTGCCTACAGTATACGGTATAAAAACAAATTCTTTCGATAGAAATTCTGAAAGATTTCTTAATATTGCAATTTATGGAGGAAAGTAATATAATAGACGTGTTGACAGAAATGTCACTCATAGATATTCATTGATACAAGCAGATATGGTTCATCGGTAGAACGCTAGCTTCCCAAGCTGGAAAGGCGGGTTCGACTCCCGTTATCTGCTTTAAATTATTTGTCTGCTTTTATGTATATACCATTCGATTCTATTTAAAATTCTATTTTCTTAAAAATCCCAATTTAAAATAATATATTTGCCCAGGGAGCCGTTGAGGTGCTATGTCAGCCGCCGAACACAAGAAAGGAGGTTGATGCTATGGTTACATACAATGATTTATTTACATTTGTAATTATGCTTTGTACCGTTATGACTCTTGTCATAACTATTTTCAGGCGAAAAAAATAGCGCCCCTGTCCTGGTAAGATAAGGCGCTATTCTAAATAACACTTATTTTCCGGCGGTCATTCTTCATCTGACCAACGGCTCTCTCGTTAAATATATTATATGCATTTTCCAAAAACGTGTCAACACTTTCTAAATCTATCTCTCCATTCTCTCCATTCTATAATATAAAGGCAAACAGGATTGCGCTTACAAGCGGAATAGTAACCACTGATGCAAGGGTACTGGTGAAGACACAGGCGGATGCCAATGCCTGATCGCCATGTTATTTTGCGGCAAACATGGTCGTACTGGCCGCTGCCGGCATAGCAACAATAATTGCCACAATCCCAATCATAAGTTGATTGGAAATAAACAGCCTCATAATCAGCGCGATGAATATCGGTGCTGCCATCATCCGCAAAACTACTGCCAGATACACCCGCCACATCCGGGTCATGTAGCGCCCAGATGTGAATGCCAGCGCACAGCCAATGGAAACCATACTTAGAGGACTTGTTACCTGATCTACAAATCCCAGAAAATCTTTTAAAAAATCCGGAATCTGGATATTTACCATATAAAAGACACAGGCGGCAACGGAACTGATTACCATTGGCGTCAGGAACACTTTTACATCCAGCGGATGATTTTCATCTTTTTTTACGAATAATGTGACACCATACGTATAGGAAAGTGTTGTAAATACCATATTGACCACAGCCGCATAAAAGATCGCATTTTCATCAAATATAATCCGAATGACCGGATAACCGATAAAAGCAGAATTACTGAACAATATCATGAATTCACAGATTCCTTTCTGGATATCAGGAATCTGGAACAGGCAGGTCAGAATTTTCGACAGAATAATCATTATCAACGCAGCAAAACCTGCCATGATAAGGAGGAGGACAACCTGCCCATTACTCAAGACCCTACTGCTCTTAAAAACGGAATACAAGATTGAACATGGCATCGTCAGATTCAATACGATTTTCGAAAGAAGTCCATTGGAATCTTCATTCATGCATCCTGTCTTTGCACCGATGAAACCAAGTCCTACCGTTAAAAACAGGATTGCCATTTGAGAGATAATCGGTATCATATTCATAACAATATACCTTATCCCTTCCGATATCCCACATCAATATCCACGATATTTTCATAATCTTTCCCCTGCATGTACTTCTCATAATTCTGAACAACAAAATCCAGGATTCTACAGATACTTGGGCTGTCTTGCTCATGTACATTGCCGGATACATGCGGCGTAATCATGACCCTCGGCTGCTTCCACAGCGAATGATATTGCGGCAACGGTTCCGGATCTGTGACATCCAACCCAACTCCCCACAGCATTCCTTCTTTCAGCACTTCCAGAAGATCTTCCGTAACAATCAGATTGCCGCGCCCTACATTGATTAAGATCGCATCCTTTTTCATCAGATGGAGTCGCCTTTTATCCAACAGATGTCGTGTCTCCAAAGTATCCGGAAGATTGCAGGAAACAACATCAGCCAGCGGAAGACATTGATCTAGATCATTCAGCGTAATCATCTCATCAAAATAATCGGGATACTCCCGCTCTCTTCTGCGGATGCCTATGATTTTCTTGACAAAAGGACGCAAACGTTTAGCAAGCTCGCATCCAATATCTCCCGCACCAAGAATCAAAACGGTACTTCCTTCCAGTGTCTTATCAAAACCAGCCATTTTCCACAACCCCCTGGACTGGTGGTTCTGATATTGAGGCAGCCTTTTACACAATGCCAGAATCATCGCCATCTCATGCTCTGCAATGGCAGGCCCATAAGCGCCCGTCATATTGCATAGCACGGCCCCTTGCCGGAACACTTCACACGTCACATACTGTCGAACCCCAGACCACGTGGTCTGCATCCATCTAAGGTTCTGACAAGCATTCAAGTCTTCCGGCTCAGGGTCACCGAGCAATACATCCGCACACTGCAGAGCAGAAATATATTCATCGCGCGTCCAGGAGGAATCACAAAAGACTACATCGCTTTTTCCCTGCGATGCTGCCATAATTCTCTTTCGATACTCTTCATCAAGTGGCAAAAGGACTAATGTATTCTGCATCTTTTTTCCTCCTTTTCGTTTCCTATTATGAGGCCAGATTATTTTGAAACATCATCCATATTCTTGGTAACAATCACATCACTGTCGAGTCCACAGACATTGGAGATAACGACCTGATTGATCCGTACCGGTGCTGTCAAACGTACTTTTTGGATTTCCTTCATAACATTAAAAATCTCTTTTTTCGGTATTGCTTTCGTCAGGCGCACACTGCACAGCGGCAGCTCAGCCCCTGAAATAGAAACAGTTGTGGCGATTGTTCTTCTCGGATCTTTCAATTCCTGATTAACGTACTCTTCTCCTCGCTGTTATGAAGTGACCTCTTGTCAAGAGTAAATTTTGCATTAAGAAGCTTTCCCCTAACAATTATCACATTTGTTGATTGACAGCATCTGGAAAGAGCCAGATTTAACAGTTCCCGGCATTTGGCCACTCTGTTATTCGTGGATTGGTTACCTACAGGCTAATGGTCCGCCGTGAGTTCTGCTATCTTTCTACGTGGATCACGATTTTTTCGTGCCAACAAAGCGAGGACGCGAATAACTCGAACCTTTAAAGTTATTTTGGCTCCTCCCAGATACTGTCAATGGTTTACTAGTTACTTTTTTGACAGCAGAAATCTGCAGTTTACTGCTTATTTCTGCTTGTTTGCCCAATTCATCATGGGCAGATGGCTGTCAAGAGCCTGCCGCTAATGCGGTGCGTAGCGCTCTTGACTGACAGATGAGCATGATGTACTTATACAGCCCTTACGCTGATATTGTCCGTCATCATTCCCCATACAAAACATGCCAGTTCTCTTGCTATTGCTGCTACTGCTACATTTCTTGCTTTACCATGTCTTATAAATTTATAGTATCGACTTCGCAACCTTGTATTCGCCTTATCAGCATACGCGATTACTTCTGCCGTATTACCATTCTGTCTTGCTTTCAATGCTTTGGATTTATGACCTATCGTTCCCTTACAAATTCCTCCTGCCGCTTCCACCAATAACTGTCTCAAATGACTATTCCCTGCTTTGGACAGACTGGTTCTGTTAGTCTTTGGTCCACTGGAATCCTCTCCTGGTGCTAGACCCAAGTAAGCTGCATAGATATTTCCTTTTGCAAATCTTTTAAAATCACCGGTTTCTACAATCAGTGATAATGCTGTATGCGTTTGAATCCCAAGAAAACATTCCAGTTTTTTTACCTTTTCTGCATATTTTTCCTGGGCTGCCAGTTCTTCAATCCTCTGATCAAGTCTATCTATTTTTGCAGTTTGTTCTTCATATGAAATCATATATTCATCCAACACTTCACGGTACAATGCAGAAAGTTCTAGTTTTTTCAACCACTTCCAGTGAGCAATTGTCCATTTACTTTGGGCATAGTGGTGCCCATGACGTAAGCAAAATGCGCTAATCTGCTGTTTTATCTTCTTTAACGCTGTTTTGTGATCATCTCTCATACGAATATATTCCTTTACAGAATCATCATCTTCAGTTGGAACATACACCGCATGGTAACCTCCATAAGACAAGCATTGTGCAATCATCCTTGCGTCTCTGGCATCTGTTTTTACACGAACTCCTTGTGGTGTCAACATAGTAGTTGGTGCAAGAATCACACATTTAACGTTTGCTGCTGTAAGCTGATTATAAAGAGAATATCCAAGACATCCTGCTTCATATCCGCATTGAATATCATACTGATTATCAACACCGAGTTTCATTTTTAAATTCTCAATAAACATCAAAATATTTTTGTAATCTGGTGTTACATCAACCGTTGCAAAAATCCTGTCGTCTTCTCCAATAATTGGCTCCATTGCGCATAAAGTATAATTTGTACTATGGACATCCATCCCGATTCGTATTATTCTTTTCATATAAGTGGCCTCCTTTTGTATGCGGTAATCCCTGTTACCATTAATCTTGTCAATTAACAGTTTACAGGTAAATCCACGAACCCACAAACGTGAGGTCACTTCATATTATCTTACATAGATTACCGGAGACAATGATCTCTTCTCCTTTTTTCTGAGTCTCAATCACACAGCCATTTGGACATATAATACATGTAAAGGTTCTTTTCTCATCTTTCATATACAGACACCTCTATTTTCTCGTCAGCCTTTATTTTTTCTGCCGGAACTACAAACTGAATCATTTCCGCAGGGTTTGCCTTTGGAAGTTTTACTGTCTTTAATTCCACATCTCCCTGCTTCACTGTCACACAACATTTTTTCAATGGTTTGCGCACACGCATAGACAAGCCAAAGTCTTGCTGTCCACTGACTTTCTGTGGAATCACATGACCAATGGCAGCATCTGGTTCTACCGTAATATCGCATTTCGGCAATTCCCCATCTTTCAGATATGCAGCAACACCATCTGCCAGACGTTCTGCTTCCTGAGAAACGAAATCTACCAGATCATGAACATGAAGAACATTTCCTGCCGCAAAGATTCCCGGTACACCTGTCTGATAATTTTCATCGACAACTGCACCTTTGGTCCTGTTATCCAGAAGAACTCCGGCTTCTATAGACAATTCATTTTCCGGGATCAGGCCTACCGACAATACCAGCGTATCACAGGAGAAGTCTTTCTCCGTTCCTGGGATTGGGCGCATGTTCTCATCCACCTGTACAACGGTCACTCCCTCAATACGTGTATCGCCTTTAATATTGACTACGGAATGACTCAGATATAACGGAATATCATAATCATTCAGGCACTGCTCAATATTACGCGGAAGACCGCTTGGATATGGCAGTACTTCAAACACAGCTTTTACGTGCGCTCCTTCGAGAGTCATACGTCTTGCCATGATCATTCCGATATCACCGGAACCCATAATAATGACCTCTTTACCAACCATTGTGTTAAACAGATTAATGTAACTCTGGGCAACACCTGCATTATAGATCCCAGATGGACGTGAGCCTGGAATTGCCAGCGCACCTCTTGTACGTTCCCGACATCCCATCGTTAAGATCACTGCTTTGGCCTGGACTTGAAGCAGACCATCCTGAGTAGCTGCCGTCACGATCTTATCTCCTGACAGATCTATTACTGTAGCATTGGTAATATAAGGGATCTCCAATTTCTCTACCATATCAATAAAACGCTGTGAATATTCCGGTCCGCTCAATGTCTCACCAAAACGTGTCAGACCAAAGCCATCATGAATACACTGACGCAGAATTCCACCTAATTGCTTTTCTCTTTCAATGATCAGGATATCATCAATTCCCTGCTGTTTTAATTTCACCGCTGCTGCAAGTCCTGCAGGACCACCTCCGATAATTACAACATCATGCTTCTTCATCTGGTCTCACCTCCCCTACGAACATATAGGCATTCTTCTTATTTAAAAGTATCTCTGTCTTGTCTTTATTCAATTCCTGCTGAATCTGTGCCGTGATTCTGGTTTCACAATATCCGCCCTGACAGCGTCCCATGGTTGCACGAGTACGATACTTAATTCCACTGACTGTGCTGACTCCAAGAATATTATGAATTGCCTGCTTGATCTCGGCTTTTGTAACGCATTCACACCGACAGAAGATCTCACCATAATCAGGATTCTTTTTAATCAGTTGATCCTGAACCTCTTTACTCTGTTCTGCAAAACGAACAATTCCTTTTCGAACAGGATTAAAATCAGGATTTGATGTAAGTTTTTCTGAATTCTTAATCTTTTCCACGACACGTCTTGCAAGCGGAAGAGCACTTGTAAGACCAGGTGACGTAATACCAACAACATTGACGGTACAAGGAACTTCTTCCTTCGTCTGAATCTGGAAATCCAGTTCTTCATCAGAATCTGGATTCTCAAGTGTCGGGAATACACCTGCATAGTTTCGGATGTAATATTCTTTCCTTACATATGGGAACAATTCCGCGCCCATCTTGCCAAGATGCTGGATCATTCCCTGTGTTGCATCGTAGTTCACATTTTTTCCAATCGTCTCAATGGTAGGTCCTACCAGAATATTTCCATCAATCGTTGGTGTTACATGAACATCAAATGCACCTGCTTCATTCGGTGTCGGATAGATTGGACGGGACAGTTTATCACCAACACGTTTGTCCAGAATAATATATTCTCCTTTTACTCTGCTCGGTTTATAAGAATCATATCCCAGCATCTCTGCAATCTTATAAGAATAAAGTCCTGCACAGTTTACGATCCAACGTGCCGAAACTGTTTCTTGTGTTGTTGCAATTTCGTAACCATCTGCACTCTTTGTGATACCTGTCACCTCATGATCAAAGAAATGTTTTACTCCGTTCATTGCTGCATTTTCTGCTAAAGCAATCGTATAGGAGAACGGACAGAGAATTCCGGCAGAAGGTACAAAAATAGCAAATTCTCCCTGCGCATTTGGTTCCATCTCTTTCAATTCGGATTCATCCAACATACGAATTCCCGGAATTCCATTGTCTAATCCACGATCATACAAAGCCATCAGACGCTTCCGTTCCTCTTCTCCAGAACCAACAATGAATTTCCCGCATCGTTTGAACGGTACATCCAACTCTTTTGCTACCTGTTCAAATTCTTCATTTCCTTCCATACAGCATTCCGTACGTAAGGTTCCTCGTTTATGCAGAATTCCTGAATGCAGCAGACCAGTATTGTGTCCGCTGACACCGTTGCAAACATCTAATTCTTTCTCCAACACACAAATCTTAAGCTGATATCGTGAAAGTTCTCTGGCAACGGCATTTCCTACTACTCCACCGCCGATAATGGCGACATCAAATCTTCCATCCATAATCAAACCTCTTTTTCTTCATCCAGATAACCGATCTGTATCGCTCCCATTGGATAGATTGCGACAACCGGATCTTTACCTTTGTACTTTTCCATTAGCTGCTCTAAAATTGTGTCCCAGTCTGGATAGACTTCCGGCACTTTTCCTTTATAAAACTGGCGGATATCTATCCGAGAGACTCCGTCTGAATAGATCATTGTCTGAATTCCTCTTAACTCTTGCGGAGGAATATTATCATCATGCGGAGAGAACAATCTCATTCCCGGGCCAAACAAAGAGTGAAATCCCGGACCTTCGCTGGCTGCTGTCATTGCAACGATCGTTCCATCCTTGCGTACACACGCTTCTTTATGATGCCCCAATACTGCAAAACATGTTCCAATCTGTGAATACTCCGTATCTTTCGGGAACGCCGAAAGCACTGAAATATCTGCATCTGGAACCAATTCTGTTTTCAGTAATTTTGCTGCACTTGCACAGGCTTCTCTGTGTGCTTTGATAAAATGCCCTGCATATGCATCTGCAACTTCCATCTTATTATTCAGGACTACATTCAGTATGAAATCCAATCCTACTTCTCCAACAATATGTTCCATGTTCTTACGCATTGGATTATCAGGATTACAAGTGCTTGTCTTAAATGACATACTCTTACTTTTATCTGAAAAGACAAGAGTATACATCATATCCGTAGAAGATAGCGAATCCATCATCGGTCAGATGACGAAGGTTCTGCTGACGGAATACATCTGCCTGACGCTCTTTTACTGCATCGATGCATCCTTCGTTGTACAGCTTAGCCATGAATTTATCACTCAGTAAGCATGTAGAATAGTATGGGTTGTGATATAACATTACAGGAATATTGATTGAATCATGGATTGCTTTGTAGTGAGCAACTAATTCCTTCTCGTTTGGAGCCATATACCAAGGAGTAACAGCCATGATTCCGTCTGCTCCATCTGATTCTGCTGCCTGAGACATCTTGATAACATCCGTTGTACGGTAAGCACCTGTAGATGCAATTACTTTAATGTTGTTATCATGAGCAGCTTCTATGTATGCTTTATTAATTGCGATCTGTTCATCTGTTGTCAAAGCAGTGATTTCTCCTGTACTTCCAGATGGAATGATACCAGTTACACCATTATCAGCCAAGAATTTGGTCAGTTCTTTGATGGCACTGAAATTAATTGATTCATCCTTGTTAAACGGTGTGATGACTGGGATGTAAATTCCATTAAGTTTTTCTTTCTGCATGATAATCTCTCCTTTTCTTTTTGATTTTTGTTTTTGGGTTGGATTTTTATTTTCGGAATACTTGTTCCAAGTTCAACTTACCACAACATATCAGAAAACACAATAAAAATATTTATTTTTCTAAAAAACTGGTATTTTACACAATAAGTTTTTCTTATTTTTGTCGCTATTGCACATTAATAATTATTATATAGATAAATATTTGACATATTTGCACAACATGTATTATATTATATATACCGAAATATATATTCCATACTCTTTCATATTGACCTAAACAACACAATACAGTACAGAAGGGAGGTTCTTTATGAACATACAGACCCCTAAAAATAACGAAACAATAAAAATGGTAGAACGTGCATTACAAGTTTTGGATTTGTTAAGGGCCCCTAACAGTCGTTTTGGTGTAAATGAAATCGCCAAAAAGTGTGATTTGAACCCTTCAACAACCTTCCGCATTTTAAAAACCCTAGAAAAATCGGGATGGGTATTTCAGTTGAGTGATGACCGATATATCAGTGGTGAAAAACTTAGCTTTATTACAGAGAAGAACAATCTCTATCTTGCTCTTCAGGATGTTGCACTTTTTATCATGCAAGACTATACCGACCAATATGGACAGGCAATGAATCTGATGGTACGAAACGGCAAACATTGCGTAATCATCCAACAATCCCGTACAAATCGATTTGTAGACTATGTGCCGCCAATGCATACTGATCTCCCAATCCACGCCTGCGCAGGAGGAAAGATTCTTTTGTCCTCTCTTCCAATCAACTACGCAGAACGGATCATCAACGCCTGCGAACTGACAAAGCTTACCGAAGATACCATCACAGACACGGAACGATTCTGGCAAGAATTAAGGCAGACAGCCACGCAAGGTTATGCTTTTGATCACAAAGAATCAACAGAAAACGGAAGCTGCATTGCCGTTCCTGTCTATGACCGTGAGGGAACCGTGATTGCTGCAATCTCCTTCAGCGGGTTTATAGGAGTGGAGGACACAGACGATCTCCTCAAATACCTGCCCATCTTGCATGAAGTATCTAACAAAATCTCCCACAGCTTATTTCGCGTGGGTACCGAATATTCTGCCTAAAATCGCAAAAGGAGACTTTTCCATTGAAAAATCTATGTTTGCTGGTATACTAATGTTGTGATAACAGATCCATAATATGAAAAGAGGGACTTGTATGATTTCAACGATTGGATTAAATATAAAAGCATTAAAAAAAGAACCTTTTTCAGGTTCCTATCATGGAATGCGTTTTTATCTGTCAGCTTCTGAAGATACTTTGAACACCTGGGTCTACCCGGAGCCCTGGAGCTTTGAGGTTACACCCGATGAGCAGAAAGAACGGAAAGAATTTGCATTTACCCAGGAAGGATTAGACGAAGCAATTGTCTGGATCAATCAACGTTTTGATGAACAACGGACACATTGGGAACAGATTGACAAGGACAAAATGAAGATCGTCCTTGAAGCATAAAAGTGGCGCAGGAGCTCTGAAAATGTCTCAGATTATCCTGCGCCACTATATTTATTATAAATACTTTCCCTTACTATGCCTGCTGTTCCAGCACTTCTTCTGCGATATTTCGTGCATGGTCGGAAATACGTTCCAGACATACCAGAGCATCCAGGAACACAACACCTGCCTCTGTGTTGCACTGGTTATTCGCAAGACGCTTGATGTGCTTACTTCTAAGCGTAATCTCAAGATCATCTGCCTGCGTCTCTTTTTCAATAACTTTCAGAGCCTTCTCCCGGCTTCTTTCTGTAAATGCTTCATATGCATATTTATAACTATCCGCACATACATCCAGCATTTCTTTCAACTGTGCAGTCCCCACCTCAGAGAAGGACACTTTCTTCTCATACAAGGTCTCCGCAAATTCGGAAATATTTTCGCAGTAGTCACTGATACGCTCAATATCGGAAATCATCTGGAGCAGATGAGCGACATCCTGATGTTCCTTCTCGCTAATCTGCAAAGAACTCAGCTTGATTGCGTAATTTGTGATGCCTGCACTTAATTTATCTACGGTATCTTCTTCTTCCTTCAGAAATTGGATATCTTCTTCTTTTAGTGTAAAGAGTACCTCTTTTGCTACTTCTAAAGACTCTTCCACAATCTTGGCCATACGCGCAACTTCTTTTACCGTTGACTGCAAAGCGATTCCAGGAGTCTCTAAGATACGGTCATCCAGAAGAACAACACTCTGATCCTGTCCATCTTCATCCACACGGCCAATCTTCTTCGCCAGTGAAATGATCCAGCCAGATACTGGGAAGAGAAGCACTGTCGTTCCAATATTGAATGCCGTATGCACCATACTGATCTGTGTCTGACTGATCATTCCTGCTCCCATCGTCGGATTGATAATCTCGAAAAATACAATTGCAAAAACACTAAAAATAACAGATCCAATAATATTAAACAACAGATGCATCAAAGCAGCTGTCTTCGCATTTTTCTTAGCTCCAAGACTTGATAAGATTGCTGTCACACAAGTACCAATATTCTGACCCATGATGATGTAGACTGCTGCGCTGAACGGAACCAGTCCTGCCGCTGCAAGGCTCTGCAGGATACCGACCGAAGCTGAGGAGCTCTGAATCACCGCAGTTACCAACGCACCTGTCAGGATTCCCATAATCGGATTATTTCCTAATGTTACCAGTATTCCACAGAATGCTTCTGATTCCTGCAAAGGCTCTACCGCAGAAGACATGGTTGTAATTCCGATAAAGAGTAGACCAAATCCGATAATGATACTAGATATTTCCTTCGAGGAACGTCTCTTTCCTGTCAGCATGATAACAACACCAAGTATCACTGCGATTGGCGCCAGTTTTGCCGGACTTAAAAACTTTGCCCATTCTACTGCTGATACCAGCCATCCGGTTACCGTCGTACCGACATTGGCACCCATGATGACGCCCATTGCCTGTGTCAGGTTCATGATTCCGGCATTTACAAAACCGACAACCATGACGGTCGTTGCGGATGAGCTCTGAATCACAGCTGTAATTGCCGCTCCCAGAAGAACACCCATCAATTTATTCTTGGTCAGGACCTCCAGCAAAGTCTTCATCTTATTTCCTGCTGCATTTTCCAGGCCCTGAGCCATAATCTGCATACCATAGATGAACATTCCCAATCCACCGACAAATGGTATGATAATGTCTAAGTAATTCATTGGTTTCCTCCTACTAATATATGCACATGTGTTAAACCCACCTTTTTTACAATAACATCTATAAATAGAGAAAACAACAAATTTTTCGATTTTCTTAACAATTCTTTTACTTTTTTCGACCTTTTACTTCTTCATCTTCGGTTCGAAAATCAAGGATGCCAAATAGCCGAAAATCAATGCCGCCGATATTCCCACCGCACTGGCTTTGAAACCTCCCATAAAGATACCGATAAATCCCTCCTGATCCACTGCTTCCTTCACACCTTTCCATAACAGATTGCCAAATCCGGTAAGCGGTACGCTCGCTCCGGCTCCGGCAAACTCCTGAAAAGGCTGGTAGATCTGCAATGCTCCAAGTACCGCCCCGGTACAGACCAAAAGCACCATGACACGCCCCGGCATCAACTTCGTCCTGTCTAATAAAATCTGTACGACGGCACATATCAAGCCGCCGACCCAAAATGCATTTATATAATCCATGTTAACCTCCTAAAGTGGGGACGGGGGTTTTTTCATTTTCCTCCGTCCCAGATGAAAATCTCCGTGTCCCTTTTTCAATTTGCCGTGTCCCCATCAGCAATGTTCGAGTACAATCCCATGTGCAATCCCCGGGACGCTGGCTCCTTCGTTGTAGCTGACGGTGGACATTAGTGCCCCAGTCGGGACAAATAATACTCTTTTCCATTCTCCTTTTTCTATTTTTGGCAGAATATATGCGGACAATGTGGTCGCAGCGCATCCACATCCACTTCCTCCTGCATGAGTATCTTGTAACTGTTGATTGAAGATTGTCATGCCACAGTCCATATGATTGGCTTTAATATCATATCCTTTTCCCCGCATAAGATCGAACAGAATGCTCTGACCGACGTATCCGAGATCTCCAGTTATGATACGGCTATAATCTTCTGGTGTACGCTCAAAATCTTCAAGATTTCTTATAATAGTATCGCAGGCGGCCGGTGCCATACATGCTCCCATATTCTGGGAATCTTTCAACCCATAATCAATGATTTTTCCTATGGTGACTCCGGTAATCCTGACATGACTTCTTCTTTTTCCTACGATAAATGCACCGCTTCCCGTCACAGTCCATTGCGCGGACAGTGGTCTTTGGCTTGCATATCCTAATGGGAAACGGAACTCCTTTTCTGCACTGGCGAAGTGGCTGGATGTCACTGCCATCATATATTCTCCATATCCTGCTGCCACACTCATAGACGCCAACGCCAGTGCTTCTCCCGAAGTCGAACATGCTCCGAAAAGTCCGAACATTGGAATCTCCAATTCTTCCACACCCATCGAAGTCGCTACTCCCTGCCTCAAAAGATCTCCCCCGAAAAGATACCGGATGTCTTCCGGCAGCAAATGTGCTTTTTCAAGTGCCAAAAGACAAGCCTCCTTCTGCATAGCACTTTCTGCCGATTCCCAATTATCTTCTCCAAATAAATCCTCTGTCTCTATCAGATCAAACATATTTCCCAGAGGCCCTTCGCCTTCCTTCTTCCCTACCACAGATGCACTGGTAATAAGAAACGGCGACTGCTCAAATGCAATACTTTGTAATCCCTTTTCCATACATTATTCTCACTTTCTTATTGACAATCTATCCATTTTTCCAAGTCAGGCTATACAATACCACTGATTTTCAATATCCAATATCCCAGTCCCAAAAGCCAACTTGTAAAGATTCCATACAAGATAACTGGTCCTGCAATGGTAAATATTTTACAGCCGACTCCCATGACCTGTCCTTCTTTTTTATACTCAATAGCCGGAGCTGCCACTGAGTTGGCGAATCCAGTAATCGGAACCAAAGCACCGGCGCCACCCCATTTTGCGATACTTGGGTAAATATTAAATCCCGTCAAAACCACACTGAGCAGTACCAGAATCATAGAAGTCCAGCCACCGCTGATATCCTTGCCAAGTCCCATCTTCTCACAATAATTTAAGATCGCCTGTCCAATTACACAGATAACACCTCCTACCACAAATGCTTTTGCCATATTTGCAGGGAGATTGTGCACCGGCGTCTTTTGCTTTACATAATTTTCATATGCTTGTTGCTGCTTTTTCTTGTCCACAATTACTTACCTCCATATCATTTCACTATCATATTTTCATCTATTTAAATGGGGACAGGGCAAACCCAAAAAGGGACAGGGATATTTTCATCTGGGACGGGGGAAAATGAAAATACCCCCGTCCCCACCTACCATCTTTCTGCGAAGAATACGAACGCCCCGATTCCTTTGCCAATTGCCATCCCCAGTATAAGGTATTGTATTCCTCTGACCAGCCTGACTCGTCGGATAAAGATGGGGAATACGTTGAGGATTTCTGCCAATGCCATGGCCCAGCACCCCACGAAGATTCCGCCAAACAGACCGAAGACTGGCACCATCCATTCTCCATGTGGGATGGCGATATGGTATATGAAGAAGATATTCCCCAGGATTCCGCCAAGAGCTACGCTGGTCTCGTAGAGAAGAATGTGTTCTCCGGTGTGTGTCCGGTCGGCAAAGTCAGAGATGACGCCGAGACCACTGATAAATGAGAAGAGTCCTCCTGCCACCACTAACCCGGAGCTAAGACCGATGACGGCCAGTATGATCTGTGCTGCCCACATCCAGTTCTTTCTCCTTTCTGGAGTAATTCTCAATCAGGGTGGTCTGAATATCGTTTTCGTATAGTCGCATCTCTACTTCCATAGGTGTTGGATCAACGGTAAACTTTTTCTTCCCAAAATGATTGAAGAACGTCAATATTCCTATAATCAGTCCGATACAATAAGTAAGCTCGAGTATCGTAAATCCATCAGAAGTCTTACCCGTCAGTAATTGGTAGATCTGTGCGAACATCTTGGTGGTGTCTACATCATTGTTAAATGCCATAATAGAAAATGCCGCCCCAATAAAGCTAATGATCACCACTGCCGTAATCTTCGCATAATGCCAGATACCTCCAGAATCTTTTTGCACTTCATAGGTAACAATAAAATCAGTCTCTCCCATATTCTCCACATTGATATTGGGATATTCCTTGTGGATACACTCAATCACCTTTAAGACAGAGACTGCAACCCGATTCTGATTCTTGTTATCCGTGTGATGAAATTTTAGCAATTTTATAGTGTTTAGTTTGGGTACAATATGTGGATTCGAACATTCCATGGTCAGCACATCTCCCAACGTAACATCTGGGTTGCTCACCTCCACATCCCGGTCTGCCTTAATGTATACTGTCTCATTACTGCCCGCCATCTCTATCTTCCGTCCTCCACAATCTCTTCCTCCAGACGGACCAGCGTCCCTTCACTGACATTATTCTGTTCTCTTACACTTCCAAAATAATAGATGCACCCAACAATGACTGCCACTGCCACAACGCAGATCAGGCATACCCTGAGCTTTTTCCTTGCCTCATCCATACGATCCACCTCTTCATTCTTTTTGCAGATTAGTATGGATGATTTCAGAAAAAAATATACATGGTATGCCTGTTATATTCGTTCCCGCAGATTTTTCAATATTTTCTTTTCCATTCGCGACACCTGAACCTGCGAGATTCCCAATGTCTTTCCGACCTGGGATTGCGTCTGATTGGCAAAATAGCGCAGATAGATCAGTTGTCGTTCTTCTTTGTCCAGATAGGCCAGCAGCTGTTGTAACAGCATGTGATCCAGAATCCGGTCTTCGTTCCCTTCTTTTTCAGGCAGCTTGTCCATTAGACGGATCTCCTGCCCTTCTTTCTGGAAAATCGGTTTGTGCAGGGATTCAATATCGCTGTTGGCATCCAGCGCCATGGTAAGTTCTTCTCTCTCCACGCCAAGCTGCTCTGCAATCTCTGTGACCGTCGGATCCCTCCCCCATTGTTCCTGCAGTTTTTCCTGACAAATATATGCCTTGTACGCCAGTTCCTTCAGAGAGCGACTGACCTTGATCATACCGTCATCCCTTAAGAATCGTTTGATCTCCCCCGAGATCATTGGCACCGCATAGGTGGAGAACTTAACATCGTAAGTCAGATCAAACTTATCAATTGCTTTTAAAAGTCCGATATTCCCCACCTGGAAGAGATCCTCTGCCTCGACACCCCGATTATAGAACCGCTTCACAATACACCAGACAAGACCTGCATTTTCCTCCACTAATCGTGCTCTTGCTTCTTCATCCCCTTCGTGAGATCTCTGAATCAAAGCGATTGTGTGGTCCATAATCTCCGTCCTTTTCCAATTGTTTTTTCCATCTTGACCGTCGTCCCCTTCCCAGGAGCAGATACGACTTCCAGATGATCCATGAAGGCCTCCATAAAAGAGAACCCCATTCCAGAACGATCCAGCTCTGGTTTTGTTGTGAACATCGGCTCCATCGCCTGCTGCACATCCTCAATTCCTTTTCCTTCATCCGATATCTCCAGATAAAGCGTCTTATCCTCAGTACGGCAACGGATACAGATGTTATGTACCTCATTTTCATATCCATGAATGATTGCATTGGTCACTGCCTCAGAGACCGCCGTCTTCACATCGGATACTTCTTCCACCGTCGGATTCAACGCTGTCATAAATGCCGCCACCGTCACTCTGGCAAATGATTCGTTGGACGAGCGGCTGTCAAAGATTAACTGCATCTCATTGGTATGTTCCATCTACTTATCCTCCTCATATATCTGCATTATTTTGGTTACTCCTGACATCGTCAATATCTTCTTCATTCTTTCATTGGCATGCACTGCACACACCTCTCCTCCCAGCATATAGATTCGTTTATAACGCCCCATGATCACACCGATCCCGGAACTGTCCATAAAATTCGTCTCCGCAAAATCAAAGATGACATACCTGATATGATTGTGTTCAATTAAGTGATCGGATTCCTTCCTGATCTCTTCGGCATTGTGGTGATCCAATTCTCGGGGCAGGAACACCGTCAGACAATTCTCCTGTACCTGATACTTCATATTCGTCTCCTTCCTCAAAGCTGTTCTATACGTAAAAAAGAACAGAAAAAAGGACATGCACATATTTTTATGCATATCCTTTTCTTTTGTATATAAAAACTCCCTATTCTTCTGTACTTCCTGCATCACCGTCAGCATTATCGCCACCGGAATTCTGCGCATCCAGAGCTTCCTGAGCAGCATTTGCCGCATCTGTATCCGGATAATCTTCGATAATCTTCTGATACTTCATATTCGCCTGATCCTGGTCACCCTTCTTCTCATAGGACTGTGCCAACAAGAGCATTGCTGCCCCGTCATTATAACCTGCATCCATCTGCATGACCTGTTCCAGATTGGTAATTGCCGTATCATAATTGGCAACTTCATAATTCTGCTGGGATGTTGCAAATAGATTCGAACACATTCTTGGATATAACTCCGATGTAATCTCTTCAAACTTATCCCTTCCAACTGTCCCCAGCGAATCTGCATTCACCTTCAGAAGCTCCTCCAGCATAGCGGCATCACTCATATCCCCTGCCCGGTAATGGGCTGCAATCGACATCACAATCTCATAACTGCTCTGCGTGGATTCTGCCGTGGCCTGCGCGTTCTGCGTCTCTTCACTGGTAGAGCGGTATTCTTCCAGTTCTTTTTTCAGTGCGCTGATCTGCGCCTCCTGAGTGGCAATCTTATCACTGAATTCCACCGTCTGCTGATTCACCTTTTCCTGCCGGGAAGCGTTCATCGCCGGCATGATTAAAAACCACATCACAGCCACGCCTACCAATACACCCAGTGCAATATTCACAACACTGTGCAGCCCGGCATTATCCTTATAACTGGAAGATACCGGTTGAATAATAGTCTCATTACCAATATTGTAGGTAACAGTATGCTTTTCCTTCTTGTCTTTTTCCTTGATCTTCACCGTCCTTGCCTTACGGATCTGATTCAATTCATGCATGTATCGCAGGGTAATCTCATTCGTCGTATCCAGCTTATGAGCGGCACGGATGGATTGCCTTGCTTCTCCATATTGTTCCGTCTTGATATAGAGCAACGCCAGAAGCTGATGCGCTTTTACGAACGTCGGATGGGCAGCCACAGCCTTTTTCAGCTGAATGATCGCCAGGTCCTCACCATTCTGCTGACAGTAGAGCAAAGCCTGATTATATCTACGGATCGCCTGGTTGATCATCTCCAGTTCTTCCTGAGACTCCCGGACTTTCTGAATATAGTAATTAGCAATGTTCTCATGAGACTGAAAATTCTTACTCAAGACCCACTCTACCAACGCTTCTACAATATCTCCTCGCCCATAATACACAAGCCCCAGCAGATTCCTGGATGCAATATTCCCTCTATTATACTGTAAACTCTTCTTCAAAGATGCAATTGCACCGGACAAATCTCGAATCTTCGCTTTCTTCAATCCATCATTATACCAGTACATGGACTGGTAAGACAATTTTGTTGTATAATCCATATACTACCCTCGTACCCCTTCAACTACTTGGTTTGTTCAATCATCTCTCGTAAAATATCCGTCATGTCTGTCAGATCTTCCTGATAGACAGCGTCCTCTATATCCTCTACTTCCAGACTCGGCTGGAACTTCTTTAACTCTTCTTCAAAATTTAGCATGGTAACCGCCTCCTTCCAACAGCTTCTTTACCATTCCCGCAAGGTACAGGGAACCCAGGCAATAGACATCACCGTGTTCACCCCTCTGCTTCTCTGCCGCCTTAAGTGCATCCACTATATCCACTTCACAGATAACCGGCTTCGTCGTATATCTCCTAAACACCTGTCCCAGTTCTTCTGCTGGGACCTTTCTCGCGTCTTCAATCTCCGTAATCACATAGGCTTTCGCATTGAGATTCTCACACAGATAAGCAATCATCTGCTCATACTTCTTGTCACTCACTGCAGAGAACAGAATCACCGGACCTTCTCCTTCATCCGCGCCAAGTGCTTTCATACTCTCTACAAATGCCTCGATTGCTCCGGGATTGTGGGCACCATCAATCACAAGATGCGGTGCCGCCTGCTCCATTCTGCCTTCCCAGTGAATCGAAGCAAGTGCCTTCTGCCACCGGTCTTCATGGATAACTTCTCCTTGCAACAGATATTCCGCTGCTTCCAGTGCAATCTCTGCATTCATTGCCTGATAGCATCCACAGATCGGCACCTGATAGATAACATCTTTATCATACGCATTCGCCCGTGAAAATGCAATATGTTTCCGAGTAACTTCTTGGATTTCGAACGCATTTTTCGATATTTCTCTACAAGGAGCCCCCTGCTTACGGGCTGTCTGACGGATGACCTCAGCAGCTTTTGGATTGCTCCCGTCATAGAAGATCGGGACTCCACGCTTGATAATTCCAGCCTTTTCAGCTGCAATTTCTTCAATCGTATCTCCCAGAATTGCCGTGTGATCAAGACTGATCGACGTAATAATAGAAAGTGCAGGCTGTGGGATGGAATTCGTCGCATCCAGCCTGCCACCCAGACCAGTCTCCAAAATAATGTATTCCACATCCGTACCGGCAAATGCTTTCATACCCATCCCCAGTAAAAATTCAAAATAAGAGGGATGTGCAATTCCCTCTTCTTCCATCTGTCTTACGACTTCCAGCACCTGCAGAAATACCCGAAGAAACGTCTCATTATCTATCTGTGTATGGTCTACTTGTATCCGCTCGTTGACAGATACAAGATGAGGGGAAGTAAAGAATCCTGTTCTTTTCCCCTCTGCCATTAAGATTGCCTGCAAATACGCACACACAGAACCTTTCCCGTTGGTCCCTGCCACATGAATAATCTTCCGGTCCATACCCGGATCACCAAGTCTTCGCAAGAATTCTCTGGTATGTTCCTGCGTGTGCTTTTGCGTAAATTTTGGTATTTCTTCGATATAAGCAGTCGCTTCCTCATATGTGAATGACTCTTTTATCATCTTACTCTTCTTCCTCTTCTGCCTGCTCAACCCAGGATCTTGTCTTATCGGTCGCAGTTCCTTCCTGAACCTTTAATTCACCATCTTGATAAATATATTCATCCGACTTGCGGAACAATGTATTGCTTGATCCCATCTGCTGAACTACGATCACATCGCCGTCTTGCAATTCAATATCTGAGATATCAATTCGCGTATTGTTCAAGAATGAACTCTTCTGCTTTTCTCCATTGACATATACCTTACTTGACTTTGTAAAGTTCTCGCCGTACAGGCTGTAACCGCTCTTTAGATGTGGCACAATATTCGTCAGCGTCACATCCCGGACACCCATGACCATATGTCCTTTTGTAATCGGTTCTTCTCCGTCATACACGTACTGATTGCCATATAAGATATCATATTGCAGAAGTTCCAGATCTGCCAGATAATTCTTGGTCTGTCTTCTTTCCTGATGATAATTGAACACGGTACCGGAATGAATATCCAGACGCTCAAATACATCCGCCATAATCTGGTAAGACGCAATGTTACGATCCACTTTCTCCAGACCAATATTATCCCAGATCACATAATTCGTGTTATACAGGTAACGTCCTTTTAGATCTTCAGCTTTTAATCCCATCGTCGGAAGATGATCTCCATAGAATACAATAACCGTCGGTTCTCCACGCTCTTCGATTGCTTTGACCAGATTGCCTGCAAACTGATCCATCTCATAGACCTGATTTACATAGTATTCCCATTTATTTTTCAGGCCTTCATCTTCAATTCCTTCTATGGTAATCGTCGGATTCTCCAGTACCTTCTCTTCTGGATAATCCCCATGTCCCTGTACACTGACACCAAACACAAAATCCTGCTGCTCAGTGGTATCCATCGCTTCCAGAATATGTTGAATCAGAATATCATCCTTAGCCCATCCATTTTCCGTAGTCTGTAAGATATTCATAAATTCCTTACTGGTAAATGTATCAAACCCGATATTATTATACACCTTCGCACGGCTATAGAAGTTTCCTCCATTATTATGAAGTCCGTGAGTTCCATAGCCTAATGCCGCCAATGCTGTCGCGGCACTCTCACATGTCTGATTCTTTAATACCGTCTTATATGGGTATTCACCTGGTCCAAAATATCTCATATTCATACCCGTCAGCACTTCAAACTCCGTATTCGCCGTACCGGCACCTACAGAAGGTACTTTGAAATAACCAGATGAATAATTATTATACATCTCATGCAGATTCGGGCATGGATCCTGAGATGTTGTAAAGAATTCTGCCTCATCCACATCAAAATACGACTCTAACTGAATAAAGATAATATTCGGCTTTTCTTCATCCGACAATCCTGTCTCACTCTTTGTAATCTCGCCGTTATTGCTGATCTCTGCAATGGTCTCTTCGTTATAATCATTTGGCTCATTAATTCCTGTATTGAACAGACTGGCCATAAAGCAGTATGGAAGACCGTAATCTTCATACGCAAAGGCGATGTTTCCAAAATAAGTTGATACTACCCTCTTTTCCACAGCCAGATCTGAGATGACTCCATAAGATACTGCGCAGATAATGATCCCAATCAGCGCCCATACACGGTGAAGCTTGCCTTCATACTGTCCGCCGCGTTTCCACATGGATATGATCCAGATAATGACTGCCACAATTCCGACAGCCAGAATAATCAATTCAAACCCATTGAAATAATTATTGATCAGCGCAGTCGCATCCTTTGCCATTTTAAGATCCTGTGCATTAAAAGGCGTAACTCGCTTCATAAGCATATATCCGTTGGCAATTCCCAGCACCATCCACAGGACACTGATGATAATACGTACAAACACCCGGCGTTTGAACAGATATACCACAGAAAATGTTATAAATATCATAAATGCATTGTACAGGAACACCACCGGTGTCCCTGTCATATATCCCCACGCTTCCGCGGCAGAATGTCTGGAAATCGCTTCGATCGCGAAATTAATGATGCACGCAAGTAATGCGTGAAATACCAGTGAAAATCGATTCATAAAACGATAGACTGGCTTCATTTTTTTAGCAAAAGCACTGTTGCGCCGCTCCTCTATAATACGTGCACGCCGCTCCTTTTTTGCTTTCCAATATTCCCTCACATCTTCCTTTTTCAGATTCTTCAGTTTATGAATTGCCCCTTTCACATCAGGCTTCTTAAAATGAATTTTCTTCATAATATCCCCTTATGACTGTTTTGCTTTTAATCCTTCCAGCCGTTCTTTTACTTGTTCCATCATCTGTTTGTATGTCTCAAGTTTGTCTCTTTCTTCCTGCACCTTTGCCGCTGGTGCTTTGCTTACGAATTTTTCATTATTCAACATTCCAGACGCACGAGCGATTTCTTTCGTCAGACGTGCCTCTTCCTTCGTCAGACGCTCGATTTCCTGTTCGAAATCAATCAACTCTTCTAACGGTACATATGCGGTTGCATCTGGTACTACGATGGATACTGCATCCTCTGCAATTCCAGTCTTATCGTGCTGAATAACAAAATCATTTGCTGCTGCCATCATAACCGCAGACTGTTTCAGGGACTCAAGTCCCTTACAGAGCATCTCGTCCTCACATACAATATATACTTTTGTTTTTCTGGAATTCGGTACATTCATCTCTGCACGAACATTACGGACACCTTTGACGATTGCTTTGAGATGTTCCGCAATATTCTCTGCATCTGCAAAATTAAGCTTTTCATCATATACCGGCCAGTCGGATAACATCAGTGACTCTTCTTCCGGACAAACATTTCCATATATTTCCTCTGTCACGAAAGGCATGAACGGATGCAGCAGTTTCAATGACTTCTTCAGTACTTCCCGTAATGTCCACATTGCATCATTTGCACTCTGTGCATCTTCATCCGCATGATAAATACGGTATTTTGCCAGCTCAATGTACCAGTCACAGAACTCATCCCAGATGAAATCATATACTTTCTGAAGTGCGATTCCAAGCTCGAACTTATCCATATTCTCCGTTACATCTTTTACCAGATTATTACATCTGGACAGAATCCAGCAGTCAGCTGGACGAAGTGTGATATCTACCGGCTCAGTGATCTCTTTGCCTTCAATATTCATCAGGATAAAACGAGACGCATTCCATACCTTATTCGCAAAATTACGGCTGGCTTCCACCCTTTCATTATAAAAACGCATATCATTACCAGGTGCATTTCCCGTGATCAATGTCATACGCAATGCATCAGCACCGTACTGATCAATAATCTCCAGTGGGTCAATACCATTTCCAAGAGATTTACTCATCTTACGTCCCTGAGAGTCTCTTACCAGACCGTGGATGAATACGGTATGGAATGGTGATTTTCCAGTGTGTGCATATCCAGAGAACACCATACGGATTACCCAGAAGAAGATAATATCGTATCCAGTTACCAGAACATCTGTCGGATAGAAATAATCCAGGTCTTCCGTCTGATCCGGCCATCCCAGAGTAGAGAACGGCCATAATGCAGAACTGAACCAGGTATCCAGTGTATCTTCATCCTGTGTGAAATGTGTACATCCGCACTTCGGACATTTTTCCGGCATGCCCCTGGAAACTACGATCTCACCACACTCGTCACAGTAATATGCAGGAATTCTGTGTCCCCACCAGATCTGTCTGGATATACACCAATCGCGGATATTCTCCAGCCAGTGCAGATATATTTTATCAAAACGCTCTGGTACAAACTTCAGGTCACCGTTCTTTACAGCTTCGATAGCTGGTTTTGCCAACTCTTCCATTCTTACGAACCACTGCTGTTTTACCATTGGCTCAACGGTTGTGTGACATCTGTCGTGAGTTCCTACATTATGAGAATGTGGAACAACCTTTACCAGATATCCCTGCTCTTCCAGATCTTTTACCATAGCTTTTCTTGCCTCATAACGATCCATTCCGGCATACTTGCCGCCTTTTTCGTTAATTGTAGCATCATCATTCAGAACATTGATCTCTTCCAGATTGTGGCGTTTTCCAACTTCAAAGTCGTTCGGGTCGTGTGCCGGTGTAATCTTAACTGCACCTGTTCCGAATTCTTTATCAACATAATAATCCGCAACGATTGGAATCTCACGATTCACCAGCGGAAGTATGGCTTTCTTGCCAACGATATCTTTATATCTCTCATCATCCGGATGTACTGCGATCGCAGTATCACCAAGCATGGTCTCAGGACGTGTAGTAGCAATCTCCAGGAAATCATCGGTACCAACGATTGGGTACTTAATATGCCAGAAGAATCCATCCTGTTCTTCATGTTCCACTTCCGCATCAGAAAGGGAGGTCTTACATACTGGACACCAGTTGATGATTCTGGATCCTCTGTAGATATATCCTTCTTCATATAACTTAATAAATACTTCTTCTACCGCCTTGGAACATCCTTCGTCCATCGTGAAACGCTCTCTGTCCCAATCACAGGAGACACCCAGCTTCTTCAGCTGTCCTTCGATGGTTCCTGCGTATTCTTCCTTCCACTGCCAGGTTCTCTCCAAGAACTTCTCACGTCCCAGTTCTTTCTTATCAATACCTTCTTCTTTCAACTGGTTCGTTACCTTAACCTCTGTAGAGATTGCGGCATGGTCAGTTCCCGGCACCCACAATGTGTTGTAGCCCTGCATTCTCTTATAACGAATCAGGATATCCTGTAAAGTATTGTCGAGCGCATGGCCCATGTGCAGCTTACCGGTGATATTCGGCGGCGGCATAACAGTTGTAAATGGTTTACGGCTTCTGTCTACTTCAGCGTGAAAATACTTGTTCTCACACCATTTTTCATACAATTTTGGCTCAATCTCTTTCGGATTGTAAGTCGTCTCAAGCTTCTGGCTCATAATTTCCTCCTCACCTCATAAATAAGTTCACATTATTTTCACATTTAAGGGCGAAAAAAAACGCCCTCTACAAAACGTAAAGGGCGACTGTCATCGCGGTACCACCTTTATTTATATAGTAGAAATACCTTCTATATATCTCATCATATTCTATAACGGGAACGACTCCGGGATGGCCTAATATTCTACCTGATCCTCACTTGATCCTGTGATCACTCTCACGAATATCCGCGGTCATTGTCGCAATAGTTCAGCCATCCGGCTCCAAAGCTACCTTCTGCATCCTACTTCCTTAAGCGCCTCTCAACCAGTGGGCTGCTCTCTCTGTCAGGGCAATCATGCATACTCCTCTTTTTCAATGCCTTTATATCTTAAATTGAACTAATGACTATCATAGCCATCAAAGTAACGTTTGTCAAGAAGTTTAAAAAATTTTCAGAAATCCTTAAGAGTGTCGGAACCCTCTTAATTGTTACTTAAGCTTCGCTCCATCCGCAAAAGCATTGCCAACTTTTACTCCCAGAACATGGTACGCATTATTAAATGGGTCAAAGGTAATCGGTGCAACTTTGTCTACATCTACTTTCCCGTCTGTCATCACAGATTCATCCACACTCACATTGATGATTTCCCCAACCATACGGCAAGTTTCCGGATCATAGCTTTTAAGCTTACACTCCAGGCAAACAGCCAGTTCATTAATAATCGGCGCATCCACTCGTTCACTTTTTTCAACGGTAAACCCTGCTTTTTCCATCTTATTTGCCACTTGATTGCCAGATTCAATTCCAACATAATCACATTCCACAACATGGGCAGCATCTGCCATACTTACGGTAAATGCCTGTCGAGACAAGATATTCTTAACCGTTTTATGTCCCACTGATAAACACATCGATATCTCATTCGATTCACTGATACCTCCCCACGCCGCATTCATCGCATCCGGAACACCATTTTCATCGTAACTTGCGATAATCAGCACCGGCTGCGGATAAGTTAAAGGTTTCGCTCCAAAATCTTTTCTTGCCATTTGATTTCAACTCCTCTTCATAATACTTATATTTCATTATATTTCTTATTGAATTTTTGTCAAATAGGGACGTAGTAAAGTGAAAGAATACCCCGGGGTAAAGTTGCACTTTACCCCGGGGTATTCTTTCACTTTACTACGTCCCTAAATTAACGACATGCTCCTCAATACGTACAGCCATCCTGTCAATGTAAATGCGCTGAATAATGTAGTCAGCATTACTACACTGGAGGACAGTACCCCTTCGTGCCCCATATTCTTGGCCATAACAAAGCTGCTTACCGTTGTTGCGGATCCCAGCATCACGAGAATCGCCACCAGTTCTTCCTGCCGGAAACCGAATTGTACTGCAAGCGGCAGGAAGATTGCACAAAATCCTGCCAATTTAATCAATGTGGCTATGACCGTAGGTTTTACCTTTGCAAAGGCTTTTTTAATATCGAAAGTCGCACCCATTGCCATCAGCCCCATCGGCGTTGCTACTCCGGCAATACTGGTCACCGTCTTTTCCATAATATGCGGCATTGGTATCTGAAGAGCAGACCACAAAAAGCCTGCCACAATTCCAATAATAATCGGGTTGGTTACGATACCTTTCAGCGTCTTTTTTATCACTCTTCTGTCCATACCATTCTGTCCTGGGCGGAATACAGACAACACTACCACTGCCATGATATTATACAGCGGCACACTGCCAATGATCATCAGCGGTGCCATCCCAGATGTTCCATAGATATTTTGAATAAAAGCAATTCCAAGAAGCGCTGCACTGCTGCGATAGGATGCCTGGATGAACTCACCCTGGATGGAACGATCCTTCCACAGGAATGAAATCAGCGCCGAAATTGCAATACTAAGAAGCGTCACAACAAAGCAGAACAGCACAAACTTCACATCCCACACCTGACTAAAATCCACCGTTGCCAGATCACTGAACACCAGCACCGGCAATGGCACAGTAAAGACAAACTTATTCATCTTCGCAGCAAACACATCATCAATCCAACCAATTTTCTTAAAAATCAATCCCAGTACCATCATCAAGAATACCGGAACCGTTGCATTTAAACTAAAGATCAAATTCTCCATCTTGAGTCCTTTCTGAACAGGTTGGGACGGGGTAAATTGAAAAAACCCCCGTCCCCCTTAACGAAATAGTTTCTTATATATATTAAAATCTTCCTCTTTAAATACGTTGAATATTACGCGTTCTATCCTGGACTTGGTAAGGTATCTGTCTACGGTCTCGACGGCAATCTGGGCCGCAAGTTTGTTGGGGAAATGGAATTCTCCTGTCGAGATGCAGCAGAATGCAATGGATGTTAGTCCTTCCTTTTCTGCCAGTTTCAGGCAGCTTAAGTAGCAGGATTTTAATTCTTCTTTTTGCTTTTCCGTCACTTCCATACCTACGATTGGTCCGACAGTATGAATGACGTATCTGGCGGGCAGATTGTATCCGCCTGTAATCTTGGCTTTGCCGGTCGCTTCTTCGTGCCCTTGTGCTTCCATAAGTTCTGCGCATTCGTTACGAAGTTGAATTCCTGCTGCTGAGTGTATCGCATTATCGATGCACCCGTGGCATGGCACGAAGCAGCCAAGCATCTGGCTGTTGGCTGCATTTACAACGGCATCTGCGGCAAGTCTTGTGATATCGCCCTTCCAGAGTGAGATCTTCTCTGCATTTTTCATGTCAGTACAAGGATAAACACTTTGAATTGCAGGGATCTCTTCTATTGTTACAATCCCTTTTTCCTGATTCTCTTCTTGCAGCAATTCGTCCTGCAGCACAAGGAAATCGTCACCGGCTTCTCCTGGAAAACGCACATTCATAAGGCTTCTCAACAGCCGCCTCTTTCCTTCATAATTAACAGGCTCCTGCAAAGATGCATATCCTTGATTTTCACCTTTCAAATATTCAATCAGATGGCTGACTCTTTCTTCCCTTGTCATCATAGCCTGCATTACCTCCCATTCATCTGCATGATCTTTAATCATACATCTTTTACAAAATATATTTTCGGATCACCGCATATGCTTCGTATAGTTCTTCGTAAGACATCCGGCAATTTGCCGGGCTTGTAGACGGAAGTGCGATTGCCTCCATTTTGGTTCTCGGATAGCAATACCGCCGATACAACTGCGCTGCCTTTGTTCCGGTCGTGAAGATGGCATGGATCTTTGCCTGTTTTATTACTTTATTCATATCATTCGGGACCGGATTGCGGATACTACTGTCTTCCGCGCCACGGATCTCACATCCCGCCAGCACGTCCCACACTGCAATCTTATTTCTCAGTGCAAATGCAATCTTTTCTTCTTTCGTCTCCGGCAGCGGTTCTTCGCACACATCAGATACAACCTTCCAGAAACGATTCCTGGGATGTCCATAGTAGAAGCCTACCTCCCGGGATTTGGGAGACGGCATGGTTCCCAGCATGAGAATTCTGGAATGCTCATCAAAAACCGGAGCAAAATCATGCGTCACCTGTTCTATTTCCATTTCAATATCATTCTCCTCAATACATCGATTTATTTTCGCATAGTTTCAGTATAACACACTTTCCGTTCGTGAAAACATTATCTTTTATTGTCTGACATCTGCCAGTGTGTTATAATTTCTTTAGCACGTACTAATCACAAAGAATTACTCTGCGTGAGAAGGCGCACAGATTCAAAAAAACATATGGACAGTACACTATGCTGTCCTTTAGAACCTGACGCCTGAGGTGTCAGGTTTTTTCTTTGAAAATAAAGAGGTTAAGAGTGAAAAATTTATGAAAGAAGACAAAGAATTGCAACAATTGATTGACAAATTACATCGCGAACGCAACCTGTCCCATGCAGAATGGACTACTCTGATTGCCGGACGAACACCAGAACTTGCGGAATACTTATTTTCACTTGCCCGCGAAGAACGGCATCAATACTATGGGCATGATGTCTATGTCCGCGGGCTGATTGAATTTACCAACTATTGCCGCAATGACTGCCTGTACTGCGGCATCCGTAAGAGCAATCTCAACGCGAACCGTTATCGTCTGACAGAAGAAGAGATTCTATCCTGTTGTCAGTCTGGATATTCTCTGGGATTTCGAACATTTGTCCTGCAGGGTGGTGAAGATGGATTTTATACCGATGATAAGATGGTTCATCTCATTCGCAAGATAAAGACCCTTTATCCAGATTGCGCGATTACACTCTCGATTGGTGAAAAATCTCGCGAAAGCTATC
This sequence comes from Dorea chungnamensis, assembly GCF_039832125.1. Taxonomy (NCBI): domain Bacteria; kingdom Bacillati; phylum Bacillota; class Clostridia; order Lachnospirales; family Lachnospiraceae; genus Dorea; species Dorea chungnamensis. The sequence goes on along the minus strand of NZ_JBDOHT010000003.1, from coordinate 85,499 downwards.
AGCGTTTCTTCGATGCGGGCGCAGACCGATATCTCCTAAGACATGAAACCTATAACGAAGAGCACTATTCCCGGCTTCATCCCGCATGTTTAAACGCTAAGGCAAGGCAACAATGCCTGTGGGATCTGAAGGAAATCGGCTACCAGGTAGGAACCGGCTTCATGGTGGGGTCACCATATCAGACCCCCGAACACCTTGCAGAAGATATGCTGTTTATCCATGATCTGAACCCACATATGGTCGGAATCGGGCCATTTATTCCACACCATGACACAACATTTGCCAATGAACCAGCCGGCACACTGGAACTTACCTTATTCATGCTGGGCCTGATCCGGCTGATGATTCCCAAAGTACTGCTGCCAGCTACCACCGCATTGGGAACTATCCATCCTAGAGGCCGCGAGATGGGAATCCAGGCAGGTGCAAATGTCGTCATGCCTAATCTCTCACCAACCAGCGTCCGCAAAGATTATCTACTGTACGACAACAAAATCTGTACCGGAGACGAAGCCGCCGAATGCCGCCACTGCATGGAACGACGCATGGAATCCATCGGATACCACGTCGTCACCTCCAGAGGCGACTCGTTGAACAATTAGGGACACGGTAAAATGAATTTGGGACAGGGATATTTTAATCTGGGACGGAGGAAATTGAAAAAACCCCCGTCCCCACCTAAGGAGGTTTATATATGAGTTTGAATAATACACCATCTGCGGAGCGTGTTCATATCGGTATTTTTGGCCGAAGGAATGCGGGTAAATCTAGTGTGATCAATGCACTGACGGGGCAAAGTCTTGCGATTGTATCGGATGTGAAGGGTACTACTACGGACCCTGTATTAAAGGCGATGGAGCTTCTTCCTCTGGGTCCGGTGGTTATGATTGATACACCGGGGCTTGATGATGAGGGTGAGCTTGGTGCACTTCGTATTCAGAAGGCTTATCAGGTATTGAATAAGACGGATATTGCTGTATTGGTCGTGGATGGTACGATTGGTATGACCGGTGAGGATTGTGCTATTCTTGATCGAATCAAGGGCAAGCAGATTCCTTATGTAGTGGTTATGAATAAGGCGGATCTTATAGAGGACAGAACTTTCTCTGCTCAAAATATTCCTGCTTCGTTATCGTCAGATCATGTAATCTGGGTGAGTGCAGCTGATAAAACGAATATCCATGAATTAAAAGAACTGATTGCTGCTCTTGCACCGACAGAAGACAATAAGTTACGGATTGTGGGAGACTTGATTCATCCTTCAGACTTTGTTGTCCTGGTGGTTCCGATTGATAAAGCGGCTCCAAAGGGTCGTCTTATCCTGCCTCAGCAGCAAACAATCCGTGATATTCTGGAAGCTGACGCTACCGCTATTGTAGTAAAAGAACATGAATTGCGGGAAACTCTTGACTCTCTGGGCAAAAAGCCCTCACTTGTCATTACGGACAGCCAGGTGTTCGCCAAGGTATCCGCCGATACTCCCCGCGATATTCCGTTAACTTCCTTTTCCATCTTATTTGCCAGATACAAGGGCAATCTGAAGACTGTCGTAAATGGAGCCAGAACTTTGGATACCCTGGAAGATGGCGACACGATTCTGATATCTGAGGGATGCACCCATCATCGCCAGTGCGACGACATCGGCACCGTCAAATTACCGCGGTGGATTCAGAATCACACAGGGAAGCATCTGAACTTTGAATTTACCAGCGGTACCGAATTTCCATTGGAACTTGGCAAATATAAACTCATCGTGCATTGCGGCGGCTGTACACTGAATGAGCGAGAGATGAAATATCGTATCAAATGTGCGGAAGATGCCGGAATTCCTATGACCAACTATGGAACCGCCATCGCATACATGCAAGGCATCCTGGAACGAAGCATCGAGATTTTTCCCTTTTTATAGATCTCATAACATCTGAATCCTTTCTATAAAATAAAAACAGACAGCGGATACATCTTTTTTCATATATCCCTGTCTGTTTTTATTTTACTGCTTATTCTATGGAACCTTTTCCATTCCTGTACTTATCTCTCTGCATTCTCATGGAATTCCTGGGACTTTGCAATCTCCGCCGCCTGATCGTATCCGATTTTCACAGACATATGCGTCACATCTGCCAGCGATCCTTCCAGATGCTTTCTACACCCTTCTTTATTGACCCGCAGCGTATCAATACATTTCTTGCGGAAGATCTCCGATGCTCGAATCAAAAGTTCCAGACTTTCCAACAGGCTATCTGCGATCAATGGCAGAAATGCATTCAGCTCAAAGTTGCCGTTTGCAGCGGCATATGCAATCGCCTGATCATTTGCCATGACCTTCATGGCTACCTGGGTCACCATTTCTGGGATGACTGGATTCACTTTGCCCGGCATGATAGTACTTCCTGCCTGCACTTCTTCCAGAATCAACTCTCCCAGACCTCCCTTAGGACCAGAATTCATCCAGCGCAGATCTCCGGCAATCTTCATAAGGTTCACAGCAAGTGCCTTCAGTAAGCCCGAGACTTCCACAAAGACATCGTTATTCTGGGTCAGATCTACAGGATATTCTGCTTTCGCAAGCCCGATTCCCGTCATTTCACGTAGATGTTCTATCACCAGATACATATATTTCCGATTCGCGTTATCCCCAAGTCCGATGGCCGTTCCACCGAGATTGACCTGTCGAAGTCTCTCTTCGACTTTATAGATGCGCCAGCGATCTCTTCCAATGGCCTGGGCATATGCGCCGAATTCTTCTCCCATGGTAAGCGGCAGGGCATCCATAAGCTCCGTCCGTCCCAGTTTCAGAATATCTTTGTATTCCAGTTCCTTCTTCTGCAGGCTCTCCTGCAGTCGGCTGACCTCATCGCTTAACTTACGCACCAGCCGGATTGCTGCAATACGAAGAGCGGTTGGATAGACATCATTGGTAGATTGTCCTTTATTCACATCATCCAGTGGATGAATCACATCATAATCTGTGGCATCCTTTCCCAGAGATACCAGCGCACAGCCTGCCACCGTCTCACACACATTCATATTCGTAGAAGTTCCTGCACCACCCTGAAGTGGATGAATGCAGAAATTTTCCTGATACTTTTCCTGCTTCAGATTGTCGCATGCCGCCATGATGGCATCTGCTTTCCATCCTTCCATCAGTCCCAGTTCCTTGTGAGACATGGCCGCAGCTTTTTTGACATCCAGCATTGCATAGATTAACGGAAGGCGGGTTCGCTCTGTCCCCAATGCAAAATTCTCACACGCCTTCTTCGTTTCCTTCCCGTATAACACCATGCTCATCCTCCTAGCAGACAATCTGATCCATAATCTGACCGATAGGAGCAGCAATCGTAAGCTCTGCTCCAACCTCTCTGGCTGTAGCACTCTTATTAATCACGACCAGATGTTTTCCGCGAAAATAATCGATGAATCCGGCAGCCGGATATACCACCAGTGAAGTTCCGCCAATGATCAGTGTATCCGCCATACTGATCGCATGAATGCTCTTTTCAATAATGGAAGAATCCAATCCTTCTTCGTACAATACCACATCTGGCTTGATCACACCGCCACAAGAACACTTCGGAATCCCTTCTGCATTCTTTACATAAGCCGCATCATAAAACTGATGACACCGCTGACAGTAATTGCGATGGATACTTCCATGAAGTTCCAGTACATTCTTGCTTCCCGCCGCCTGATGAAGCCCGTCAATATTCTGCGTGATCACCGCCGATAACTTTCCCGCCGCTTCCAATTCCGCCAGCTTCTTGTGTGCCGGATTCGGTTTCGCATCCAGGAACATCATCTTACTTTTGTAGAATTCATAGAATGCTTCCGTATTTCGCACAAAAAAGCTATGGCTGACGATCTGTTCCGGCGAATATTTATATTGTTGCTGATACAATCCATCCGCACTTCGAAAATCCGGAATATTACTTTCTGTAGATACTCCCGCTCCGCCAAAAAATACAATATTCTGGCTGTCATCAATAATGTCCTGCAGTTTCCTTACTTCCTCTTCATACATTGCGCTTCCTCCTATACTGACTGGTTTGCATGTTCTATCCAAGAGATCACTTCCTCCAGACTCTCCATCTCAGCAGTAATTCCTACCTTCACTTCTTCAGGTACAACGATAATATCCGGAATGTGGATGATATATCCACCCGCTCTCTTTCCAGCCTCCACCCCGGCAATACTATCCTCCAGAACCAGGCATTCTTCCATAGGAAGATGCAGTTCTTCTGCCGCTTTCAAGAAAATATCTGGATTCGGTTTGCTCCTTTCGACTCTGTTTCCGTAAACAAATGTATCAAAATAAGCAGATACCTGTGCCATCTCCAGCATCCAATCTGCCAGTTCCTGGTTGGTAGATGTCGCTACCGCCATCTTAATCTGCTTCTCTTTCAAATATTCCAAAAGCACCAAAAGTCCCGGTTTTATCGGGACTCCATTTTCTTCCATATATTGAATTTGCGCCTGTGTCTTATATTTTTCAAAAAGATCAAAGTCAAATTCCGGACCATAGATATCCAGAATCTCCTTCCCGATCGATGCACGATTTCTTCCGCGAAATCCTTCCACCATCTCTTCGGGAATCTCATACCCAATCTTCTCTCCTGCCTGTTTCCAGAATCGAAAGGACAGTCGCTCTGTGTCAAACATCAGACCATCCATATCAAAGATTACACCTTTTATCATAAATTATGGCTCCTTCTTCTCACTGTATCCGGCAAAGAAATCCGACAATGCATCCAGAGTCTTCATCAGTACCGGCAATTCCTTCTTATCTAATTTGTCCAAAATTGCCTGAGTCATCTGTCGGTGATAGTCCTCATGATGATGGTATGCTTTTATTCCCTTAGACGTCAGCTTCACAAATACGACTCTGCGGTCTTCTTCGCTTCTGTGACGCTCAACATATTTCTTGTTTACAAGACTATTCATCGCTGTCGTAAGAGAACCCACGGTAATATTCAACTGTCTGGCAATGGAAGACATATTTTTTCCTTCTCCCAGTCCAATTGCCTCAATCACATGCATATCATTATTCGTAAGATCTTTGAACTCATCGGTTATAATGGCCTTTTCTTCCAATTCCCAGATCTCGTTGATCAGCTTGACCAGAACATGATTAATTGTCATATATGCATCTTCCATTACCCGCTACCCCTTCGCTCGGCTATTCTTTCCAACTCGGGACTTATATCCCTTATCATGTATTATACTATTTCCGGCAGCAGGGAATCAATAACTTCTTGCACCGTTTCCAGACAATCCGCCCGATATGCATAAGCACCACAGAATAACAGCGCATCTTCTACTTCTCCCTTGGCCGCATGAATCAATGCGTCCGTGATACAGTATGGAATCTCATTCGGTCTACACCTGTGAAGGCAATGGTGACAAGGACTGTGAGGAATCTGCTCACCTGCCATGACCTTTTCCATAAATGGATTTCGGATTGCACGTCCCGGCATTCCTACCGGACTTTTTACAATCACAATATCCTCTTCTTTTGCCTTTAGATATGCTTCTTTATAACGGATATCTGCATCACATTCTTCCGTTGTCACAAACCTGGTCGCCACCTGGATTGCATCTACTCCAAGTGAAAATGCATGTTCTGCCTGCCTGCGGTCTGCAATTCCTCCTGCTAACGCGACTGGTATCTTGCGGGAATACTTCGCTTCATATGACCGAACTGTGTCAAGAATTGTCCGTATCTCCTGATCATATGCCTCTGACTGATATTCCTCCAGCTGATCTTTCGTAAACCCAAGATGACCACCGGCTTTCGGTCCTTCAATTACCAGAAGATCCGGCATACGATGATATTTCTTATCCCAGTACTTCAATATCACTTTCGCAGACTTATCTGTGGATACGATAGGTGCCAGTTTCACATCCGTGCCATCTGCAATCTTCGGAAGATCCGTTGGAAGACCTGCCCCGGAGACAATCAAGTCTGCCCCCGCATCGATAGCTTCTCTGACATAATCTTCATAGTCCTGCATTGCCACCATTATATTGAATCCTATGATTCCTTCCGACGCAATCTCTCTTGCTTTCTGATATTCTTTTCTAATGGCTCTTAGATTCGCTGCCTTTGTATTGGTATCAAAATCTGGTTCCTGAAAGCCAATCTGGGCGGCAGAGATGATTCCTATGCCGCCCGCCTTTGCAACCGCTCCTGCAAGGCCTCCCAGACTGATACCTACACCCATGCCGCCTTGTATAATCGGAACTTTTACTTCTTTTTGTCCCAATCTCAATGAATTGATATTCATATGCATTCTCCTACATCTTACGAAATCTGTTATACCGATGTGCAGATAACTCTTCCTGAGTCAAATCCCCGTAATCTCGCAAGAATCGTTCCATTTCTCTTGCTAACATCTGTGTCATCTGCTTCAAATTCTGCACGGTAAAATGTGGCGGTTCTGGGAATACCTTTTCTACAATTCCCATGTGATACAGATCTTCTGCCGTCAGGCGCATGACCTCAGCCGCTTCTTTTGCTTTCGTACTGTCTTTCCACAGAATACTTGCAAATCCTTCCGGCGACAGAATAGAATAAATAGAATTCTCTAACATCCATACTTCATCTGCCACAGCCATAGCTAACGCGCCACCGCTTCCACCTTCTCCAATAATCATAGACAAGACTGGAACCTTTAAGCTGGACATTTCATAGAGATTTCTTGCAATAGCCTCTCCCTGTCCCCGCTCTTCTGCCTCCAGTCCACAGAAAGCTCCCGGGGTATCCACAAAGCAGATAACTGGACGTTGGAACTTTTCAGCCTGTTTCATCAGTCTCAATGCTTTGCGATATCCTTCTGGTGAAGGCATCCCGAAGTTTCGCTCGATATTTTCCTTCGTATTGGTTCCTTTCGCCTGCGCAATCACGGTAACCGGGATGCCATGGAATCTTGCCACACCACCGATGATTGCCTTATCATCCCCATAATAACGATCCCCGTGAAATTCAACAAAGTCTGTAAATAATGCCTGAATATAGTCGCTTCCTACCGGGCGATCATTCATTCGGGAGAGTAAGACACGATCCCATGCTCCCGCCAGATGATTATGAAGCGGAAGATCCTCATCTGTCTTCATTTTGCCAATTTCATTCATATCCTGCGATTTGTTCTCTGCCAGATTCGACTTCATCTTCTCAGGATTCGATGCATCCTCTTTTTCATGCAGCTTCAGAATCTGAGACAAAGTTTCCTTCAACTGTGGACGTTCCACAATGGCATCAATAAATCCATGCTCCAGAAGAAATTCTGAACGCTGAAATCCTTTCGGAAGCTTCTGTCCAATTGTCTGTTCAATCACTCTTGGACCCGCAAATCCGATCAATGCTTTCGGCTCTGCCAGAATCACATCTCCGAGCATCGCAAAACTTGCGGTCACGCCACCAGTCGTCGGATCCGTCAGCACACTGATATACAGAAGGCCGGCATCACTGTGACGCTTTAACGCTGCAGAAGTCTTCGCCATCTGCATCAGGGATACGATTCCTTCCTGCATTCTGGCACCACCAGAACATGCGAATAAGATTACCGGTAGCTTCTCCTGGGTGGCACGCTCTACCATTCTTGCAATCTTCTCGCCCACAACTTCACCCATACTGGCCATCAGAAACCGTCCATCACAGACACCAACAGCCGTCTCTGTTCCGTTGATGCTTATTTTCCCTGTAACCACAGCTTCTTCCAGCCCTGTCTTTTCCTTCAGACCTTCCAACTTCTCTTCATAGCCTTTATAATTCAACGGATTGCGAGTGGTAAGTCCCTGATCCCATTCTTCAAAGGTTCCCTCATCCGCAATCATTTCAACCCTATGATATGCATGTACACGGAAATATCCTCCACATTTTGGACAGATATAATAACCGTTTTTCACATCTTCCGTAATGATTGCTCCGCCACATTTATTACATTTACGCAAAAGTCCTTCTGGAACTTCTGGTCTTGATGCGCCCAGATCAATATAATTTTTCCTTCCTGAATGTAATCTGGTCTTCTTAAACATGTTATCTAACTTCATAGAACGTCACCTTTACATCTTTTCGATAAACTCAATATCTATATTGCCGGCAAGATAATCCGGATGATTCAATATCTCATACTGATAATCCACGTTGGTATCGATTCCTTCAATAATCACTTCTCCTAATGCACACTGCATCTTGCGGATTGCTTCATTACGATTCTTCGCCCATACGATCAGCTTCGCTACCATGGAATCATAATACGGCGGAATGGTGTATCCGCTATATATAGCAGAATCAATACGGATTCCCTTTCCTCCCGGCAGATACATATCCGTGATAGTCCCTGGGGAAGGGCGAAATCCTTTCTCGGGATTCTCTGCATTAATTCGGCATTCAATCGCATGACCGCTCAGGTGGACTTCATCCTGTGTATAAGATAATTTTTTGCCGGACGCGATACGGATCTGCTCTTTGATCAGATCAATTCCCGTCACCCATTCCGTCACCGGATGCTCTACCTGAATTCGTGTATTCATTTCCATAAAGTAAAAATTTCCATTCTTCTCCAGCAAGAATTCTATGGTTCCCGCATTGACATAATTAGCTGCTTTTGCCGCCTTTACTGCCGCCTCTCCCATCCTGATCCGTAATTCTTCGGTCAGGGCTATGGATGGTGATTCTTCGATCATCTTCTGATGATTACGCTGAATCGAACAGTCACGCTCACCCAGATGAATCACATTTCCATAACTGTCTGCCAGGATCTGGAACTCAATATGCCTCGGATGCTGTACAAAATGTTCGATATACATGGTGTTATCGCCAAAGGCCATCTGCGTTTCCTTCTGTGCTGTCTGGAAACTCTGCTCGAATTCTTCCGGTGTATTCGCAACTCGCATTCCTTTTCCACCGCCGCCAAGAGCCGCTTTGACGATGACTGGATAGCCGATCTTAGCTGCGATTCGAGCTCCTGTCTGGGCATCATAGATTGGTTCTGTACTGCCCGGAATCACTGGGACACCTGCTGCTACCATGGTATTTCTTGCTTCCTGCTTGTTGCCAAGTTTTGCGATGACCTGTGAACCCGGTCCGATAAACGTTATATTGCACTGTTCACACAATTCTGCGAACTTGCTGTTCTCTGATAAGAAACCAAAGCCCGGGTGGATGGCATCTGCCCCCGTCACGATCGTAGCACTTAAGATTCGATCCATGCTCAGATAACTCTCGCTGGATGGAGCAGGCCCGATACAGACCGCCTCATCCGCCAGTTTCGTATGCAAGGCTTCTCTATCCGCCTCCGAATACACCGCCACCGTCTCGATTCCCATCTCTCTGCAGGCACGGATAATGCGCACTGCAATCTCACCTCGGTTAGCAATTAATACTTTCTTGATCATGCTGTCCACCTCGACTATCCAATCATAAATGTCAGTTCCGCACTGACAACCATCTTGCCGTCCACACTGGCAATCGCCTCACCAACACCGACGGGCCCCTTCTGCTTAATAATTCTCGTCTCCAGACGCACCTTGTCCCCAGGGACAATCTTCCCTTTGAACTTACACTTATTAATTCCGCCAAAATACGCGATCTTGCCCTTGTTCTCTTCCATACTCAAGATTGCAACCGCACCAGCCTGTGCCAATGCTTCCACCGTCAGAACCCCCGGCATCACCGGCTCCTGCGGAAAATGCCCCGCAAAAAACTCCTCACGGTAAGATACACATTTATAACCAACCGCATACTGCCCCGGCTCATAATCCTCAATATAATCCAATAATAAAAACGGATGACGATGCGGGATAATTTCCTTGATCTGATTAATATCCAAATGCTTCATACTACCTCCTGGGGACGTAGTAAAATTGAAGTATACTACGTCCCTAATTAAAAAATGTGGTGTACCTATTTGACTTTTGCCCTGTACCCAAATTAACGAATTTTGAAAATTGGCTGGCCATATTCGACTGGCTGGCCGTTTTTGACGAGGATTTCTTCTATGATTCCGTCGTATTCGCTTTCGATTTCGTTCATTAATTTCATTGCTTCTATGATTGCCAATGTCTGGCCTTTTTTGACGCTGTCTCCTACAGCTACGAATGGTGCTGCGTCTTCTGCCGGTGCTGCATAGAAGGTTCCTACCAGTGGGGATTCTACAATTTTTCCTTGTGGTGTTGTCTCTGTCGCAGCTGTTGTGTTTCCAGTGTTTTCTTCGGAAACACCAGATGGATTACCGACTGCTGTCATAGTGGCTGCCAGGGTTGCAGGATCGGTTGCCATCATGGTAGTTGTTACGTTTGCAGCTTCTCCCGTACTGATGGTTGCTGCCGGAATCGTCATTGGCGCGGATATGACCTGTACCTGATCTTTTTTCTTAGTCATATGCAGTTTCATTCCGTTTTCTTCGTATTTTAATCCGGTTAATTCGGACGCAGATACAGCTTCTATGAGTTGAATAAGGTTTTCCAATTCCATAAATCTCAGGCCCTTTCTATCTCTTTCTATGCTTTTCTTCTTCAATTATGCTTCCCTCCACCTATGGCTTTTCGCCAATTTGGATTCTATCGACCTACTATGTTATGCTTCACAAGCTATGATTCTCTTCGTCAGCTTTGTTACCCCTCATATTTTTTCAGCAGAAGGGTTGCATTATGCCCGCCAAATCCTAGGGAGTTGGTCAACACGTAATTCACGTCTTTTTCGACTGGAGCGCCGATTGCGTAATTCAGGTCGCATTCTTCGTCAGCAACTTCCGTGCCTACAGTCTGGTGAATGAATCCATCCTGGATGGATTTGACACAGGTGATAAATTCGGCACCGCCGGCTGCACCGAGCAGATGCCCAATCATAGATTTGGTAGAGTTGATGACTACGTCCTTTGCCGCATCTCCCAACGCCACTTTGATGGCTCTGGTCTCGAACAGGTCGTTGTGGTGCGTACTGGTTCCGTGTGCATTGATATAATCCACCTGAGACGGTTCGATTCCGCCTTCTTCCATTGCCAGCATCATTGCTTTTGCCGCACCGCTGCCGTCTTCTGCAGGGGATGTGATATGGTAAGCATCTCCTGTTGCACCGTAGCCGGCAACCTCTGCATAGATCCTGGCACCTCTTGCTTTCGCATGTTCCAGTTCTTCCAGCATGACTACGCCAGCACCTTCACCAAGGACAAATCCATCTCTGTCTTTGTCAAATGGAATGGATGCGCGCATCGGATTCTGAGAGGTTGATAATGCAGTCAGGCTAGTGAATCCAGCAACTCCTGTCGGGCAGATACAACTCTCTGTTCCTCCTGCCAACATCACATCCGCATCCCCATACTGAATGGCACGGAATGCATCCCCGATACAGTTTGTTCCAGACGCACATGCAGTCACGACATTCGTGCATTTTCCTCGGAACCCTAACTGAATAGAAATATTTCCGGCTGCCATGTTGGATATCATCAACGGCACCATCAGAGGATTCACTCTTCCCGGTCCCTTAGTCAATATCTTCTCATACTCGCGCTCTACCGTCTGCAGGCTTCCGATACCAGAGCCAACGATCACACCCGCGCAAAACGGGTCTTCCTTCTCAATCTCCAGGCCGGAATCTTCATAAGCCTCCTTTGCGGCTGCGACTGCATACTGGGAGAATAATTCCATACGCTTTGCAGCTTTGAAATCCATACGCTCTTTTGCCACAAATCCTTTGACTTCTGCTGCCAGTTTCACTTTATAATCGGTCGTATCGAATTTGGTAATCTCCCCAATTCCCACTTTTCCTTCTTTGATACCTGTCCAGAACTCTTCCACCGTATTTCCGATTGGTGTCACAGCTCCAAGCCCAGTCACTACAACTCTTCTCTTCATACTCACTGTCTCCTTCTATCCTGAAACACAACATTCTAGCTAACTGTTGACTGCTACATTACCATGCCACCGTCTACGTGTAGCACCTGTCCGGTGATATATGCCGCATCTTCTGATGCAAGAAATGCAGCTGCTGCCGCTACCTGTTCTGGTTTTCCAAACTTTCCTAACGGAATCTGCGCAACAGATGCTTCTTTCACTTTTTCCGGCAATACTTGTGTCATATCTGTCTCAATAAATCCCGGAGCAATCGCATTGACCGTAACTCCACGAGATGCCAGCTCTTTTGCTGCTGCCTTTGTAAGGCCGATCACACCGGCCTTAGATGCCGCATAATTTGCCTGACCGGCATTTCCTGCCACACCGACAACCGAAGATAGATTGATAATTCGTCCGCTTCTCTGCTTCAACATCTGGCGGCTGGCAAAACGAATGGTGTTAAATGCGCCTTTCAGATTCGTATTTATCACTTGATCAAAATCTTCTTCTGACATCTTCATCAAGAGACCATCACGAGTAATTCCTGCGTTATTAACCAGAATATCCAGATGACCATATTCTTTGATCACATTTTGGATAAATGTCTCACATGCCTCATAATCAGACACGTCACACTGGCAGATTTCTGCCTTTCCCTGTGCTGCCTCAATTTCGGCTTTCACTTCTTCGGCCCTTTCTCTGGAACCGTTATAATTTACGATGACCATAGCTCCCAGAGATGCAAGCTTCTCTGCGATTGCCTTGCCAATTCCACGGGAAGCGCCCGTTACAACAGCAACCTTCTTTTCCAATCCATTTTCTAACATAATTCACCTACTACTTTTTCAACGTCATCCCAGGACGCGATATTGTAAACTTTCACATTACGGTTAATCTTTTTCATAAAGCCTGCCAGTGTTCTTCCCGGTCCAATCTCTACAAATGTATCGACGCCATCTTCTATCATAGCCTCCATACTCTGCATCCAGCGTACCGGAGAACTTACCTGCTCTGCCAAAAGTGCTTTGGTCAGTGTAATATCTTCTACTCTGGAAGCAGTCACATTGGTCACATATGGCACTTTCAGCGGATACACTTCTGTGCGCTCCAGTTCTTTTGCAAGTTCTTCTCCTGCAGGAACCAGAAGGGGTGAATGAAACGGACCGCTGACATTCAACATGACGGTACGTTTCGCCCCTGCCTCTTTCAATCGTTCTGCCGCTTCTTCAACGGCTTCTTTCTTGCCTGTAATTACAATCTGTCCCGGGCAGTTATAATTGGCAATGGTCACTCCGTCTATGTCTTCAATGACACGTTCAATCTCTTCTGCATCCATTGCCATGACCGCACACATTGCTCCCACCCCAGCAGGGACAGTATTCTGCATCAGGATTCCTCGCTTACGCACCAGGCGGATGGCATTCAGATCCTTCATCCCGCCTGCTACAGCGATTGCACAATACTCTCCCAGGCTTAAGCCTGCGGTGCAATCCGGTGTAAGTCCTCTCTTTTCCACAACTCTGGTCATCGCAAGGCAAGTGGTAACCAGCGCTGCCTGTGTATATTCTGTAATGTCAAGCTTCTCATTTTCTTCAAAGCAAAGTGCCTTCATATCCAGATTCAACGCATCACTTGCCTGATCAAAGATCTCTCTTGCAATCTCGCTCTTCTCATAAAAATCTGCACCCATTCCAGCTTTCTGGGCACCCTGTCCTGGATAGATAAATGCAATCTTACTCATAAAAACCTGCTCCTTTTATCATTTCATCTGTCTCGCTTACCAACTTAGTAATCAATTCCTCACAAGACATTCTTTCTTTTACCATACCGGCAATCTGTCCTGCCATGACACTTCCGTTCTCCACATCTCCATCTACTACAGCTCTTCGAAGTCCGCCCAGTGTCAGCTGCTCCAGTTCTTCAAAGCTTGCTCCTTTATTTTCCAATTCCAGATACTTCTTCGTCATGTCGTTGCGAAGGGCACGGACCGGATGTCCTGTGGTTCTTCCAGTTACCCTGGAATCGATATCCTTCGCCTTGATAATCCTCTCTTTATAATTCTCGTGAACCTGTGATTCATCTGTCACGACAAAGTGAGTTCCCATCTGAACTCCCTTCGCACCCAGCATAAATGCTGCTGCGATTCCTCTTCCATCAGCGATACCACCAGCTGCAATGACCGGAATATTTACCGCATCCACGATCTGCGGAACCAGGACCATAGTCGTATTCTCTCCGATATGTCCTCCTGCCTCACATCCTTCTGCCACTACCGCATCGGCACCACAACGCTCCATACGCTTTGCCAACGCAACAGAAGCAACCACAGGAATCACCTTTACTCCTGCCTCTTTCCACATCTTCATATATTTCTCAGGATTACCAGCTCCGGTAGTCACAACTTTAACGCCCTCTTCTACGATTACCTGTGCCACTTCGTCTGCATAAGGACTCATAAGCATAATGTTGACGCCAAAAGGCTTATCCGTTAACTTCTTCGCTTCCTGTACCTGCTCTCTTACCCATTCTGCCGGAGCACTGGCAGCTCCAATTAAGCCAAGTCCTCCTGCTTCCGATACGGCTGCCGCCAGATGATATTCTGCGACCCATGCCATACCTCCCTGAATAATTGGATATTCGATTCCTAATAATCTGGTTACTTCTGTCTGCATATTAAAACCCCACTTCTATTATTCTTTGTGTTCGTTGATATATTCCATAACATCCCCTACAGTTGCAATCTGTTCCAGATCTTCTGTTGGGATCTCAATTCCATACTCATCCTCCAAAGCCATTACCAATTCAAACAGATCCAGAGAATCTGCTCCAAGATCTTCTTTAAATGAAGACTCTTCTGTAATATCAGCTTCGTCTACTCCCAGATTTTCTGCCACTAATTTTTTGATTGTTTCCAACATACAATTAATCTCCTTTTCTTGATTTGTTCTTTGCAGAAAAGTAGCCACTGGCATTTTCTGCATCTTATAATATGATATCTATATAAACTGGAACTTGCCAGTTTATCTCCGCTTTATCATCGCTATGATGCCATTCCTCTTCTAAGAATGCCACTCAATGATCGTCGATCCCCAGGTAAGTCCTGCACCGAATCCTGCCATCATGATCTTCTGTCCAGCCTTCAGCTTACCGGTACGGTTCATTTCATCCAACAGAATCGGAATACTTGCCGATGAAGTATTGCCATACTCCTGCAGATTCATCGGAAACTTTTCGATTGGTTCCTCCAGGCGCTTTGCCACGGCTTCTACAATCCTTCGGTTCGCCTGATGTAAGATATACCAGTCAATTTCTTTCTGAGTCATCTCATTTCTTTTCAATGCTTCGCGAATGACTTCCGGTACTTTTTTTACCGCAAACTTAAAGACCGCCTGCCCATCCATTTGCATAAAATGTGCTTCATCCACCAGGGACTCTGCAGCTATCTCTGAAGTCAGACCATTACAGTCATGTCTGCTCTTACAAGTAAGTGCCACTCCCTTTAATCCATCGGAATGAGTGACTGGCAGATAAAACTTCTGATCTTCTGCCTTCAACACTGCAGCTCCAGCACCGTCTCCAAATAAGATACAGGTTCCTCTGTCCTTCCAATTGGTCAGATTTGAAAGGCTCTCACTTCCGATAATCAATGCCGTCTTATATATTCCCCCGGCAAGATATGCTGCTGCGGTATTATAAGCCAACACAAACCCCGTACACGCCGCACTCAAGTCAAAGCAGGTGGCATTCATTGCCCCGAGTTCCTTCTGCACTTCACATGCAACACAGGGAAGAATCACATTCGAAGAGATGGTCGATACCAGAATCAGATCTATCTCTTCTGGCGTTACTTCTGCATTATCCAACGCACGTTTCGCCGCTTCACAGGCCATAGAAACCGTTGTTTCTCCCTGAATGATGTGTCTTCTTACCACACCCGTTCTTTCCTGAATCCATTCATCACTGGTCTCCACCAGCTTCGCAATATCGTTGTTATCCATTGTATACGACGGTGCGTATGACCCCGTCCCACATATTATTCCTGTCATATGCATTCCTCTGATTTATTTTGACTTTAAATTATTTTGACTTTCAAAGTATATATCTGGCAAGCGTATTTGTCAAGTACTTTGATATTCAAAGTATTATTTTTCTATAAAAAGATATGTCAGAAATCAACATTTGCTATCGATTTCTGACATATCTTTTCATATTATACACGTCATATCTTATCTTCTATTCTTATATGCCAACTTCACTTCTCTATCCTCTGTGATTAGCATTTCTCCGCGATATCGTAGATCAATCGTTCCGTATCTTCCCATCCAAGGCACGGATCTGTGATAGATTGCCCATAAGTCAGATTGTCACAGATATCCTGTCTGCCTTCCACCAGATAGCTCTCAATCATAATCCCCTTGACCAGTTTCTTAAGTTCCGGATTATAATTTCTGCTGTGAAGGACTTCACTGGTAATCCGGATCTGCTCCTTGAACTTCTTCCCTGAGTTTGAATGGTTCACATCTACGATGACCGCCGGATTTTTCAAATCCTTCTTTGCATACATATCTGCCAGACGTGCAAGGTCTTCATAGTGATAGTTCGGGATGGTTGTGCCGTATTTGTCAACGCCGCCTCTTAAAATCGTGTGCGCCAGTTCATTTCCGCTGGTGGTCACATCATTTCCGCGATAAATAAAACGATGTGGATGCTGTGCTGCAGTTACGGAATTCAACATCACTGCCAGGTCTCCACTGGTCGGATTCTTCATTCCCACCGGAATATCCATACCGCTGGCCGTCAGACGATGCTGCTGATTCTCAACGGAACGGGCACCGACTGCCTCATAAGACAATACATCATCCAAGTAACTTCTGTTCTCTGGATACAGCATCTCATCTGCAGAAGAAAGCCCCGTCTCTTCCATAACACGGATATGCATCTTGCGGATTGCTACGATACCTGCCAACAGATCCGGCTCCTTCTCCGGGTCAGGCTGGTGCAGCATTCCTTTGTACCCATCTCCCGTGGTACGCGGTTTATTCGTATATACTCTCGGAATAATCATTAATTTATCGGATACTTTATCTGCAACCTTTTTCAGACGATTGACATATTCACACACCGACTCTTCATTGTCTGCAGAACAAGGTCCTACCAGTACAACAAACTTATCAGATTCTCCGGTAAATATCTTACGGATCTCATCATCTCGTATCTTCTTAATCTTCGTTACCTCTTCCGGTACCGGGTACTGAGCCTTCAACACATCCGGCAGCGGTAATTCATGGTTCAATCTCATTGACATCTCTCTATCTCCTCCTGTTTTCACCTTATCTGCTCTGACACAAGTCCTTTTCCAATCAGATCATTCAGGAAACCTTCGCATCCTTCTACAATGTCATCGTATGTCCGGTCAAAATTCCCGGTATACCAGGGGTCTGCGATATCTCTTGGATTCTCTGAGAAGTCCAGAAGCTTGCATACCTTGTGCTCCGGGTCGGAACCAATAATCCTGTCTATGTTACGAATATTACGGTATTCCATCCCAATCAGATAGTCATACTTCTGATAATCCTTCTTCTGAAGCTTCACGGAATATTTCCCTGAGGTACTGATTCCATATTGTTTTAATTTATTCACCGTTCCATAGTGAACCGGATTGCCAAGCTCTTCTGAACTTGTAGCAGCAGAGGCGATATGAAACTGGTCACCCAAGCCACGTTTCTCTACCATGTCACGAAAGACGAACTCCGCCATCGGGGAACGGCATATGTTTCCATGGCAGATGAATAATACATGAATCATATAGTCAAACTCCTTTGATGATCATCTCCTCTGGAGACTGTATCTAGTATAACACCACCGCCCCAAAACTTCAACACTTTAAAGTGTTGACATTTTCTTGTCAATTTTCATACGCATCTCTGCATCAGCTGACCGCCATTCTCCTTCAGCCACCTATTCCATTTCCAATAATCTGGGAATACCCGAAGCACCTCTGCATAGAATCTGTCTGAATGATTCATCTCTTTTCGATGGCAAAGCTCATGAACCACAACACTATCAATGACTTCCGACGGCGTCAGCATCAGAAGACAGTTGAAATTCAGATTCCCATTCGCGCTGCAGCTTCCCCACTTGGTCTTTTGATTACGGATTGTGATTCTCCCATAATCGACACCTATCTTTGGCGCATAATATGCCACCCTCTGTGGAATCACTTTCACTGCCTGATCCGCAAGTTCCTGAATCTCTTGCATGGTAAGCTTCTCAACCGGCGGTCGTTCTTCTAATCTTTGTCTGGCAATCTCCTGGTGCTTCTGAATCCATTCTTCATGCTTATGCACAAACTTACAAATTTCTGAATCAGGAAGTCTTATGGGTACACGGACAATCACCTGCCCATCTGGTTTTACTTCCAATCCTATCGTTCTTCTATTGCTCCTGATCACGGTATACTCTAACTTCATATTGCCTGCCCCATTAGTTCAATCAATAGGATAGATTCCCAAATTAAAATGACACGATTAATTGCATTTTAAATCGTTCTTCTCCATAAACCGCATGCGGGATTCCCTTTGGCATGATTAGTGTATCGCCCTCCTCAAGGTAGAACACATCATCCGCCACCGTAAAGCGACCTTTTCCTTCAAGCACCGTCACCATTGCATCTCCACCGGAAGAATGAGTGGAAATCTCTTCCCCTTTGTCAAAGGAAAATAAAGTCATGCTGACAGAATTGTTCTGAACAAGCGTCTTGCTGACAACCTGCCCCTCCAAATACTCTACCTGATCCTTTAATGCTAACTTTACTTGCTTCTCAATGTTCTTATACATCTTTCTTTTCCTCCTAATTATAAAAACGGCAGTGTCATCTGTTCATACTTTTCTTCCATCTCTATTTCAGAGACTTCGTACCCCTCCATCTGACGACCGACCCATTCCATCAGCACATCTACCACATAATCCTGCTGCTCTTCGGTAAGTTCCTTTCCTCTGGGAAAATGATGCCATTTCTCCAGACAGCCTCTGCAGCAGCAAGCCGTAGCATGCTGCGCAATGAAAATCGGATGGCCTTTCATCGGTGTTTGTTTACCATCATTAGGAATCACCGCTGGCGCCAGACGCTGACTGACAAAGTCCTTGGCATGCTCCCGAATCTTGTCACCGCCTTTATCAAGCACATATTTCTTATCCTTTTCTTTTAGATGAAACCCACTGCGAAACTTCGACTGGGATAAACGTTCAAACAAATCTTCCAGATTCCTTTTCTCACCATCACACAATCTTCTCACTCTTCTTATCCATCGTTAATCTTCCACCTTCTCAAACCGATACTTCTGCTTCACATCTGGATACTTCTGTCTGTCCACTTCACTCATGAACATCGCATACGGTCTGGCACACACCTTAAATGGTGCATACAACGCCTGATAAATCACTAGTCTCTCGCCTGTCTCTGTATGTGACGCAAACGCAAGCACCTTATACAGATACTCCGAAGTATCCGCAGATACCCACTCACGCTTAAAATGCTGCACGATATCACCCACACGGATATCCCCGTTCATTACCTCTGCCGGCTGTTCCTCTTCAGGTTCTGAGGCAATCGGTTCTGACTCTAATTCCTCATATTCGTCCTTGTCAAGAGAGACCGGAACACCGGTTTTGCCTGTGATATGAACACCGCCATACCAGGTACCCTCGATAGTAAAAATGTCACCAATGTCGTATTCCGAAGAATAATCATTATTTTTCTTTATAATCTTAATTTTATTCATTGGAGTCACCTCAATTTCCCTATTGCTTTTTCAATTTGCCTATAATCATTTATTTTCTCTCGTAGCGAGAGCTTCATCAAGACTTCCCGCCAACATGCTCAGATAAGATGTTCTCACCGTATCCTTCATAGAAAGTCCCAGTTCCACCATTTTCTTTTATTTCTTCTAGATTATTAACCGGCAGTTTAACTTCGATTTCATAATGATTCAATAAATATCCCCTCCCCGGTCATTACAATCTCTCTACCTTCAACTATAATTCAACTATCGCGTTATCTATTCCTCTGCTTCATCCAACGCCACTCCTTCGCCCCATTCCTTCAGATACCTGAGATATTCTGCTTCTGTATTCAGGAAATTCTCTGCATTCTCGGGCAGTACGATGGATTCCAATGTACCTGCGATATAATTGCACACATATATCACTTTGCTGCAATTCAGGAATACCCAGTCGAATTGTACTTTTTCATTTTTCTGGCGTTGTTCCATGTATTCGAATAGAGATTGTGCATCAATCGTTGTCTCGTCTGTCGGATGTAAGAACAGATACAATCCATTATAGCGTTTGTTCTTGTAGTTGGCATTTAGTTTTTCCAACTTCCTGTCGAATCGATACTCTGCTTTTTTCAGATAATCCTGCTCTAGTTCCGGATCGGGTAACACAGCCCAGAATCTTCCGTTGTAAAAGTACAGCCGATCTCCGTACCGTTCGATTGCCGATTCTGGGAGTTCTTCTTTCCGGCATCCCAGATATTGTTCAATGAAGGATTCTGTCTTTCCATCGTCTGGCATGAGTGCCTGACTGACTTCCAGTCCAAAGTCCATGGTCTCATTGATCCAGTCCGGAGATTCACTTTTGATGAAGACAGGCTTATATTCTGCCCACAGATACTTTAATGAAACTGCTGCGTATATCTCATTTAACAGCTTTTCATATGCCATCTTTCTACCTCCCGTCTCTGACCTTTTGGTAACTTAGTACAGAGTATGGCATTTTTATTCAGACTCGCCCCACTCTAATATTTCCTTCAGACTCCTTGGTTCATAATCCATATGCATCTCCTCTAATGATTGATATGGCCTTCCATCGTAATTTCTCCCGCCATTGTCAATCTGACTACAGCAGAATAGATGCAGGTCACTAATATAATAATTCATTGATTGCCCTCTCTACTCAAATGGATACCGTACTCCCCAGTCTTCTCGAAGTGCATCCATCTGTTCCATAATCTTCACGGTCTCGCTGTGTGGCATTTCTTCACATTCCAATTGTCCAGCTTCCAACGCTCTCTTGCAGGCCTCGACTTCATACTCGTATCCGGTGATCTGCTTTGGTACTTCTATGGTGCGGACTAATGTTCTGTCCTTTGTAAACACTTCGATCTTGTCAATATTATTGATATTATATGCGATCAGATAGCCCTTGGTGCCGTAGATGATGCCGTACTGCTCTGTTGCGGCCATCATTCCTGCGTGCAATGTTGCAATACGTCCATCTTTGTAACTGAAGATCATCGCATCTTCTGCATCCATGCCGGAATCTATTTTTACACAAGTTGAAGTGATTTTCTCGATATCATTTCCAAAGAACATACTGGCGAAATTGATTGGATATACACCCACATCCAGCAGTGCTCCGCCGGCAAGTTCCGGCTTGATCAGACGTTCTACTCCAGACAGTTCATACCCCAGATTCGCACTCAGCATTTGTAGTTCTCCAAGTTCTCCACCTTCCAGAATATCTGTGATAATCTTTCGAGACGGCATATAGCGGGTCCAGATCGCCTCTGTGATAAATACGTGCTTTTCTTTTGCATAATCAAGAAGCTCTTTTGCCTGTTTCGCATTTGCAGTAAACGCTTTTTCACACAATACCGGCTTTCCATAGGTAATACATAATTTTGCATGTTCCAGATGATGAGAATGTGGGGTCGCGATATAAACCAGATCTACGTTCTCATCAGCCAGCATCTCCTCATAAGAGCCATAGGCTTTCTCAACATGCTCATCCTCTGCAAATCTTTGCGCCTTCTGCAGATTCCGGGAAGCAACTGCATATGCATCAGCCCCTTCCATACCGTTCAATGTAAGTGCCATCTTGCGAGCAATACCGCCTGCGCCTAATATTCCAACCTTCATTTCTCATTCTCCTTTTCTATCATCCAGATTTTCTGTGCAGGCTCCCATTGCCTCCATTACTGCATTGCGGAAGCCGCATTCTTCCAACTTCTTGACCATCTCAATCGTAATTCCTCCAGGGGTACATACTTGATTCTGCAGCTCTGCCGGATGCTTTCCTGACTTCAGGACCATCTCCGCACTTCCTTTTACAGCCTGTGCACTCAGACGGATTGCCTGATCCCATGGAAATCCTTCTCTTGCGGCTCCATTTGCCATTGCGTCTATCAACATAAAGATCATCGCCGGAGATGAACCTGTAACCGGAATAATTCCATTCAGCAGTCTCTCTGGCATCCGTTCTGCTGCCCCGAATCCTCCGATCAATCTTGTAAGTTCTTCCACCTCTTCTTCTGTAACGTTATCGTTCGGCGCTACTGCGGTTACCGCTGCACCAACCGTAGCACAGGTATTCGGCATAGTACGAACAATCTTCTGATCAGCGCCGATGTGTGACTGAATCTCATCCAGTGTAACACCTGCTGCCACAGACCATACGATGGTTCCATTTTCCTGGACAGTCTCGGCAATTTCATCGAACACATCCGGACAGAATCTTGGATGAATTGCAATCAATACAATATCTGCTTTTGCTGCTTCTTTATTATCCTGTGTAATATTAACTCCCAAAGTATCCTTGATCTTTTCAAGGCTTGGCAGATAGATATCCGACACCAGAATCTCAGCCGGATTAATCAATTTGTTATTCACAATTCCTCCAAGAATTGCATTTGCGATAAGTCCACATCCAATGGTTCCTAACTTCATCTTCTCTTCCTCCTCGTAAGTTTTGAACATATTTATACCAGTCTCGTGGTCCATTTCGTACAATCCCATACGTCTGTCGCAATTCCATCATAAAATTCTGGTTCGTGGCACACCATAAGAATACTTCCTTTATAATCAATCAGTGCTCTTTTCAGCTCATCTTTTGCCATTACGTCCAGATGATTCGTCGGCTCATCCAACACCAGAATATTGGACGGGCGGTTGATCAGCCTACACAGCCGAACCTTCGCCTGTTCGCCTCCTGAAAGCACCTTTACTTTACTTTCGATATGATTCGTGGTCAGACCACATTTTGCAAGGGCAGAACGTGCTTCGTATTGGGTGAATCCTGGGAATTCGTTCCAGATCTCTTCCAGACAAGTAGTCTCGATATCCGGCGGCATCTCCTGCTCGAAGTATCCGATTTCCAGATAATCTCCCTGCTCTACCGAACCTTCAAGCGGATCGATCAGTCCCAGAATACTCTTAAGAAGCGTGGTCTTTCCGATTCCATTTGTACCGGTCAATACAATCTTACTTCCTCTTTCCATCTCCAGATTCAGAGGTGAAGACAGGGGATCATCATATCCAATCACCAGGTCTTTGGTTGTGAAGATATATCTGCCCGGCGTCCTTGCGACCTTAAAGTTGAATTCTGGTTTCGGCTTCTCGGCTGCAAGTTCAATGATGTCCATCTTATCCAGCTTTTTCTGACGGGACATTGCCATATTTCTGGTCGCGACACGTGCCTTATTTCTTGCCACAAAGTCTTTAAGCTCCGCAATCTCTTTCTGCTGACGGTTATAGGCTGCCTCAAGCTGTGCTTTCTTCATTGCGTAGACTTCCTGAAATTTATCATAATCTCCTACATAACGTGTAAGCTGCAGATTATCCATATGGTAGATGAGATTAATGACGCTGTTCAAAAAAGGAATATCATGAGATATCAGAATAAATGCGTTCTCATAGTCCTGCAGATATCGCTTCAACCAGGTGATATGTTCCACATCCAGATAATTGGTGGGCTCATCCAACAATAAGATATCTGGCTTTTCAAGAAGTAATTTGCCCAGAAGAACTTTGGTTCGCTGCCCGCCTGAAAGATCAGTTACATCCCGCTCCAGTCCGAGTTCCAGAAGTCCCAGCGCTCTTGCAACTTCTTCTACTTTCGAATCTATCAGATAGAAGTCCCGATTAGTGAGCAGATCCTGAATGACTCCCAGTTCCTCCATATAGGCTTCCATCTGCTGTTCATCTGCATCTCCCATCTTATCACAGATCTCATTCATCCGCGCTTCCATATCGAACAAAGAATCAAAGGCACTTCTGAGAACGGATCCTATGGTCATGCCTTCTGTAAGGACTGCGTGCTGATCCAGATACCCGACCTTCACGTTCTTCGCCCATTCAATCTTGCCTTCATCCGGCATAAGCTTCCCGGTGATAATGTTCATAAAGGTAGATTTCCCCTCGCCATTTGCTCCAACCAGACCGATGTGCTCTCCCTTTAACAACCGGAAAGAGACATCTTCAAAAATCGCACGATTACCAAAACCGTGCGATAAATGTTCCACATTCAGAATACTCATATAACCTCCTCAATCATTTACCATATATGTATGTATATCATCCAATGTATCGATCAATGGATCCAACAAGTCTATACGCTCACATGCATTACTCAATACGACCATTACATATGGATGTTCATCTGCCATCACAATTCCCGCATCATTCTGTACCATATAATAATCACTGGAATTGATCCAGCCTGCCTTGGAATATACCGTATACGTATCTCCTAATGTGTCATAGATACATGAATTCAAAGTATCTGTAAAAACAGATGCAAGCCACCGGGAATCTTCCGTATCACTCATAAAGTAATCATACATTTGCACCCACAAAAGTCCCAATTCTCTCGCTGTGATATCTGCCCACTTATCGATGAACTCTATATCACTACACCCGGCTTTTTCCATCCATTTTTGAAACACTTCTTTTCCATAAGTATTCCACAGCACTTTATATCCATCATTACTGGATATATGAATGGTCTCCTCTATCACAGAGCGCTGCTCATCCAGGCAAGACGGCACTTCCTGTGCCAGACAGACTATATAAGGCCCTTTGATGGTGCTGGCAGAATAATAGGTCTTTGTCTCGCGATAACTAAAACCCTGACCACTGTTCAGATCATACATCCAGAAGCTGACATTATAACCTTCTGCTTCAATTGCCTCCGTTTTATCTTCTAATTCCTTCTTTAATCTTGGTTCCGGTTCATGAACAACCATATCTATTGCCGATGAGACCACACTGGCTCCAACTGCATGCGAATATGTACTTGATTCAGCCGCCTTTCCTGTCATGGTGAAAAAGCTGATCAGAGTCATAAGGAAAGCACACACAATAAGAACCGATCTTCCCTTTTTCATAGCCTACCTCTTTCGTACTTTAGATTGCCTTTCCGGCCAGAACCTCCTGATAATCTTTGTAATTCTTCTTCAGAAGTTCCGGTGTATTCAGTCCATACGGGCATTTGGACTTGCACTGTCCACACTCCAGACACCCTTCAATCTTCTTCATCTTCTCCTGTGTCTCCTCTCCCAGATATGCAGCCGATGGCGCGCGCCGAAGAAGAAGTGACATTCTTGCACAGTTATTGATCTCGATTCCTGCCGGACATGGCATACAATATCCGCAGCCCCGGCAGAATTCCCCCTGCAGCTCCTGCTTATCTCTTGCAATCCTCTCTGCAATCTCTCCTTCCATCTTCGGTGGATTGTCCTGGTAGGATAAGAACTCATCCAATTCACGTTCTCTCTGGATTCCCCAGATTGGAAGGACGTTATCATATTGATTCATATATGCATAAGCCATCTCTGAATGATTGATCAGCCCTCCAGCCAGAGCTTTCATCGCCAGAAATCCCATATCCTTCTCTTTACACTGCTCTACAAGATTCAGTTCCTGTTCTGAACTCAGATAGCTGAACGGAAACTGCAATGTGTCATAGAGCCCACTGTCTATTGCTTCCTGGGCCACCGCAAGACGATGGTTCGTAATTCCGATGAATCGGATCTTTCCTTGCTTTTTCGCTTCCAGCATTGCATCATATAACCCATCTTCTCCACCCGGTTTCGGACAGAATGCCGGATTATGAAACTGATATACATCTATATAATCAGTCTGCAGCTGTTTCAAAGATTCCTCAAGATCCTTCCAGAAGCCTTCCGCATCCTTAGCCATTGTTTTGGTCGTAATAAAGATATCTTTCCGCACATCCGACAGTGCATACCCAATCTTCTCTTCACTGTCGGTATACATCCGAGCGGTGTCAAACAGCCGCACTCCGTTCTCATACGCTTTTTGCAAAATCTTCGCTGCATCTTCCTTACTGATCCGCTGAATCGGCAGCGCCCCAAATCCATTCTTATTTACCACAATATTCGTTCTTCCTAATCTGACAGTATCCATAATTCTCCTCCTTCGTCTTATGTATTATCTTAGCACATCCTTTCACCTCTGACCAGAGGACAACACTGGATGAAATGTTGATAAAAATATAAATTTGGTTTTTCTTTCTGATAGCGTTGTTAATTGTTCCTTATCATGTTATAATTTTATCAAATGATTAGACAGGAGGCGTGCATTATGTATGCAGAATTTAGTGACAACCTAATAACCGGTAATGAGATGATCGATTCTCAGCACAAAGAACTGATCTCTAAGATTAATGACGTTCTGAAAAGTTGCGAACAGAGCAATGATAAATTAGTCGCAGTAAAGACTCTGGACTTCTTGGAAGAATATACAGAATATCATTTCTCCGCAGAGGAAGCACTTCAGAGAGAGATTGAATATCCAGGCTACGATAAGCATAAAGCTCAGCATGACGCTTTCAAGCAGACGATCGCTGATCTTCAGGATATGCTTCAGGAAGAGGAAGGTCCATCTCCAGCTTTTGTAGCAAAGGTTCAGGAAAAGGTCGTTGAATGGCTTTATGTACATATCGAAGGCTTTGATCGTTCTGTTGCAGAATACAAATTTATGCGCGAGAACAATGCAAGA
Source organism: Dorea chungnamensis (assembly GCF_039832125.1). Taxonomy (NCBI): domain Bacteria; kingdom Bacillati; phylum Bacillota; class Clostridia; order Lachnospirales; family Lachnospiraceae; genus Dorea; species Dorea chungnamensis. The sequence goes on along the minus strand of NZ_JBDOHT010000003.1, from coordinate 58,866 downwards.
CTTTAACAGCGATATCAGATTTTGATTCATAATCATAGCGCCCAGCTATAAGCTGGGCACTATTTCTTATACATTTTATTATATTATTAACAAAGGAGACCTATTATGGCAATGACCATCTTCCATTCCATCTATCAACTTTTATGGGGCGATCTCATTACCATTCCATTACCCGGCGGCAGTTCCGTGGGGATTTCCCTGTTAGTACTGATATTGATTCCATCCGGCATCTACTTTACCATCCGGACCCGGTTTCTTCCTGTCCGCCTTTTCCCGGATATGATGAAAGTTACAATTGAAAAAAAGGCATCTTCTCAGAAGGATTCCATCTCTGGACTGCAGGCATTGATTATCTCCACTGCGACCCGTGTCGGTATGGGGAATCTGGTCGGTGTGGTAGCTGCAATATCCGCAGGTGGCGCCGGTGCCGTCTTCTGGATGTGGGTGACAGCTCTTCTGGGTTCCTCTACAGCATTCGTTGAGGCGACCCTGGCACAGCTTTACAAAGAAAAGGATCCCTTATATGGCGGATATCGCGGTGGTCCTGCCTACTATATCCACCATTTATTTATCAAAAAAGACAGCACCCGCAGGCATTCTGTTATCGCCATTTTATTCGCAATCTCTGGTCTGATCTGCTGGTGTGGCATCAGCCAGGTCATTGGGAATTCCGTTTCTTCGGCGTTTGAAAATGCCTTTCATATTCCACCACTCTATACGACGATTCTACTCGTCCTTATTGCCGCAATTATTGTACTTCGCAAAAACGCGACCGTAAAAGTGCTGGATATTATCGTACCGATTATGGCAGGGCTCTATTTCTTCGTTACGATATTTATTATCGCAAAAAATATAACCCTGCTTCCTTCCGTTTTCCAGCAGATATTCTCAGAAGCATTCGGATTGCGTCAAGTCGCAGCCGGAGGTTTCGGTGCTGTGTTGATGAACGGTGTAAAGCGCGGACTGTTCTCCAATGAAGCAGGTTCTGGATCAGCGCCATGCGCGGCCGCCGCTGCTGATATCAACCATCCTGTCAAGGAAGGACTCTTGCAGGCATTCGGTGTCTTTATCGACACCATCGTTATCTGCAGCTGTTCCGCAATGATCATGCTTCTGACTCCATCCGCACTCACCGAAGGGCTTGTGGGCATGGATCTTCTTCAGGAGGCAATGCGCTATCATCTTGGAGAATTCGGAGTGATATTCATTGCTGCCACTCTGTGGCTCTTCAGTTTCTCGACTTTTATCGGTGTACTGTTCTATGCCAGATCAAATGTTGCCTACCTGTTTGGCGATAACTGGCTGTCACAGACATTGTATAAAGTCCTTGCACTGATCATGCTGTTCATCGGCGGACTGGCTGCATACACCTTCGTCTGGGATCTGGGAGATGTTGGAATCGGGATGATGACCATCTTTAATATGATTGCATTGATTCCATTATCACGCCAGGCAATTGACGCTTTAAAAGAATACGAACGCACAAAAAAACCTAGATAGCTACTTCCCTTTATTCACTTTTTCTGACACACCAGCGATACTGGTAAGGTGCCATCCATACTGACTGCATGCTCACTCTTTCTTTACGAAAGAGGTCTTCATACTGTGCATCAAGAGTCGGAAGACATGCCATCTTACCTTCCCCTGAAAAATTGGCAATACAGATCAGTTCTTTTTCTTTGAAAGTTCTCCGTATGGCAAATACCGACATCTGACAGGTATCCCACGTTGTCACATTAGCTTCATTGCGAAAGCATGGATTCTGTCTTCGTATCTGCTCCATCTTCTTAAGCCCTCTCCAGATCTCATTCTGGACAGTTCCCTTTTTCCTGCGAAGTTCTGCATTCTCCCAGTTAAAAGGGCTTCTATGCAGATAACGACTGTCTGCGGCAACATCCGGATTATTCTTATATCCATAATCGTTGACCTGGCCAATCTCATCTCCGGATGAGAGCATCATAAATCCCTTCAGGCTCATACATGCTGCATGCATCATCAAGACCCTCTGAATGCCTTGCTCTTTCTGCCAGTCATCCCCTTCGAATCCGCCCTTTTCGATTCCGCACAGACTTGCAGTTGTCCCACAACTTCTGGCATCTAGGCTAATCGGATCATAATTATACAGTTCACCTCTTGCAAAACTATCTGGGAACGTCCCTTCGAAGAACCGGTACAGATACTCCTTATGTCTTAATGGATCAATCTGGAGATTTCTTTCCTGTTCTTCATCCAGTCCCCATCCGATATCATCATGACAGCGCAGATAATTGACGAAATAACAATTATCAGGGAGACTGTGAATGACATCCATCTGATGTTTCAAAAGTCTGGTGTCCTGTGTAGCCAGGGCCGCCCACAGATTGACCATACTGGATACTCCATACAGCATATGGCATTCCGGTTCTTCCTTCGTACCGAAGTATACCGGCAACTCTTTCGGCGCCATAACGACCTCACCTTTTAGGATAACTCCCGGACATACAATCTCCAGAATCATTCGAATCATCCGCACAATGGTATGCACCTGTGGCAGATTCCTGCAGTTTGTTCCAAGTTCTTTCCAGATATACGGGACTGCATCGATTCGAAAGATCTCCACACCCATATTCGCCAGATACAGGATATTTCCCACCATCTCATTAAACACTTTTGGATTGTGGTAATTCAGATCCCACTGATATGGGTAAAATGTAGTCAGTACAAATCTTCGCATCTCTTCACACCAGGTAAAATTCCCCGGTGCCGTAGTCGGAAATACCTGAGGCATCGTCTGCTCGAATCTTGATGGAATATCATAGTTGTCATAACACTGATAACGTTGCATATATTCCCATTCTCCTGCCTTGGCGCGCATTGCCCACTCATGCGTATCGGCCGTGTGATTCATGACAAAGTCAAGGCAAAGGCTGATTCCCCTCTCTCGCAATGCTTTTGTAAGTTCTTCCAGATCCTCATTCGTACCAATCTCCGGGTCAACCGTTCGAAAGTCTTCTATTGCATATCCTCCGTCGTTATACGGATGTGGCATCTTCAAAAGCGGCATCAGATGCAGATATGTAATTTTCTGCTCTGACAGATAATCCAGTTTTTGGATCAGTCCTTTCAGATTGCCTGCAAATAGATTCGGATACATGGTCATTCCCAGCATATTTTTATCTCTGAACCAAAACGGATTCTTTTCCCTTTTGCAATCCAGCTCCTTCAATTCTGAGGATCTATTTTTAAAAAATGACTCCATCGATAGAAACAACTCTTCATAACTACGGTCATCCTGGTACAACGACATGTATTTTTCATATAGCTCCTGTCCATGGAGCTGCATTCTTCGTTTATAATCTTTATCTTCCATTTTATTTCCTGCTTACATCTCATTCGATCATATCTAACACCATAATGACTCCTTATCGGTCAGAATTATGGCGCAGATATGTAATATTATTCTTATCGGTTTCTACTTCTACAGTGTCTGTCAGTCCATATACTACCTGGCTGATAACATATTCCCCATCGTTGATATATATTTCAACCAGGTTCCTATCCACGAAGATCTCCAGCTTACATTCACCAGAAACTTTTGGACTCTTTGCTGTCAATGCATACTCTTTCAGATCTGCAAAGACTTTACTCCGATCCGTCAGAATACCCCCGTCACACCTTTGAATCTGATAACCACCAATGTTGAGCTTCTCTCCTTCTTCCAGACACACTTTTATGCAAAATGGCTCCAACGGATTCCACTCTTGTGAAGATGCGGCCACTTCGTTAAAATACTTTCTTACTTCAGGGTGCACCCTGTAACAGACATGCCCGTTCTCCACTTCAACCACACGCGGCAGACACATCATACCATTCCATTTATTTCCTTCAGCCTCTGTAATCGGCTGCGGCATACGCATCCAGGCAATCATGACTCTTCGGCCTTCGTGATCCAGATTCGTCTGTGGTGCATAGAGATCCATTCCATAGTCTACATACTGTACTTCACTAATCAATCGAAGTCTGCACTGTTCCCGGTCGAATTCTGCCGTAGCACAGATTGCGTGGTTCTCATAACCACAGGCCCCATCTGCTATATACATGGCAGATCCTTCAAACACATGCACTCCATCTACCTCGAATATATCCGGGCATTCCAGAATCCTGCCAAAGCGTTTATCCTGAATCTGATTTTTAAACTTCCAGTTGATGCCGTCATGGCTCGTATAAAAGACTGCTCTTCCAACCTCTTCCCGATAAGTGCTTCCAAGTACCATGTAATAGGTATCCCCATCTTTCCACACCTTTGGGTCTCTGGTATGCGTCGGATGTGCCTGATCTTCATTCTGGTTCACCGGAATAATCTGCTTTTTATCTTTCCAGTTGTCAAAATGTATCCCATCCTTCGAGATTACCATCGCCTGGCTGGTTTCAAAGCGGTTATCCTTCGCCATATGAATATTCTCACGGTCTGATTCCAGATATTTTACTGCCGAATAATACAGGTACATCTCTCCGTCTTTCTCAAGCGCGCTTCCCGAAAAGACACCATTCTGGTCATAATCCTTCGTCGGAAATAATGCTACACCCAGATGCTCCCAATGAATCAGGTCATCGCTCACCGCATGCCCCCAGTGCATGGTCCCCCATACCGGAGCATACGGAAAAAATTGATAGAACAGATGATATCTGCCTTTAGAATAGATGAATCCATTCGGATCATTAATCCAGTTACCCGGAGCTCTTAAATGCAATTCTTGTTTTGTCATATTTATTCAGTCCTTTATTCTGTCAATTCTATTTTACTGCACCCGCAACTACACCACCGATAATCTGCTTCTGAAGCGCTACATACAGAATCAGAATCGGAATTACGCACAGTAACAATCCAGCCATAATTGTACCATAGTCTGCAGAATAGGTTCCATAGAAACTATAAGTAGACAACGGCAATGTCAATAATTTCTTATCTGTCAATACCAGTGACGGAAGCAGGAAGTCGTTCCAGAACGCCAGTGAATTCAAGATTACCATTGTTGAGATGATCGGCTTCAACAGCGGCAGCACAATCTTAAAAAATGTCTGAGAGTGTGTACAGCCATCGATATAGGCTGCTTCTTCCAGTGCAATCGGAACATTTCCTTTGATAAATCCATGGAACATGAACACAGACATCGCCATAGAAAATCCTGTATGCAGGAAGATCAAAGTAATTCTGTGATTCAGAACGTTCAGTGTACCTCCGTAGATACTTACCAATGGAATCATCAATGCCTGGAACGGGATAATCATGGATGCTACCATCAGTGCAAATGTAATCTTAGAGATTCCATTATTGTGTCGAACGATATAATATGCAAGCATTGCTGCCAGCAGAGTTACCAGCACCGTTGCGGAAGCCGTTACGATCAGCGAATTCTTGAATGCATTCAGGAAATCCATCTGTGTAAACGCTTTGACAAAATTATCAAAAGACAATCCCTTGATTGTAAAAAGCCATGAAAATGGGCTCTTAATGATATCTCGCTTCTGTTTCAGCGAATTGATCACCACCATAAGAAAGGGGAACATATAAGCAATAAAGATAATGATCAGGCCTGTCATTGCGAGAATGTTGGTTACTCTTTTCTTATTTCCACCAATTGTTGTACGGCTCATTATGCTTCTACCTCCTGTTTCTTTGTCAGATATACCTGAATACCACTAATACATGCTACAATGATAAATAAGATCAATGCCTCTGCCTGGCCGACACCAAACTGTCTGGATGTAAATGCCTTTTCATATACATGCATCGCTGCCATCTCTGTCGTTCCGTATGGTGCACCGGCAGTTAATGATAAGTTCAGATCATATACCATGAATGCGCGGGACAATGTCAGGAACAGGCAGATCGTCACAGACGACATCATCAGCGGCATAACAATATTCTTCATCTTGACCCATCCGGATGCTCCATCAATGCTTGCTGCTTCCATAACATCTTCATTCAGTCCCATAAAGCCAGCCACATAGATCAGAATCATATAGCCGGACAGCTGCCATACCGATACCAATACCAGTGCCGCAAATGCTTTCGCCGGATCTGACAGCCATGATACCTCGAACAACTTCCAGCCTGTGGTCTCTCCGATACTTACGAATACTCTGGAAAATACGAACTGCCATATGTAACCTAATACGATACCACCGATCAAGTTCGGTGTGAAGAATCCTGCACGGAAGAAGTTCTGTCCTTTGATTCCTCTTGTCAATAAATATGCAATTGCAAATGCGATCACATTGACCAGCACAACTACCAGAATCACATACTTGAATGTCAGAAGCAGTGATGTCCAGAACTGTGTATCCTTCATAACACCTGCAAAGTTCTTAAGTCCGATAAAATGCTTCTCGCTTGACACGCCATTCCAGTCCGTCAAAGTCAGATAGATACCATAGATAAACGGAACCATTACGACTGCAAAGAAGCAGAACATTCCCGGCAATGCAAACATACAGAAATCTTTTCCATTATTTTTTGATCTCATCTCTTATCCCTCTCTTCTATTCCTGTTCATCCCAATAGTCTTCAACAGACTCGATAAATTCTTCCCTGTCACTTCTGCCAGCCAGATATTTCTGCATTGCAGCTCCCAGCACAGACCAATGGTCATTCGGTACGATTGCCGCTGCATTGAATGCTCTGTCATTGTGAACCTTCTCATAGATATCACGTGCCAGCGGGTCACTTGGCTCATACGGATTATTCTGGAATGCCGGAATAATACTACAGGTCTTCACCAGCATCTGCTGCCCGATCTCACTGTATACGATCCAGTTCAGGAATTCCTTAGCTGCAGCCTGCTCCGTCTCAGACGCCTGCTGTCCATCCACCATCACCTGCTTTGACGGAGAAGCCTGAATCTTCTGATTTACAAAGTCATCTTCATCATTGTTCATAAAATACGGAAGAAATCCATATTCGTCGTCTTCTTCTGCTCCTGCTTCTTCCATATTCGGCCATGCCCAGTTTCCATTGAACCAGATAGCCGTCTTGCCATCCACCAGATCGATTGCCATCTCATCGTAATCTGCTCCCAGCGGATCACCTTTTGCTACATTGTATTTCTTCAGTACATCGAACATATCCAGGAATTCTGCCATGCGGTCATATTTGGTCAGATTGATTTCTCCATCCTTAATCTGTTCAATACATTCCTGCGCCCCCTCAGAGGTTCCATCATAAGTCTCATAGACATATTGCAGGTGGTGAGCACCCAGCGACCAGTCTTCCTTTGCAAGAGATACTGGCTTTTCAATTCCACCCTTGACCAGTCTATCCAACAACTCCTCAAATTCGTCCAGCGTTGTAATAGAATCTGGATCGAATTCCTCACCCAGTGCATCTTCTATGACTGCTTTGTTGTAGATCAATCCACGTCCCTCAATACACAACGGAAAACTATAGATCTTATCATTGACTCTTGTCACATAATCTTCAGCTTCAGCGACCCACGGCTCGTTCGTCAGATCTGCCGCCTTCTCTTCCGCCAGTGCAATTACATCTGTGGTGTCCAGAATTGCCAGTGTCGGAGCACTTCCTGCATTATACATGCTTACCACCTTCGTGTACGGAGAATCTCCATCCGTAACCGGCATTACTTCTACATGCACACCAGACTTTTCTTCGAAGACCTCTCCCATCTTCTCTAATGCTTCCTGAATCTCGGCTTTCGTATTCAACAGCGTAATCTCCGTTCCTTCCAAAGAAGCATCATACGTAAACGTATCCACCGACATATCAATCGGTTCTTCTTCCTCCACCTCATTCGGGTCATCCGGATCACTGGCGAATCCGAATCTGCATCCGGTCAGTGTTGTTGTCATCAACGCTGTCACTAGCCCGAATGCAATGACTCTTGTAATAAGATTCTTTCTCATGACTATTCCTCCTAGAATTCTTATATTTTTTAATTTCTTTGTATGTGTAACCGGTAAAGTAACCGGTTACTTTGTAGTTTCATAATAACACCACACCATAGACTCGTCAATGGTGAAAATTATCTTTCTAAAATTTTTGTTAAATATCTACGATTCCTGTCTTCTTTCATTGTACACTCTTCACATAACCGGTTACTTTACCGCTTACTCATTGCTCTTTTTTTTCGATTTTGCTATACTGATATTATTAGATTTTCAAAGGACAGGAAGCGGTTTTATGGCACCAAAAAAGAATGTAACATTTGATGACATTGCAAAATACACACATTTTTCCAAGACGACCATCTCCAGATATTTCAACAATCCAGATTCTCTGACTCTGGAAAATCAACAGATTATCTCAGATGCGCTTGTTAAATTAAATTACAAGGAAAATAAAGTAGCCAAGATTCTTGCAAACGGGAATACTGAGTTCATTGGTATCATTATTCCCAACCTATATCTCAACTACTATTCAGAGATGCTCAATCAGATTCTGTCTACTTATGAAACATTTGGTTATAAGTTTCTGGTTTTTGTTGGAAACGAATCGGAAGAAGCCGAGCGAAAATATATCCAAGAGCTTCTCGCCTACAAAATTGAGGGCCTAATTGTCCTAAGCCACACCATTCCTTCTAAGGAACTGGCCGACTTACAGATTCCACTCGTATCCATTGAGCGTGAGAATCAATATATCAGCAGTATTAACACGGACAACTACATGGGGGCTATTCAGGCTACCAGTCTGCTGGCTAAGCATGATTGTGATGTCCTGATCCATGTCAATTCTCCAACTCCAGAGTCGATCCCTGCTTACCGGCGAATTCAGGGATTTCTTGACATCTGTGAACAGAAAGGACTGGAACACCGCATCTATATCAGAGATCTTGGCAACCAATATGAACAAGACCAACAATATCTCATGGAAATCATCGATGAACTGGAGCGCGACTACGCCGGGAAGAAAAAAGGAGTATTTATCTCCAATGATACGCACGCCAATGGTTTTCTGAATCTTCTTTTTCGCAGATACGGAACTCTGCCGGAAGATTATCTCCTTGTCGGCTTCGATAATTCTCCGATCTCCCGGGAGGCGATTATTCCAATCAGTACAGTCGGTCAGCAGATCGATAAGATCGCCTTTGAAGCAGTGAAACTATTAGACGGGCAGATCAAAGAAAGAAAGAAAAGAAAACCGGCACCGATTGGCGAACCAGTCCATAAAGTAATCACTCCGATCCTGTGCCGAAGAGAAACTACGGAAGGCTTCTCTTCATTCAAATAATACGACGAGAAATGCTCATGTTCCCAAAAGGTCCATGAGCATTTCTCTAATTTCTGTCAAATATTCTCTTCCCAGTATATTTCCTCAGGCTTTACATATTCAGTCGTTCCACAACTTCTGCTGCCTTCGGACTTCCTGCGACTCCGCCGACTCCAGTTTCGCGGAGACTTACATCCATCTTATCTCCTACTTCTTTCATAGCGTCAATGACCTGATCCACCGGAATCTGGCTCTCGATACCTGCCAGAGCCATGTCTGCTGCTGCCATGGCATTGACCGCACCGCCGACATTTCTCTTCACACATGGAACCTCTACCAGGCCGCCTACCGGATCACATACCAGACCCATCAGGTTCTTCAGCGCCATTGCACAGGCATGTCCCTGTTGCTCTGTGTTTCCGCCTTTTACAAAACAGATAGCCGCTGCGGCCATTCCCGATCCAGAGCCAATCTCAGCCTGACATCCTCCGGAAGCGCCTGCCAGATATGCTCGATTTGCAATAATCTGTCCCACACCCGCTGCCACATACATAGCTTCGATCATCTTCTCTTCCGGAACATCATATTCCCGATAATAAGTAACAAGAACAGCCGGAAGTACACCGCAGGCTCCTGCAGTCGGTGCTGCAACGATTCGCTTCATACATGCATTATTGCAACCCATCTTCAAAGCATTGGACATTACCTTTGCCATGTAATCGCCACACAGGGTATCCCCTTTTTCACGGTAGGCATCCATAAGCCCACCTTCTCTTCCAACCATGCGGCTTCTGGACAATTCATCCGGTTCATAGGCATCCAGCCCATCCAGCATTGCCTGCCACATGTGTTTCATTTGTTTCCAGGAATCTTCTTCCGTAACGCCTCTTTCTTCTGCATCTTCTAACTGAACCGCTTTCCAGAATTCAATTCCTTCCTTTTCGCATCTAACGCGCGCCTCTTCCATAGATTGATATGACATACGCTTTCTAATCCTTTCTTTCCCTATTCCGTCTCTCCATTTGCATTCAGGAACTTCACACGGATAATTCCCTGCTTGCTCTCCAGATCATCGATTGCCTCTTTTGGTACAACCTGATCCGTCTCAACTACCATAACAGCAAAACCACCACGCTTATCACGGAACACCTGCATCGTTGCGATATTAATCTCTGCATTGCTTAATGCCGATGCAACTTCCTTAATTCGTCCCGGCTCGTCCACATTGCGAATGATCAGCGTATTACTCTCTCCACTGAAGTTCACATCGATTCCATCCAGCTTACATACACGAATTCTTCCGCCACCGATAGAATATGCCTGAATCTTCATGGTATTCACACCTTCTGCTTCCATAATAATCTGAGCAGTATTCGGATGTGCTTCTTTAATATCCTTGTTCTCGATGGTAAATTCCATGCCTTCTTCTCTTGCGATCTCAAAGCTATTCGGAATTCTCATATCGTCAGGCTTCATTCCCAACAAGCCTGCAATCAGTGCCCGATCCGTTCCATGCCCTTTCCCCGTAGCGGCAAACGAACCATGCAGATATACGGTAGCCTTCTTGGGCTGTCTTCCAAAAAGCTGTCTGGCAATCAGGCCAATCCTCGCTGCTCCTGCTGTGTGAGAACTGGACGGACCTACCATTACCGGTCCCAAAATGTCAAATATACTTCCCATTTCTTTTCCCTCTCTTTTTCTTATTTTGACATATATCTACTTTTATTATACTTGGGATTTCTATGGTTTACAACGACCAATTTCCCCACTCGCGTAATCTTGTAAATTTTCCTCGAATATGCTAAGATTGGGTACAGTCTGAATATAAGGGAGAGTGTAACTTATGAATAAGAAAGAAGTACTGGAAATCCGCAAGCAATTCACCCCGGAAAACTGCGCAATCACGCGAATCTGCGGCTGCTATGTGGACCATGAGAAAGAGAAAAAAGTCGAACTAAAAAAAGCATTCTTATCCCTTCCAGAAGAAGAAGCTTTCAAATACTTTGATATTTTTAAACACACCTTGTCCGGAACCCTTGGGAAAAATCTCATTAATATGGAATTCCCACTGGAGCAGGAGCTGGGCGGAGGTACACAGAAATTCCTTCTTAAGCTGCGCGACAGTAAGCTGGAAGACGACCTTCTGGTAGAAGAACTCTATGATAAGATTATTGAAAATTATATCTACGCTGAGAATTATTACATCATTCTGATTCATGCAGTCTACGATGTTCCCGGCAAATCCACCGATGGTTCCGAGATGTTCGATGCCTCTGATACAGTCTACGAACATATTCTGTGCAGCATCTGTCCGGTCAATCTCACAAAAGCAGGTCTTACCTACAACGCATTGACCAATAATATCGAAGACCGCATCCGTGACTGGATCGTAGAAGCCCCAGTTAAGGGCTTCCTGTTCCCGGCCTTCCAGGATCGTGCCAGTGATGTACATAATATCCTTTATTATACCAAGAAACCAGAAGATCTCCAGCCAGAACTGATCAGCAATGTACTGGGGAGCACCATTCCTCTGACCGCCGGCGATCAGAAGACCACCTTCCAGACTATCATCAGTGATACACTGGGTGATGAATGCGATTATGAAGTCGTTCGCAACATCCACGACAATCTCAACGAGATGCTGGAAGAAAGCAAAGAAAACCCAGATCCTCTGGAACTGTCCAAACCAGATGTTAAGAATCTGCTCACCAGAAGCGGTGTTCCAGAAGAAAAGCTGGAATCCTTCGACGAAGAATTCCAGGAGATGGTCGGTGACAAGAACACCTTACTCGCATCCAACATCGCCAGTGTCAAGACCTTCCAGATTGAGACACCCGACGTGATCGTAAAAGTCAATCCAGAGCGTTCCGACCTGGTAGAGACCCGCGAGATTGATGGCCGGATGTGCCTGGTCATTGCAATCGATGACCACCTGGAAGTCAACGGAATTGAAGTCCGAAAATAGTTCTGCCAATTTTTTTCAAAAAAACACAAAAAGTATTTGCCAAATGATGTTTTATGTGATAGAATATTTTTTGTTAGCGGAGATGGCGGAATGGCAGACGCGCTAGATTCAGGTTCTAGTGGGAGCAATCCTGTGAGGGTTCAAGTCCCTTTCTCCGCATGGTTTTAAAAGTAGCGGAAGTCTTGTAAATACAAGGTTTCCGCTGTTTTTTTGTTTCTTTCTAAGCGGTAATATTTTGATTACCTTTGATTACCTTTTTCTCCTCTGGATTCTGAACAAACGGTACAATATTATCCATGTATTCATCAGGCAAATCAATTTTTAATGTCTGCTCCAATTGTTCTTGCGTCTGAGTTTCTGTTTTTCTACTATAGCAATAACTTCTGTATGTTGTACGTTCACTCTCATGTCCTACCAGTTCCCGAATCGTATTAATATTCACATTATCATCAATTAATTTAGATATGTAAGTCTTTCGAATCTTATGCGGACTCCTGTATGCTATTCCAAGATGTTTACAATATTTTTCTACTCTCCATCTTACTCCAGAATCATAAATACGTTCTCCCTGATTCGTAAACAAGTAGTAATTCTCTGTATATCCTTTCTTCTTACCTGCCTCAAGTAGAATATTTATAATTGTTCTTGCATCCTTAACCAAATATATCGTTCTGTTGCCGGCAGATGTTTTTGCATGCTCAACTACTTTTCTGCCTTTCTGACGATAACCTGCTTCTGGATCAAACATCCGGCGTTCCATTCGTGCCACTTCAAGTAAATTCCCTTTGATATCAATATCTTTAAAAGCAACAACTTCTCCGATTCTGACTCCAAGATAAAATATTAAGATTACTGCTAAAGGTGTAACATTTTCCGGATTATTTTGATAATCTTTCCATGCTTCTTCTACAATCGCAATTTCCTCTTCAACGGTATAAACTTGCGTTGCATCTTCCGGTTTTTTCTTTTTAAAAAACAACTTAGGATTTACCTTTACATCCGAAAATGGATTCTCAGATATATAACCACATTCCTTTGCATATATCATCATCTTCCGAATAATAAGTGACATGTTGTAATATTGTGTTTTTGTCATCTGGTGTACTTTAACCATTTGATGCGCCCATTCATCTAACTGTACCTTTGAAATCTTTTCCAATGTCGTTTTCACGAGTGGATCATTTTCATAATACTTTTTCCAGTCACTATTCACACGTTTCACAGTTCCTTCTGCTTCTGTATGCAAACTATAATACTTTAACCATTCAGGATAAAGCTCTTCTATAGTCATGCTCTCCTTTTTTTGTGCCTTTTCATAGTATTCGATGACCACATCTTCTATTTTTTCTTTTGAACTCTTTTTTATCTGCTTTCGCTTATTTGGCTTTGTCGAGTCTGGTAAATAAGTTCTCCAACATCCATCCTTTCCTTGTGTTATTGCATACTTATGTTGTTTTAAAATCTCTGTACGTTTTTTCATTTCTACTTTTTTCCGCACATCGTCTATATCAATAATATCATCAGCTAACGCCTGATTCAATAATTCTCTATCTTCAAAACTGACTCTTATCATTTATGTTTTTCTCCTTTTGTGTAAAAGCTCGTAACATATTTACACGCAACCATTACCCTCATATTTATCACGAACATATTAGGTAATTAGCTTTAAGGAAAAACATCAATTAATCCTTATTACTCTATGCTTTTCAATAGTTTAACTATTTTCATTTTTAGTAACATTTTACGATTTTCCAATTTTTATTTTGAAAAATACCCAATAATCTTTTCTTTAATATCCAAAATAATAAGTTCTAAATCTTCACGGTCAAAATATTCAATTGTATAATTTTTGTTAAAATTGTATGTTTTAGTTTTTGCTTTTTTCTCAGACAATCCAATTAACATCAACAGTTTTATCATTTGCTTTCTTGTAAATATGTAATCACGCCTTGTCATCAAAAAACTATTGAGACTCATAAATTCTCGCTCTTCCTTCTTTTTTGCCAAGTCGTCTAAATAAACTGCTGCCATGCTCCGATTAAATCTATCTTGAACAGCTTCAAATTCTTTTAACGCATTATCTAACCTTTTAAACCAAACTTTCAAAAATTCATGTTCTATACTTCCACTTATACGCATGCTTCTAAATTCAAGCCTACTGTAATATGGACTCGTCCCATTACTTTCGTCGTTCTTGTCATAAAATTCAATCTCTCTTTGTTGATTTTTAGTGGCTAGGCTTTTCGTTTTTCCAGTCCAAAAATCTTTTGTATCATACGAATTCTTATCTGACGAAGAATTTGCCAAACAAGCGATCAACAGTCTGTTTAACTTCGTATAATTGGCAAAATACTTATTGTCAAATGTATTAAAGCTCAAATCGATGCGTCTCCATTTAAATTCCATTATTCCCAATTCATCAAACAACTTATTCATCGCATCATTAAACGCCGTATATTTTTTCGAAATATACCCATCGTTGCCACTATTAGGATTCACACGCATATAAGTTTCAAGCATATCCTGATTTCTCACTTTACGAACCGAACAATGAGAAACTAGATTATTCTTAGTTGCCTTATCTAAATCAACTACTTCTCTCGTTGTTCCATTTCCAGTATGAATCCCTACTTGTGCATCATTTTCTTTGCAATACGCCAATCTTTTATTTCTACTTAGTCTGCTCATAATAATTCCTTTCTTTCAATTGATCAGCATTCGATTGCAGTGCAAATATGTTACACATTTTTATTCTCTTTTTAAGTTGCGAAACTTTATGAAAATAACACTCGCATAATTTCAATCTATTTACGGTGCGTTTTTCATTTTGAGCATAAAAAAAGCAAGGTCAATTAACCTTACAATTTAAAAACTATACCAATATCGTCACAACTATTATTTTTCTTAGCTTTTTTTAATTTTATAATACAAAAACCATCATTTTAAAAAATCGTAATTTCTACGGATTTTCTTGGCGCAAATCACATTTTGTCATAAAAAAGTAATATCGTCATATATTTCTCAGTATGTGTGTGTCTGTACTACATAACATCAAAGGAGCAAGCACGCTCCTATATCACAGTTTTTTGCTCCCCTCTTTTCTTTGCACGAATCAATGTACTTTTACTAATTCCCGTCATCTCTTCCACTTGTTTATAAGAATGATTCTCTAATAACTCTAATGCATGCGCAACTTGTTTTCTGCTATATTTCTTTGGTCTTCCTTCTTTATAATCCGGATTATTCTTTGCAATAGCCTTGCCCTCTTGTGTACGTTCTACAATCATATCTCTTTCAAATTCAGCAAAAGCAAAAAATACATTTCTTATCAATTTAGATGTTGGTGTATTATCCATAACTCCAATATTCAAAATGTATACCTTAATTCCTCTATTAATAAGACTTGAAACCAACTCACTTCCTTGTGACATGCTCCTAGCGAAACGATCCAATTTAGTTACAACAAGCGTATCTCCTTCTTTTATCTCAGCTATTAACTTATCAAATTCCGGTCTATCGGTCTTTGTTCCTGTAAAAGCATCCGTATATATACGTGTAGCACCCGCCTCTTTCAACGCTTTCTCTTGTGCTTCTAAACTATTACCATCTTTTGCCTGTCCTTTTGTAGACACTCTCGCATATCCATAAATCATATCAAAATCTCCCTTCATTTATGATACTAAGTTATGACACCTCTCTATGTATTGATATTACATCTATTTTCTTATGGTGTCAATACTTTTAAGATATGACACCGGATTGAAATAAAAAAGAACACTGACAGATTATTATAGCCTGTCGTGCTCTCTTTTTTGATGTAAACCTGGGACTTTATGAACGTTTTCGGGGTCTGTTTTTTATTTTCTTACATCGGGTGTAATCTCTTCTTAGAGTGGAAATATTCAAGCCGAAAATGCCGTCTAGAATGTCGTTTTTCTAGGCTACATAGGCGAGTGTTATATGGTATCTGCTAGGTAACCGGGATAGTTTACATCTTGAGAATTATTCTCATTTATCGGAAACCCTAGAAGAGTTCTATTCATACATTAACCACTATTTTTGACCATCCGAACTAAACTTCTAAACATCCAACACCACATATTCCAATTTATTCTCATTACACCACTCAATAATATCCATAGTAGTAAAACCAAAAGTCGGAAACATCTCTTCCATATAACTAAGCAGCTCTTCTTCTTTCTCACTATACACAGCAATTACAATTGGATATTCTAGACCATCTGTAAAGAAGTGAAGTTTCATCAGACCTTCTGGATCAAAATTTAATATCTTGTTTACCATTTATATCCACAATCTTTACATTCAAACTGACTCTTTGCAGTCTTGCTTAATAATCCAAATCCTATTGCTCCTACAACTTTGCGAGTAGTTGGGATTTTACAGATATTGGTTGACGAACAGGTAGGACATTTTGGAATGTTCTTTTGTTGTGATTGTGATTTCGGTTGAACTGATGAATCAATAAATACAGGAATTTCCATATTATTATTGTATATAGTCATAAAAATATTACCTGCAATACCATGGTCGCATCCTACAATTTCTACGATCTTTTCGATAGCGTCCCATTGTTTATTCTGTTGTAGTAATTCTTGAACTTCTTTTAAATTATATATTGTTCCATCAATTTTGCAATAATATAAATTTTTACCCATTTTCGCACCTCCGAATAAATGCGGAATCCATATCAAAAATCACTCTTACAACTGTTACAATGCCATTGTTTTCCTATCTTATTAGATAAAATCCCAAAACCTATAATAGATGCTGCTTTCTTAGATCCAGATATTTTATTTACATTTGTTGAATTGCAATATGGGCAGTGAACTTGATTCTTTGCTTTTGAAACCATAGAAATATTATGCATATATTCTTCAGTTTTCTTTTCATTGACTACTTCGCAATATCCGCACACCTCACAAATTGCTGTCCCAGATTCCTCGTGAAGTAACCATTTTGTCACACCACAAACAGGACATTTCTTATCTATTTTTGCAACTGACTCTTTAGATTCATGAACATTTTCTCTTGTACATTGAATATTCATTAATGACTCATCTAACTCTAAAGCATATCCGCATATTTTGCATCGCGCCATATTACTACTCTCTATTTTCCATCGATCGGTTGCTTTACATATAGGACATGCTTTATTTTGTAATCCATTCATTTCCTTATCTAAAGAACAACTCTCTTTATTTAACTTTATACTACTCTTTATAATATCAATTGGACAGCCACAATTCGGACATTTGTCCGCATACTCTGAAACATCATGTCCACATTCTGTGCATTTTAAAAGCGCCATATCTTTCTCCTTATTTCTCTATTTTTTCAATAACAACTGCTGTACCATTAGCAGACACAGCTATTATATTATTTGAAAATGTCGTAATATCGAAATCAACACCTATCAAGGCATTTGCATTAAGCGTCATCGCATTAATAATCATTTGTTCTTGGGCAGCTCTCTTCGCTTGAGACAATTTTCCTTCAAAAGTTTTAGAAGATGTTCCTAATAGGTCTGAAATACTTGCTGATAATTCGCTATAAAAACCTGTCCCCAGTACAATTTCACCATGAGCCAAATCAATATATTTTTGAATTTTATATCCCTCAAAATTATATCCTGTAGAAATCATAAATGCCTTACGTTTTTTCCTTATTTCTTCTTCTTTTTGCATTTGGAATTGTTCTTGTTGATACATAAATTGTTTACTATCTTTTATTCTTTGAATCTCATTTTCCACAGCATCAATTATTTCTCGAGATACATTTTTAGATTCTATTTCTATTCTTAATTCATGCTCGCTCATTTCCAATTGCTCAGTAGTTTCTGAATTTATTATTTTTCTAAAGAGTGGAGCACATTTATAACAAGCCACATAATCATTTGTAATTTTATGTTTATCCTCTCCAAATCCCCCTATTCTGCGTCCACATATACAACAATTAGCCATTTTCACTTTCCTCCCTCATATCTCTTAATCTTCCTTAAGATATTTCTAAACATCTCATCCTTTAATAAATATATTTTATCACGACTGACAGGAAATTCCGACATAAAATCTGGATTTTCTTTGAAGAATTTTTCTTGCTGTTCATCCGTCAAATGAATCGTAAATTCTTCATAGAAATCCAAATCATCCTCAAAGATGAATTTTAAAAATTTCTCTTCTTGCTCTTCTGTCATATTTATATCATTTGGCTTCGGCACAATATTCTCCAATATCATCATCTCCTAATGAAATTATATTCGTAATTCCGAAGATATTCAAGGATAAGAAGTCAGATTATGCTTAATCTATATAAATAAGGCGGTATAAATATGATAGATTATTCTCCATTTTGGAAAACCCTTGAAAAATCAGATGAAAATTGGTACACTCTAACATCTAAACATCATATGTCACATAGTACACTTCACAGACTTAAACATGGACAGGATATTAGCATGAAAACAATCAACGATCTGTGTCGTATTCTTAACTGTCAAATACAAGATATTTGTGTATATATACCATCCGATAACGATCAAAAATTATAAAAACGAAGAATTTTTTGTGTTCAATAATGACTTCGATACCGACTTCGATAAAAGCCTTTATTTTTGGGCTTTTTTATTTTTTGACATAAAATCCATTCACAAAATGTTAGGAAAATCAAGACTTTACAATTTCCTGAAAAATAGCAATTCTAGTTCGATAATTATTTTTTTATACTTGATGTATGAGCACTCCACATCTATACATAAGGAATTATCATCTATACCTCAACAATGTGAATATTCCCCTCTATATTATTATTGCTTACTATTTTGATTACCTTTTAATGAACGATGTGCAGAAACCTCCTTTTTTACAGTATTTGCGTATTCCTAAAAGGGTTCAAGTCCCTTTCTCCGCATCTATTATTTTTATAAAAAAACCGGAAACTTCACTGTTTTCGGTTTTTTTCTTTTCTACAATTCTAAAGAAAACCTTATGTCTTCGTGAACTTTTTGTGATATCCCTTGAGACTTTTGACTAAACATACTACAATAAGAAATCGTTTAAGGAGGGTTTGAGTATATGAGTATAAATGGTAACACAGTAAGGAAAGATACCGAGGATTTTTTTGGTGATGATTTCGAAGTCATATATCAGGAAGATTTCCCCGACCTAAACTTTTTTGAAGATGAAGATGACGATTACAGGGATGTTCTGTCGAATCTCTCAGAATTAGATGACGATGATGACATTGACTATCTGGAAGAAAATTATGATTATGATGAATATGAAGATGAGGAGGAAAACTCTTCTGAAGAAGATAAGAAGAAGCGCAAAAAGCGCCGCAGAGTACCGAATCTGCTCTCCCCTGCAGGAAAAGCTGCTAAAACCGGTGGAAAAATAATCTATAAAGCCGTTAATCTTTTGCTTCGCGGAGCAACTTTAATTTTAATCGCGATAATCACATATACACTGACTGTAAATTTCTGGAATAATTACAGTGCCTACGGAGATATTTTCCATGCTATTACAGACAAGAATTATATCTTAGGCGCTTATGCAGGAGTTGCATTATTCTTACTGATTTTTGAGGTTATCACTTTTCTGATGGTGTTATTTGGCAGTAAAAAAAGCAGCCGCAAGGGCCGCTGTCAGGATACAGGACGAGGCCTGTTCTCTTTTGTATTTATCTTCGCAGGTTCTTACCTGGCTTACTTATTTCACGGATTGGTTCCGGCATCTCCGGCTCCACTCCAGGGAGTGCAGGGAGCACTTGCGGTATATGGTACTTTACACACAACATTACTTCCGCTTTGCGCCGCTGGCATTATCAGCTGTCTGATTCGGAAATTCCTGATCCGATAAGCGATTTTTTTCATACTCTTCGTCTTCCGTCTCTACCTGCTTCAGGAAATCAGCATCCTGAGACTTGAGCCGGGGGATGAAGCGTTTCGCGAATCTGCCCTTTCCACGATTCTTCACATAAAAATAACCAATCGTGGAAAATACAACTGCGCCAATAAAGTTAACGAACAGATCTTTCATAGTATCCAGAAGTCCGATATCCAGATAACCGCCAAGGCCCAGACTCTGTCCATTGACTACCACATCCGTGATATTGTCAATTTCAACTGGGGTGTTTGCTCCCGCCGGATCCAACATCACAGAGTGAATACTATGTACGATCGTATCTTTCTGCATGTCCAATCCAAAGAAAAGATCCATACTACATTCAAAGAATTCCCACAACACGCCGATCGTCATGGAAAAGCAGAATGCTACAATTGCCACGAACACTGGCGATAATTGTATTGAGAATTTTTTACTTCGGTTCAGGATATCTACCAGTGCGAACCCAATTGCCGCTGCCAGGAATCCGTTGATCGTATGCAGCGCGGTATCCCAGAACGGAAACCTGATATAATAAGCTTGGATCTCTCCAAGGATTTCTGCTGCAAATATAAAGATTAATATCGTAATTTCCAATGCAGTAGGCAGTTCTATTTTCAGATTAATCTGTATAAAGCTTGGAACAAAAAGCAGTAATAATGTCAGAATACACAAGAATACATTTTCATAATTCTTATTAAATATCTGAAGCACCATCATCAATATTACCAGCATACGAAGAACCACATACACAACAAATGAGCTTCTGTGCTCTCTTAGTTCCATATGCATTGCTTTTTTCCATACTTTCAGTCTTTTTTTAATCTTCATCTGATGTCCTTTCTCTGCACATCTCCTAATTCAGGAAATTTTCAATAATAATGGATTCTGCTTCCTCCTCCGTCATACCCAATGTACGCAGTTTCACAAGTTGTTCATCATTAATTCTTCCGATTGCCGCTTCATGGATAATTGCCGCATCCAGATGTCTTGCATTGATCTCCGGAATGGAGCTTACTTCTGCATGATCCATGATGATGGAATCACACTGTACATGAGCATGGCACTTGGCATTCCCTACCGCCTTCGGGTGAAATACCTGCTTAGACTCGCCTTTTGCAACAGATCTGGAGATAATCTGCGCGGAGCTTCCCTCTCCATTCATCTGCACTTCCATATTGGATTCTGCAGTCTGACTGTCATGCGTCATTAATTTTTCAATCACATATAACTTGGAATTTGCTCCCATCTCAACATCCGTCTCACGAACTGTAGAATCTACACCTTTAATCTGTGCTGTATCCAGTGTAAATACAGCATCCTCTTCCAGATAAATCTTTGTGACTGGATTCAGCACTCTGGCACCTGTGCCTTCCCCTTCCCCATAATGCTTCTCCTCATAACGGACATTCGCACCCTTTCCCACATGGAAAGAGTGGATTCCATCATGACGGCTTTCGTTACAGCCACTGTTGTGAATTCCGCAGCCGGCTACAATCGTTACATCCGCACCTTCTGCAACATAGAAATCATTATATACTATATCTGTCATACCGGAAGCATCTACCACGACCGGGATATGTACCTGCTCTCCTCTAGTCTCTCCGTCAATATAGATGTCAATTCCTGACTTTTCTTCCTTTTTCTTAATCTTAATATGCTCGCTGTCTCCGTGACAAAGAGCAACTCCATTATGGCGCAAATTAAAAGCTCCTTTTTGCTGGAAACCAGATCCATCGATCTGCTCTAATATCTTTTTTGTAATCTCATCTAATGTGGCCATCTCTAACACTCCTCTCTCTTAGCAGTTCATGCAGGCGCAGCTGTCACCCTTATCCAACAATGTCGGAAGAATCTCATCTTTTGGTCCGATTGCGCCAATATTGCCATCCTCAATTACCATAATCCGGTCTGCCATCTGGATAATACGCTCCTGATGAGAGATAAGGATCAGGCTTTCTTCCTTTTTACTGTGTATCTTTTCAAACTGCTGGATCAACATGGCGAAACTCCAGAGATCAATCCCTGCCTCCGGCTCATCAAAGATACATAACTTATGCTGCTTTGCAAGCACAGTCGCAATCTCCAGGCGCTTCATCTCTCCGCCGGAAAGAGTTGCATCTACTTCTCTTTTCAGATATTCCTGCGCACACAGCCCGACACTACTTAGCAATGCACAGCATTCCGGCTCTGCCAGTTTATGTCCTGCCGCCAGAGACAATAACTTATCCAACGTCATACCCTTGAATCTTGGCGGCTGCTGGAATGCGAAACCGATTCCCGCATTGGCGCGATGATTAATATCATAAGAGGTAATATCCTCTCCGTCCAGTATAATCTGGCCTTCATCTGCCTGTTCAATTCCCATCAACACCTTGGCAAGTGTTGATTTTCCACCACCATTCGGTCCAGTAATGACAAGCATCTCACCATCTTTAACATCAAAACTGATACCCTTGACGATGCTTCTCTCTATTCCATTTTCATTCACCTTGAATGTCAGATTTTTTACTTCCAGCATATCTGCTTACGCTCCTTTTCCAACTGTATTTTCCAATATATTCTCCTATTATTAATATACACATACTTCACATTATAATCGGTTTTTTCTTTTGTTGCAACATATGGTTTTCCGGACACACATAAAATAGCCTTAATAAAAAGAGCCCGCACGCGAGCTCTTTTATCCAGATTCTCTGATTATCTTAAGATCGTTGTTCCTCTTGACTTGCCCTGCATTGTAAATGCCGCACCGGCGATATTCATCATCTTCGTTGCACTTACGATTGCATAATACCGGCTTCCTCCGCTCTTCGGAGCATCTCCGATTACATGGAACCAGCTAAGTCCAATATATATCGTAAATATAAATGACATCACCGCTGCCGGTATCCACAGGTCACTTAGAATTCCTGCCAACACAGTCAGGATGATTGCATACACAACGGCCATCCCCAGAACATATCTTGCTTTTGAGAAAAATGCTTGTTTTTTCCCTGATAACAGGAAGAGCAGAAGTACATATAGCACCATCGCCAGCCAGAAAATCGCAAGATGCATTCCACTTATGGTCTGATTCTTCACTTTTTCTGTACTAAACACGCTACGAACAGCCAATGATATTCCCGCAATAAACGGTGTCAGAACCAAAGCCTCCAAGTGGAAGAATACCGTCAGAGCTTTGACATTTGCGGTAAAATACATACCAATATAGCATATCAAACAGACAATTACCGCCAGAATCAACCATTTCCACTGGTCAAAGAACAAGGTCTGGCGATTCAGGATCTCTCCCGGATTACTTTTTATCGCTGCAATTCTCTTACTCCATGACATTCCTTCATATCTCAAAAAGAAATCCCCAAATAACAGTGCAATAACTGCATTCATGAAATATCCCCACACAAGCATCCATGTCAGATTCTTGTTCAGCTGTCCCAGCGTCAGTATCTCCTTGGTAATATCTTCTTTCCAGATCTTCTCAAACTGCTCTTCCCAGATATCCTTTTCCTCACCCAATATCTGTTCATCCACTTCTTCAAAGGAAATATCCAGCTGTCGGATTGTTCTGCACACCTTTTCAATCTCTCGCAGATTCTTCTCTTCCTCACTGATCCGCTCCAGGCGCTTCTCCATAACCTCATCCAGCGAAAGGGCCCCCGCATTCAACATCTTAACATCCGATATCGGAATTCCCAGCGCCCTCAAGACTTTGATTCGTTCCAGATTCTTTACATCCTCTTCTGAATACTCACGGTAATTGTTCTCCCGATTTCTGACTGGATTCAAAAGGCCTTCCTCTTCATAATAACGGATGTTCGCTCTGGTAATCCCCACCCTTTGTTCTACTTCCTTAATCTTCATACGAATCCCTTCCTTTCGTTCTTATATGATGCGATTGTAGGGTATCAAGTTCCCTGAAGGTCAATATATTTCCTGAAATAATTTATTTCCACACAATATCTGCCAAATGTATTTTCTCTATATGAGAATTCCAATCTTCTTTACTATATATCTTCTTATAGAAATTATCTACTTTTATCGTTTCTTTTCCAAATAATCCCCTCTTCTTCTTACAATAATAAACCGTTACTTTCCCATAATATTCCTGGCTTACTCCTGTTGACCGGAAAGTTCCTGACATTGGAGGTATGCCCAGGGTCCTTTTGTCAAAACTAACCAGTAATAAATGATCTTCCGGAACAGGATTGCCAGAAATTATCGAAACGCAGAATTGATTGACACTATCTTTTCTATCATAAAATTCTAAGTCTATTTCTTCCACTATAGCCTTTCTAATCTCATCTATTTCTTTATCATATTTCATATCGATCCCTCCTCTTTCTTTATTTCTTATAGCAATTGTAAAGTATCAAGTTCCTTGAAGGTCAATACTATCCCTGTAAAAAGATGTCTATACGGACAAAAAAAGCCCCAACCCCCTGAAATCGAAAGGCTGAGACTTTCACTGCGGATGACAGGAATCGAACCTGCACGGTCTCCCACTAGATCCTAAGTCTAGCGCGTCTGCCAGTTCCGCCACATCCGCATAATCCATATAAATGATATCAAAAGGGACCAGCATTCTGATCCCTTTTTTAGTGAGCGTGCGGGGATTCGAACCCCGGACAACTTGATTAAAAGTCAAGTGCTCTACCACCTGAGCTACACGCCCATAATAACTGGGCTAGTTGGATTCGAACCAACGAATGCAGGAGTCAAAGTCCTGTGCCTTACCGCTTGGCGATAGCCCAATAAAAAGAAAAAAGGTGGGTAAAGGGACTCGAACCCTTGATATCCAGAACCACAATCTGGCGCGCTAACCAACTGCACCATACCCACCATATATATTACTTATCGAACTATTGATGTCCAACTAAGTACCACCTTATTCAATTTTTGTGGTTCTAACGAGCCTGGGGGGATTCGAACCCTCGACCTACGGCTTAGAAGGCCGTTGCTCTATCCAGCTGAGCTACAGACTCATAAGACTAGCTCCTTAGAACTATACTTCTTAAATCCCTTATGGCTTTAAGAAAGCGGGTGATGGGAATCGAACCCACGTATCCAGCTTGGAAGGCTGGTGTTCTACCATTGAACTACACCCGCAAAGTCTATCGGGGTGACAGGATTCGAACCTGCGACCTCCTGGTCCCAAACCAGGCGCTCTAGCCAAGCTGAGCCACACCCCGATATTTTATTTTCGTGTCATTTATGTCTTCATCTCCGTGACACAATAGTTATTATATAGCAAGGCTCTCAGCTTGTCAACAACTTTTTTCACTTTTTTACAGTACTTTTTACAACGCACTTTTTACAGATATCGTAATGAGAATTCTATCCTGTCTCCGCCCCCAATTTCCATCACCATATAACTGGGCCTGCGACCTTCTTGCCTTGGATACGCAATGCTTCCCGGATTCAATGTAATAAGATCTTCTTCTCGAGTCAATGTCGGTTTGTGTGTATGACCATACATCACAATATCCGCTCCTCGTGCTCTTGCTTCTTCTTTTAATCGTTCTTCTCCCATAGAGACATAGTAATAATGTCCATGGGAAATAAACATATGATAACCACCCATCATAAACTCTTCTTCACCCGGAAGATCGGAAAAGAAGTCATTATTTCCTCTTACAATATGTGTAGGGCAGTCTGCCAGCGCTGTGATATAATCTTCTCCACCCTCGACATCTCCGAGATGAATCAACATATCCATTGGCTTTTCTTCCTCCAGTACCTTTTCCAGATTCCTGTGCGAACCGTGTGTATCGCTTACAATCACTACCTTCATAAGTATCCTCGCAATCTTATCTTTCTCTGGATTCCAGTTTTTTCTCCAGAATCTTTCTCATCTTTCTTAAGCCTTCTCCTCTGTGACTGAGTTCATTCTTCTTCTCCGGTGCAAGCTGCGCACTGGTACATCCATACTCCGGAAGATAGAATATCGGATCATATCCGAACCCATTTTCCCCCGCAATCTCATACCCGATGATTCCTTCCATCGTTCCTCTGACCACTTCACTGCTTCCATCCGGGAACGCAGCCGCAATGGCACAGACGAATCTGGCAGTTCTTTTTTCATCCGGCACGCCATCTAATCGGTCAATAAGGTTCTGATTCTTGATATCGTAAGAAGTATCTTCTCCCATATATCTTGCTGAATAGATTCCCGGCTCTTTGTTCAGATAATCAATTTCCAGGCCTGAATCATCTGCCAGAACCACCGCATTTTTGTATTTCGGCATATTCGCCGCTGCTTCTGCTATTTTGGTCGCTTTTATCAAGGCGTTTTCCTCAAATGTCTTTCCATCCTCTACCACATCTGCCGTAATTCCCGCTTCCTTCTGGGACAGAATCTCCATTCCCAGATCTTCGAGAATCATACGAATCTCTATCATCTTATGTGCATTGCCTGTTGCAAATATAATCTTTTCCATCTGTTTCCTCCCCTTTATTATTTCTCCTGTTGTTCTCTGGGCCGTCTAGGCGGTTTTGGCCCCAGGAACTGGTAAAAGTATGTTTTTAACATGCCATTATAAATCTTACGGTTCTTATCCGCCTTTCTTCCAAAATACCTCTCTGCTTCTTCATAAGAAGTAATCATGTATGCAGACCAGGAATCCAGTCGTTTGAAACTGTCGCCAAATGCTCTGTATAATTGCGGCAAGTCTTTCTTTTCTTCCAGACGCTCTCCATAAGGTGGATTCGTAATGATAAATCCATACTTCTTCGGATGGCTTAAGTCTTTGACGTCTCTTTCCTGAAAATGAATCAGATGTCCAACGCCTGCTTCTTCTGCATTTCTTCTGGCTATCTTAACAACTGAACCATCCAGATCATATCCCTGAATATCCACATCAACCTCGTCATCAATCAAGTCATTGGCCTCATTGACTGCATCGTACCATAACTTCCTCGGAATCAGATTCGTCCATTCTTCCGCCGTGAAAGACCGGTTCATTCCTGGCGCAATATTTGCCGCCATCATAGCCGCTTCAATCGGAAATGTTCCGCTTCCGCAGAATGGATCTACCAGAATCCGGTCTTTCCTCCATGGTGTCAGCATGATCAATGCCGCTGCTAACGTCTCCGTAATCGGTGCTTTTCCTGAAACTTCACGATATCCACGCTTATGGAGGGATATTCCTGATGTGTCAATTCCAATAGTAACCACATCTTTCATCAAAAATACCCTCACCGGATAGGATGCCCCATCTTCCGGGAACCATTCCATATGATAATGCTCCTGCAGCCGCCTTACCATAGCCTTTTTCATAATCGACTGTATATCAGAAGGGCTGAAAAGCTTACTCTTCACAGAAGCAGCCTTCGCAACCCAGAACTTTCCATCTTTCGGAATATAATCTTCCCAGGGAAGACTCTTCGTCTTTTCGAACAGCTCATCAAACGTCACCGCCGTGAAGCTCCCGACTTTCCACAATATTCTCTCCGCTGTACGCAAGAATATATTAGCACGGCAGACTGCGTCCGCATCCCCATAGAAAGTGACCCTTCCGTCTTCGACTTCTGAGATCTCATATCCCAGATCAAGAATTTCTCTTTTTAATACCGCTTCCAATCCAAAATGACAGGGCGCGATCAATTCAACTTTCTTCATATAATAATCTCTCTGTTCTCCAATTCTGTCTATTTACTTTTCCATCTTACTTTCTTTCTATAGCACTTGTCAACTCACACCGAAAACTTTCTGTTATCCTGTTAAAATCGGAAATATTTTTATACAAAAAACACCGCCTGCGGTAATCATTTTCCACAGACGGTGCTTTCGTTCTTCAGTTTCTATTCTGTCAGATCAGATTAGTATTTATCACCGAAGTTTGTGCTGTTCGCATTCTTGTTCTTTGAAGTTGTACTCTGTGTAGATGCATTTCTGTTAGATGCATTCTTATCAGATGCGTTTCTGTTAGATGTGTTCTTGTCAGATGCATTTCTGTCAGATGTATTCTGACTGTTGTTAGATGAACTATAATTCTTAGCCATGTTAATTCCTCCTAATCTTTTTGGTTACGAGGTTATTATGTCCACGCTCTCAGATTTTATGTATCTTTTTCACAAAAATGCACTTGCAAATATATTAAGTTTTTTTTAATTTTTAACTTGCTTTTTGAACCACCCTATATTATACTTAACAATGTAGAAAGAATACTTTCTACAACCCCTTATTAATTATTTATACTCCCCTCAAAAGACCGATGGCTCCCCCATCGGTCTTTTATTTATCCTATATATCTATTGTCGCCTATTCCCCAGCACTCTTATCACGAACATAATGATCAACAACGGAATCAAAATCGGAGCAAGAAGGCTTATAAGACCGCCGATCACGGCAACGACTACCATAATGATTCCTACAATTCCCAATATCAGAAGCAATTTTTTCCACCAGGTATCAAAGCCAAATACATGTACATGGCCGCCAGCCTTCTGTTGTTCCTGTTCATATCTTTGATTATATGGTTCATATCCATATTCATCCTGTGTATTACCCTGTATCTCAACAGATTCAATAATTGTCTTGGCAATCGCCCACGGGTCTCCCAACTCCGCGATCACGTCTTCTTCCCTTCGTCCTTTTCTTACTTCATCACTGATATAACTATCGTAATATCTGACATTATCCTGCACAATCGGACCGCTCAGATCATTTGCCAACGCATGTCTTAATTTTTCCAAAAATTCACTTTTTGTCATGAAAGCCTCCTGCATCTATTCTTACATATATCTGTGCCTTACAGTATATTTTCAATAATAAAACCTTGCACTTAGAATATCACATACCTGTTTCTATTCCAAGTCCAAGGTTCTAAAATTTTTCTTATGACTTTATTAAAATCCTATACTTCAAACATAAGATCGCCGTAAGATGGCATTGGCCATGCTTCTTTATCTACGATCATCTCCAGTTTATCAACTGGCGCACGAAGTGCTTCCATAGCAGGAACAACATCGAAATGATAGTATCTTGCCTGCTCTTCGCCTTCTTCCATTGCTGCTGCTTTATCAGTGATTACAATAAGCTCTTCTAATGCTTTCTTTGTCTCTGTGAGTAATCCAGAGATTTCTCCCAGCAATTCTGCCTGAACAGATGCATCTGCGCCAGCTTCCTTCACTACAACAACTGTATCTGCCAGAGATTTTGTATACTTAATAACTGCAGGAACAATCTGCTTACTTGCCATATCGATCATCGTACGTGCTTCAATATTGATTGCCTTTGAGTAGTTCTCATATTTGATTTCTGCACGAGACTCAAGCTCAGCTTTGGTAAATACTTTGAACTTTTCAAACATAGCTACCGTCTTTTCTGTTGTCAGAGCAGGAATCGCTTCTACCATAGATTTAATATTCGGAAGTCCGCGTCTCTGGGCTTCTGCAACCCACTCATCAGAGTAACCATTGCCATTGAAGACAATACGCTGATGCTCAGTTGCATATTGTTTGATCAGATCATGAACTGCTGTCTGGAAGTCATCTGCATTCTCCAGCACATCGCATGCTTCTGAAAATGCTTCTGCAACGATTGTATTCAGTACAACGTTTGGTCCTGCGATAGAATCACGGGAACCTACCATACGGAATTCGAATTTATTTCCAGTAAACGCAAATGGTGACGTTCTGTTACGGTCTGTAGCGTCTTTTGCAAGATCTGGCAGTGTGCTTACACCGGTCTCCAGTTTGCCGCCCTTCAGGCTGTGTGTAGCTGCACCTGTACTGATCAGCTGTTCCAATACATCCTCTAATTGCTCTCCAAGGAAGATTGAGATAATTGCCGGAGGAGCCTCATTTGCTCCAAGTCTGTGATCATTTCCTGGATCGGCTGCTGACTCACGAAGCAAATCCGCATGTTCATCAACTGCTTTCAGGATACAGGTAAGTACAAGTAAGAACTGGATATTTTCGTGAGGAGTTTTTCCTGGATCCAACAGGTTTTTACCGTCATCTGTAGTAAGAGACCAGTTATTATGCTTACCAGAACCATTGACACCTGCGAACGGTTTCTCATGAAGCAGACATTTCATACCGTGTTGGCATGCAACTCTCTTAAGAGTCTGCATTACCAAATGGTTATGGTCAACCGCTACATTAGCTTCTGCATAGATTGGAGCTAACTCATGCTGTGCAGGAGCAACTTCATTATGCTGTGTTTTAGCAGATACACCGACTTTCCACAGTTCTTCATTGACATCTTTCATGAAACCTGCAATTCTCTGACGAATGGTTCCAAAATAGTGATCATCCAATTCCTGACCTTTTGGTGGCATTGCACCGAATAATGTACGTCCTGTGTAGATCAAATCCTTTCTTTGAAGGAATTTCTCAGCATCTACAAGGAAATATTCCTGCTCAGGTCCAACAGAAGGTGTCACCTTCTTGGAGGTTGTATTTCCAAAGAGACGAAGCAGTCTGATAGACTGTTCACTGATTGCCTGCATAGAACGAAGCAGTGGTGTCTTCTGATCCAGCGCTTCTCCTTTATATGAACAGAATGCAGTAGGAATGCAAAGCGTAGCTCCAGCTGCGTCATGTCTTACAAATGCTGGTGATGTACAATCCCATGCTGTATATCCTCTTGCTTCGAATGTTGCACGAAGACCTCCTGATGGGAATGAAGATGCATCTGGTTCTCCTTTGATCAATTCTTTTCCAGAGAAACTCATCAATACCTTTCCACTCGGAAGAGGTGCAGAGATAAATGAATCATGCTTCTCAGCAGTTACTCCTGTAAGAGGCTGGAACCAGTGGGTATAATGAGTAGCACCCTTTTCAATTGCCCATTCCTTCATCTCATGTGCAATGACATCTGCTGTTGCAAGGTCTAACTCTTTACCTTCCTCAATTGTTTTCTTCAGATCTTTGTAAACTTTTTTTGGCAGACGTTCCTGCATGACAGTGTCATTGAATACGTCTTCGCCAAAAATATCAGCCACATTAATTGCTTCACTCATATCTTTGCGTTTCCTTTCTTAATCTTTAATTTTAAGCTAATGCTACGGGGTTTTATGTACCAGAGAAACTCTCTTGTATAAAAGCCAGAAAAAAAGGCACTCCAGATAACTCTGGAACGCCTTTGTTCTTTCTATGCCTGTTAGTATAACTCAATCGGTCGAAAAAGGCAAGTGAAAATTTTATCAAATTATTCAGCCTTACCAACGGAGCCAAATAATTCCATCTTCTCTTTTACTGTCTGCATGATTGCGTCTACACCTGGTTTTAATAATTTACGAGGGTCATATCCCTTTCCTTCCAGATCTTTTCCTGCTTCGATATATTTACGTGTAGCATCTGCGAAAGATAACTGGCATTCTGTATTAACATTGATCTTAGCAACTCCAAGGTCGATAGCTTTCTTAATCATATCTTCTGGAATTCCTGTACCACCGTGAAGTACTAATGGCATATCTCCTGTAAGCTTCTGGATTGCGTCCAGAGTTTCAAAGCTTAATCCAGCCCAGTTCTCTGGATATTTTCCATGGATGTTACCGATTCCTGCTGCAAGCATGTCTACACCAAGATCAGCGATCATCTTGCATTCATTAGGATCAGCACATTCGCCCTGACCGATTACTCCATCTTCTTCTCCACCGATCGCACCTACTTCAGCTTCCAGAGACAGACCTTTTTCTTTACATACTGCGATTAACTCTTTTGTCTTTGCAACGTTCTCTTCGATTGGATATTTGGAACCATCAAACATGATAGAAGAGAATCCTGCTTCAATACATTTATAACATCCGTCATAAGTACCATGGTCAAGGTGTAATGCAACTGGAACTGTGATTCCAAGTTCTTCGATCATTGCAGATACCATAGCTGATACAGTCTTGAAGCCTGTCATATATTTTCCTGCACCTTCAGATACACCTAAGATAACTGGTGACTTGCATTCTTCTGCTGTAAGAAGGATTGCTTTTGTCCACTCAAGATTATTAATGTTGAACTGTCCCACTGCATAGTGGCCTGCTACTGCTTTGTCAAGCATCTCTTTTGCTGATACTAACATATATTATTCCTCCAATTCCTTGGCCATGTAACATTACATCTGCATGGCAATTATATTCGCTTGTTTCATTATATCTCATAAAAGGAAAAAAAACAAGGAGAAAGGTAATGCACTCTCAGAATATGGTGTATAGGTGTCAATGATTGGTAACACTTCACCCCTCATATAATGTCAAGGGAAAGGTGGAGATTCCTAAAAGGAATACTACCTGACCTTGACATTATCCTTCATGATATACTGGTTCACGGCGGCAGCACTCTATGCTGTCGCCCTTGGCTATTCTAAAACATAACATTTTGATACATTCTTACAACGGTATTCGGACTTCTCATTCCTAAACACGTTTTTATATAGTTGTTTGATTTCTTCTGATATACTGCAAGCTGTTTTCGTCCATCTTCCAGATTATACATCCGCATTTGCTTATAAAACCGTGCTTCATCCTGACGATGCTGTCTCTCCACTTTCCCATTATGTCTTGGGGTTGCTATCTGGATCCGGTGATATAAGATTCCCAGTTCCTCCAACGCTTTCTCAAACATGGTGAGGTGTTTGCTCTTAATCACCAACAGCCGATTTGTGAATTCACATCCATTATCCGTCTGAACTTCTCGAATCGGAAACGGTGCGTGCTGTATTAGTTTGAGCAAAAAATCTTTTGAACTATAGGTACTATGCTCATCATACATCTCTCGGTATGTCCATCTGCTACACTCATCTACTGCCGTATACTGGTAATACTTTCTTCCATCTGTCACACAGTAAGATGGCACATATTTTACATCTATCTGTATTTTCTGCCCTGGATAATCGGCTCGTTGATACGGTTTCAGTTTGCGTTTCTTTTTCTTCTTTTTGTCTGGTTTTAAAGCCTTTAAACGCCTTACAACTCGTTTGAAACCTCCATAGCTTCGGGTATATCCATCTTTCTCTATTAAATCCTGATATGCCAGAAGCAGATCTGTCCATTTGTATTTTTTCAGTCGGCGCCGGATTTGGCGAAGCTCCTGTTCCGTATGACTTCCTGGAGAAGTCTTGGGTCTGTGACTTCGATCCTCCAGGCTTGCTAAGGTTCCGTCGTACCGTGAAATCCATTTATAAACCGTTTTACGGCTCACACGGTAACGGATTGCCGTTTCGGTTACAGAATGTTTCTGTGCATACTTAACCATGCGTTGACGTTGGTATTTCTGTTGTGATAAGATTGACATACAAGGATTCTCCTTTCGTTAAGATCATTGGTTTTTCGTCAACTCCAATATATCATATCGAAGTGAATCCTTGTTTTTTATTTGTTACCTATCTATTGTATCCCAACAAAAGGTAATGCACTCTCAGAATATGGCAATTACAGAATTCTCTTTCCTGCTTTTGCATACAGCGTATACCATTCTTCTCTTGTCAGCGTAATATCTGCTCCCTGGCATGCATCTGCTATCCTTTTCTGGTTCGTTGTTCCCAGAATTACCTGCATGTGTGCCGGATGTCTCAGAATCCACGCCACAGCAATCGCTGTATTCGTCACATTATATTTTTCAGCAAGCTGATCAATATAAGCATTTAATTCTCCATAAGTCTCCCGGTCCGCGAGGAATGGTCCTTCAAACAGACCTTTCTGGAACGGAGACCATGCCTGAATCGTCATTGCTTTCAACCGGGAATATTCCAGGATACCACCTTCATAATCGACAGCCTGTGGAATCCGGTTATTCACACTAAGTCCGGTATCTATCATCGGACAGTGAGCAATACTCAACTGGAGCTGATTAAACACCAGTGGAGCATCCACCGCACGGTCAAGTAGTTCCACCTGTCCCGGATTCATATTCGAGACTCCAAAGTATCGAACCTTGCCTGCCTTATGTAGAGTTTCAAAAGCATCCGCAACTTCTTCTGGTTCCATCAAAGTATCCGGGCGATGGAGAAGCAGAGCATCCAGATATTCCGTCTGCAATCTTGTCAATATTCCATCCACAGCCTCCAGAATATGTTCCTTTGAAAAGTTGTAATAATCCTGTTCGCTCTTACAGATGCCGCATTTACTCTGAATATATACTTTATCACGCAGTCCCGGATTCTCCTTAAGCACTTGTCCAAACAATTGCTCACATTCACCGCGCATTCCAGCAGTGCCATACACATCGGCATGATCAAAACTGTTGATTCCGTTCTCCAGACAAAGATTCACTATTCGCTCAACTTCCGTACTGCTCATTCCCTTAAAGCGCATGCAGCCTTGTATGACTGCTGATTGTCGCATATTCGTGTGAGGAATCTCATAATATTTCATCGTCATCTCTCCTTCCAATTACCATTCTGATTATGTTTTCTATATGATGAAACAAAAAAATCCGCTGAGCACCTGTATTTCAAAGCATTCAGCGAATTGGTTAAGTGACTCCGAGGGGAATCGAACCCCTGATTCCAGCGTGAGAGGCTAGCGTCTTGACCGCTTGACCACGGAGCCATATTCATACGTCCTTCTGTTTCGTACTTGCCTATTATAGCAAACAATCGCCAAATAGGCAAGCACTTTTTTCAAAATATGTTATTTTTCTTCCGGATCTTCCATCAATTCTTCGACATGGGTCTCCGGCACCATTATCATAAGCTGTTTATTCAGATTGTCTATCACAACTTCATCATGCTCACCGCCGAATTCTCCGTCTAGTGTCCATGGGATTTCCTCAATAGACTCAAACGTAATATGGCCCGTTTTAAATGTATACATATGTTTGGTATCTATCTGTTCAATCAGAAGCGCAGCTATAATCTCCTGCAATTCAATCGGATTCTTCGGGCGTTTGATCAGGGTCACTTCAAACAGGCCGTCATCAAACGCTACCTGTCTGCCGATCATATTACGGAACCCTCCTACCGAACGGGAATTTGTCACCATACCCAGGATAAACTCATCTTCAATAACCTCATCATCATGTATCACTCTGATCCGATAGGAAGGCACATTGAACAACTGTTTCGTTCCTTCCAGAACGTAAGCCAGATGCCCCAGGATATTTTTCATCTCCTGCTTGGTCTCGTAGGAAACACTGGTAAAAATTCCAAATGCCGCAACATATACAAACGTATCATCATTAAACCGACCCACATCACAAGGAAATACAACACCGTTTACCGCATTGTCTGCCGCCTTCAAGAGTCCCTTCGGGATATGCAGACTATTTGCGAAGTCATTGGTTGTCCCTGTCGGAATATATCCGACCGGAGTTTTCTCTTTCCTTTTCATCATTCCGGTCACAACTTCGTCAATCGTTCCGTCACCGCCGCTACACACAACCAGATCATAATCTTTCGCATTGTACTTCAGTACTTTTTTATAAGCATCCCGGTATGACTGGGTTGGATATGCAGTTACTTCATAACCCGCTTTTACAAATATGTCAATGATATCCGACAACTGTGGTTTTAAAAGTTCCTTTCCTGCATGAGGATTATAAATAAATAATAACCGTTTCATACATATCTCCTCCTTTTATCATAAGATAAACAAAAGGACATGTTGATTCCATGCCCTCTGCCTTTTGCTGATTATGTATTATTTAGTTGTTCGCAACCAAAAAGTTTTCTACACCTGCCGCGGCTTCTGCTTCGTCTTTTCCCTCTGCTACCACCGTAATATTCTCACCCTTCTGCAGTCTTAAGCTCATCATTCCCATGATACTCTTGGCATTGATCTTTTTATTATCAATTTCAATGTATACCTGACTTGCATATTGACTTGCTTCCTGGACCAAGTGTGCAATCGGACGATCTTCCATATCCATATTGTTTTGAATAGTAACAGGTTTCTTGATCATAAAAAAGCTCCTCCCTATTGTTCCCTTAACTTTTCTGCTATTTCACTTAATTTCCTGAGCCGGTGATTTACCCCGGATTTCCCTAACGGTGTCTCCAGGAGTTTCCCCAGTTCCTTCAAAGTTGCATCCCGATATGCAAGACGTGTAAGGGCAACGTCTTTCAACCCTTCGGGCAACTTTTCAAAACCAACGGTATCTTGTATATATTTGATATCCTCTATCTGCCTGACAGCGGCAGATACGGTTTTGTTAATATTAGCTGTCTCGCAGTTCACCTTACGATTTACAGAATTACGCATTTCCTTCATAATCCGGACATTCTCAAGTTCCATCAATGCGACATGCGCTTCCATAACATTCAGAATATCAACGATCTGCGAACCTTCTTTTAGATACACAACGTAGGTCTTCTTTCTGCTGACGATCTTTGCTTCCATATCGAAACTATTTATCATGTTCTTCAGATGTTCCGCCTGATCCTGTGTATTGCAGACAATTTCGAAATGATAGGATTTACTCGGATC
Organism: Dorea chungnamensis; assembly: GCF_039832125.1. Classification (NCBI taxonomy): domain Bacteria; kingdom Bacillati; phylum Bacillota; class Clostridia; order Lachnospirales; family Lachnospiraceae; genus Dorea; species Dorea chungnamensis. Next base: position 22,434 of record NZ_JBDOHT010000003.1, on the reverse strand, counting down.
GCTCATCGAACCTGAAGCGATAAACGCACCACGGATATATGCCCTCTTGCAGCATACCGCCTGCACGATCGTATTCTTCACAGCCAACAATTCTTCACCTTTGGCGTAAATATAATAATTGCAGCTTCCTTTGCTCATATTCCTACGAATTGCGATATCAGTTCTTATATTAAATGTTTTTTCCAATAATGTAAAGCATTTTCTTGCAACTCCAAGATTTTCCGTATGAAGTTTCATGATACATACGCCTTTCTTGTCTTGTGAAAATGCTCCTGTCATATGCACAATTGCCGATAATTCCGCGAGATTACAGTGTCTGGCCTTCGCATAATGCTGCAGCAGCTCTTCTCTTATCTTTCCTGAAAATGACATCTCTTACTCCTATCTTGCCTTGGTAATTGCATCCTTTCCTATATCCCGATGTTCAATACGAACTCCATAATTCTCATTCTTACTTAATACCCAAAACAGTTCATTGGCAAGTGTAACCGAGCGATGCTTCCCGCCGGTACATCCAATCCCTATTACCAGCTGCGTTTTCCCTTCCAAAATATAATTCGGGATCAGGAATTCCACCATATCTGACAACTTCTCCAGGAATACCTTTGCCTTCTCATTCTGCATTACATAATCTCTTACTTCTTTGTCATTTCCGCTCTTAGGACGTAATTCTTCTATATAATATGGGTTCGGCAAGAAACGCACATCAAACACCAGATCTGCGTCTGCCGGAATTCCATATTTGAAGCCAAAAGAGAGCACAGAGATATAAAGATTCTTATATTCTTTATTTTGCACAAATATCTTATTTAATTCTGCCTTTAACTCTCTCGTCAACATATGGCTTGTATCTATCAGATAATCCGCTCTCTTACGTAAAAATCGAATACGCTGCCTCTCCATACGGATTCCCTGATCAACGCGCCCTTCATTTCCCGCCAACGGATGGAACCGCCTGGTCTCTTTGTATCGTTTGATCAGGACATCGTCACTGGATTCCAAGAACAGAATCTCATACTGCATTCCAGTACTATCCAATTCTTCCAGTACTTTTTCCAGTTCTTCAAAGCTCTGTCCACTTCGGATATCCACACCCAGAGCCGCCTTATTGATCTCTGTTCCAGGCACTCGTAACAGATCTGCCATCTTCGGGATCAAAGGTACCGGCAGATTATCTACGCAAAAATATCCTACATCTTCCAACATTTTAAGAGCTGTACTTTTTCCCGCTCCTGACATTCCTGTTACAATTACACATCTCATCTTAGAATTCTCCTAGTCTCTTCACTTCCGGCTCTAATTTTACTCCAAATTCTTCTTCCACTCTGGCAGATACCTGTCGCATTAATTCTGCTACATCAGCTGCTGTTGCATTCTCTCTGTTAATCACAAATCCACAATGCTTCTCCGACACTTGTGCACCGCCCACAGAGAAACCTCTAAGGCCTGCATCCTGTATCAGCTTTCCTGCAAAATATCCTTCCGGACGCTTAAATGTACTTCCGGCACTTGGATATTCTAACGGCTGCTTGCTGACTCTCTTGTCCTTCAGCTCTTCCATCAAGGACTTAATTGCTTCTTTTTCGCCTCCCCGAAGCTGTATTCTTGCCTCCAGCACAGTATAGCCCTTCCTGGCAATAATACTGGTACGATAGCCTAATTCCAGATTCTCCTTTGGAATAGTAAGCACTTCTCCTTCTTCCGTCAAGACCGTGACTTCCTCCAGGACATCCTTCATCTCGCCACCATATGCTCCCGCATTCATTACACAGGCGCCGCCCAGAGTTCCAGGGATCCCTGCTGCAAATTCGAATCCTGTAAGTCCATTTTCCAAGGCCTTATTCGCAATTGCAGACAACAAAGCTCCCGCCTGAGCCACAACAACATTTTCCTCAACCTCAATGTAGCTCATCTCCTTATAAATCTGAAGAACAACACCTCGATATCCCTGGTCAGATACCAGGAGATTGCTGCCATTTCCAATAATATAATAAGGAAATGATTCTCTCCGACACAAGTCGATCACTTTCTTTACTTCTTCGGCTGTCCTTGGCATCACAAAAAATTCAGCCGGTCCTCCCACACGGAATGTCGTATGATTCTTCATAGGTTCTTCTGTTTTAACCTGTTCTTCACTCATTATTTTCAACAATTCATTATATAAAATCTGATTCATATTCTTCTCCATACACACTACTTGATTTCTCCGTACATCATACACTAAATAACGCATAAATTCAACGTACACTTGCAAAATCCTCATAAATGCGTTATATTATTGCCATATTAATTTTAATCAAAAAGGAGTGAACTTTTCAATTGGACTCGAGTGACGTCACACAACTCATTATTCTAATTATTTTATTGATATTATCTGCTTTCTTTTCATCGGCAGAAACAGCCTTGACAACGGTGAATAAGATCCGGATCCGCAGTCTGGCTGACGAAGGAAATAAACGTGCAAAATCGGTCTTAAAAGTTACCGATGATTCCGGCAAGATGCTCAGTGCCATATTAATTGGCAACAACATCGTCAATCTGTCAGCAGCGTCCTTGACCACCAGTCTTGCTTACAGCTTTGGCGGTTCCATGGTAGCAATTGCCAGCGGAATATTAACCGTATTGATTCTTTTATTCGGTGAGATAACCCCGAAGACCATGGCAACCATTCATTCTGAGAAAATGTCATTGCTCTATGCACCGGTCATCCATTTCTTTATGAAGATCATGACGCCTTTGATTTTCGTGATCAACGGATTATCTACCGGTGTTTTATTACTGCTCCGCATAGATCCGAAGGCAAAGAATACCGCCATGACAGAAAATGAACTGCGGACCATCGTAGATGTAAGCCATGAAGACGGAGTAATTGAATCCGATGAAAGGGAGATGATCAATAACGTATTCGACCTGGGGGATGCCAGGGCAAAAGACGTTATGGTTCCCCGTGTCCATGTGACATTTGCTGATATCAACAGTACTTATACGGAGCTGATTGAAATCTTCCGTGAAGATAAATTTACACGTCTTCCTATTTTTGAAGACACCACAGATAATGTTGTTGGTACTATTAATATGAAGGACTTGTTGTTATATGACAACACAAAGGAATTCAACATCCGTGATATACTTAGAGAAGCATATTTTACTTACGAATATAAAAGCATCTCAGAACTTCTTGTAGAGATGCGCCAGGCTTCATTCAACATTGCAATTGTATTGGATGAATATGGCGAAACAGCCGGACTTATTACCCTGGAAGACATATTAGAAGAGATTGTCGGTGAGATTCATGATGAATACGATGAAAACGAAGAGGATTTTATTCAGGAAATCAGCGACCGCGAATATATCGTAGAAGGTTCTATCAATCTGGATGACCTGAATGATCGTCTGGATCTTAACTTAAGTTCTGAAGAATATGATTCTCTTGGAGGATTCATCATTGAATATCTGGACCGCCTTCCCGAGAAGGGGGATAGCATTACAACAGAAGAAGGAATTCGTATGGTTGTAGAGACGCTGGATAAAAATCGAATCGAGAGTGTCCACTTGTATCTGCCGGAACCGGCATCCAATGACGACAGCCACAAAGAAAACGATTAAATAATAATTCTCTGAATCGAAAGATTTGCAAAAAGAAGACAGGCAATGGTTTTTCCACTGCCTGTCATTTTATTTCTTATATATCTTAATATAACGTCTTCTGGATACTTTCATCTTCTAAGTTATCCGCGGTCACCCATGTATATCCAGTATTAACAAAGGCTTCATTTCCCATATCCAGTGCTGCTCTTGCCGCAGCCACTACAGTAGCATATCCCATTCCAAATGGATTCTGGACAATCAATCCTTCAATCCTTCCATCAGACAAGGCTTTCTTCTCTTCTTCGTCTGCATCAAACCCAACGACCATGACATCATCTGCTTCTGCTCGTTCAAGTCCGGCAATTGCCTTTTTCACTGTCGGCGCATTCGATGCAAAACAGCCCTTGATGTCTGGATGCTTTGCCAGAACATAATCTATCACATCTTCTTCTGTGATATCCGCCGGCGCAATCTGTACATCCGACTCCGCTTCCGCACTCTCTTCGTCTATCTGATATGTTCCCGCATTGATTTCATCTGCAACTATTTTCTGCATGTCTTCTAACTGATCCAGATGATACGATTCTACAATTGTAATATTAGGATGATTATTCTGAATCTCTTCTCTAAATGCATTTTCACGATCCAACGAAGTCTTGGATTTGGAATCATTTACAAACAGGATAATTTCTCCTGAATCACCAATCAATTTCGCAAGTTTCGTTGCTGCTTCACGAGCTGCCGCCGCATTATCCGTAGATACGGTTGCCATCAGTCCCTGATAAGCACTTCCAGAATCATATGCCACAACCGGAATATCATTCTCAGCAGCCAGATCAAACTGCACCTCACATGCATTTGCATCTGTAATGGAGATTCCCACCGCGATCGGATATCTTGCAAGCTCTTCATCAAGGATATTCACCTGTTCATCCACATTATCTTCCGTCTCCGGAGCGCTGTAAGTAACCTTCACTTTATCCTTGCCTTCATAACCCAGATAGTCATTGATATCAGCCGCTGCCTGGTCAACACCTCTTTTTACTTCGTTCCAGTACTGCCCTTCCTCAGCTTTCCCGATAATTGAAATATAGGAACCTGCTTCCAGATGAAGTCCCTCCACATTATCATATGCAGATGGCTCTATCTGATCCAGCTTCCCCTGGTATTCCTTCTCTTCCACCTGCTGCTTATTATCAGAAGATTCTGGTTCCTTATTCTCACTACTCTCGGGAGCAGCACATGCACATGCCAGCATCGCCACACATAGCATAACCGCTAAGACACTACTACTTTTTTTCATGACCTATTCCCTCCTGTTAATCATTATTCAAAACTCACTCAAAAAGCATCTGTTCAGTCTAACAAAAACCACTATACACCAAAAACGTGAAAAATTGTTGAAAATTTTCTTAATTTTTTACAAAAAATTGACAAGGGACAGGGTAATTTGAATTGGGGACAGGGAAAATCGAATCTGGGACGGAGGAAAACGAAAAAACCCCCGTCCCCTCTTGTATATTTTCCCCTTTTGTATTATGATATGGGTAGACTAAATTTGGATTTATGTCTATTTATATCAAAAAAGGAGGTACATATTATGGCACACGTAATTAGTGATGAATGTGTAAGCTGTGGATCTTGCGAAGCTCAGTGTCCAGTTGGAGCTATCGCTCAGGGAGCAGATCATTATGAAATCGATGCTGACGCTTGTGTTGATTGTGGCGCATGTGCAGCTCAATGTCCAGTTGGAGCTATTTCTGAAGGCTAATCACCGGATTCATATGAGAACAAGAATTCAAAAAGGCATTGCATGTTTTGATATATGCAATGTCTTTTTTTCATAGATGACAGCTTTTTACTTGTTTCGCAGATAATCCATGCTATGATATAGTCGCCCAGAAGGAGAATATGATAAGGGGGTATAAGCTTATGGGTAGTAACGCGTTAGAACAATTAAAAAGGGAGACGAAAGATGATGCCAAACTCTACGGCTGTATCAAAGAACTATATGAGCAGGGTGTTCCATTTTCTGAACTGAAAGCACTGATTCCAGACATCCGCCGCACAAGAGAGCAATTACAGATCAAGAGGATGCTTGAGAATAACAATGAAGTTCTTCTGTCTATGATCAGTAAGGAAATGTCTTTTCTTCTGGATGCCAAGGAACGCCAGGAAGAAGAAGAATTCAAAAAACTGGACCAGCTGATCCGCCAGCAACAATCCTTTCGGAAATCTGCGGCGGAAGCTGGTCCCGTAAAAAAACTCAGGAAATTATTCCTTCCTGCTTAAGTTCGCGAACTTCGTGTATTCGCCGAGCCAAGCCAGATTAACGGTCCCTATCGGGCCGTTTCTTTGTTTTGCGATAATAATCTCAGCCTGTTTCTTAAATTCGGAGTCTTTATTATAGTACTCATCACGATAAATGAACATTACCACGTCGGCATCCTGTTCGATCGCACCAGACTCACGTAAATCCGAAAGCATCGGTCGCTTATCCGGACGGCTCTCTACTGCACGGCTAAGCTGCGACAATGCAATTACCGGAACATTCAGCTCTCTCGCCAGTCCTTTTAATGAACGTGAGATCTCCGAGATCTCCTGTTGTCTGGACTCAGAACTCTTTCCAACACTTCCGGTCATCAACTGCAGATAGTCGATAATAACTACATCCAGCCCCTGTTCTAATTTGTATTTTCTACACTTAGAACGCAATTCAGATATAGAGATTCCAGGGGTATCATCAATAATCAGATGAGACTGTCCGATAATCCCGGCTCCTTCAATTAATTTCTCCCAATCAGAATCTTTCATATTACCGCTTCGGATTGCCTGCGCATCCACTTGCGATTCCAGCGAAAACAGTCGGTTCACCAACTGTTCTTTTGACATCTCCAAACTGAAGATTGCCACACTCTTATCTTTCTTAAATGCAATATACTGTGCAATATTCAAGACAAATGCAGTCTTACCCATAGATGGACGGGCCGCAACCAGAATCAGATCGGATGGCTGCAATCCTGACAGCTTATAATCCAGGTCGATAAATCCTGTCGGAATTCCAGTTACTGTTCCTTTCGTCTTCGAAGCCTTCTCAATTCGTTCCAGCGCATTCAGTACCACTTGCTTAATCGGCACAAAATCACTGGTATTTCGCTTTTGCAATAATTCGAACACGGATTTCTCCGTTTTTTCCAGCACTTCTTCCAGAGATTCCTTCCCCGCATAACAGATGTTCGCAATCTCTTCATTCAGCTTGATCAGCTTTCTCATCACAGACTTATCAGCCACAATCTGTGCATAGTATTTTACATTCGCAGAAGTAGGGACCGCTGTCACCAGATCTCTTACGAACTCCAGACTTGCAATCTCGGCCGGGACATCCTTTTCCTTCAACCTTTCCTGGAGCGTAATCAGATCTACGGGTTTTCCTTCATTAAACAATTCTACCATCGCATCAAAGATCACTCCGTATGCACTTTGGTAGAAATCATTTCCACTGATAATCTCTGACGCAGTCGTAATGGCATCCCGATCCATCAGCATCGCACCTACGACCGATTGTTCCGCTTCAACACTGTGGGGCATCACTCTTTTAATGAGAGCCTCTTCCATGCCTGCTTCCTCCTAAGCCTCTTCCGTTACGATTACTTTCAGATCCACAGTAACCTTCGGATGCAGTTTCACCGGCACTGTATGGGTACCCAAAGTCTTAATTGCATCTTTTAACTGTACTTTTTTCTTATCAACATCCAGTCCCATCTGAGCCTTCACCTCTGTTGCAATCTCTTTTGACGCAATAGAACCAAATGCCTTACCGCCTTCGCCAGTCTTGATAGACACTTCAATCTGACCAGCTTCAATCTTCTTGCCTAATTCTACGGCAGCTTCATACTGTTCCTGAGCAATCTTATCTTCATTTGCTTTCTTTAACTTCAGATCATTCAGATTCTTGCTGTTCGCCTCTACGCCTTTCTTTTTCTTCAAGATAAAGTTTCTTGCGTATCCATCGCTCACTTCAACAATCTCACCTTTTTTTCCAAGAGATTTTACGTCTTCTGTCAATATTACTTTCATTCTAGATATCTCCTCCTTCTATCATCTCATCAATCACCTGCGTCAGACAAGCAACCGCTTCATCCATATCTGTGTGATTGAACTGTGCGCCTGACGCATTCATATGGCCGCCTCCGCCGAGACGTTCCATGATTATCTGGACATTGACTTCATCAATGGAACGTGCACTGATATAAATTCTTCCATTGTATTCTGTCAGCACAAACGAAGCCTTAATCTCATTAATATCCAACAGTTCATTGGCCGCCTGTGCCCCAATGATCGTCGGACTCTCAATATGAAGATTCTCCCCTCTTGCGATTGCGAATTTTTCACGGTAAACCTTCGCACTGCTGATAATCTCAGCTTTCGCACGATAAGATTCCATATCATCCCGGAACATCTTACGAACCAATGTGATATCCGCACCACATCTTCTCAAGAATGCTGCCGCTTCAAATGTCCGGACACCTGTACGATTCACAAAATTATTGGTATCAATCATAATTCCAGCATAAAGGCTGCTGGCCTCAAGTTTTGGAATCTTAATATCATCCACAATATACTGCAATACTTCTGATACCATCTCACAGGCAGAAGAAGCATAAGGCTCAATATATGACAACAATGCATTATCAATATTATCGCTGCTCTGTCTGTGATGGTCAAGTACCACAATGGTCTTTGTCTTTTTCAGCAGTTCCTCACACTCTGTCATCTGAGGACGGTTCGTATCCACAACTACGACCATGGAATTCTCATCTGCCATATCAATCGCCTGTGAAGACTTCAAGAATAAATCATCCGGATAATTCGGATCTTTCTCATAGCTTTCATACAATGGACGTAATGATGCAGACACTTCGTTAATGACGATATACGCCTTCTTCTCTAAGGCTGCTGCCGCACGACAGATTCCCATAGCTGCCCCAAATGCATCCACATCCGTCAGCTTATGTCCCATTACAAAGATCTTATCCTTAACCGTCATAAATTCACGAAGCGCCTCTGCCTTCACTCTGGCTTTCACCCGTGTATTCTTGGATGTCTGCTCCCGCTTTCCTCCATAATAAGTAATACCATGGCAATCCTTGATGACCGCCTGATCACCGCCACGTGCAAGTGCCAGATCGATCGCTACACGCGCATAGTTGTAACTCTGTGAATAGGAATCCTTGCTAAGCCCCAGACCAATACTCAGCGTAGCCGGTATTCCATTTCCGATATTGACAGATTTGACATCTTCCAACAGCGAAAACTTATCTGCCTCAAGCTGCTTAAAATATTGCTTCTGAATCACGATAAAATACTTATCATTCTCCATCTTGCGAACGATTCCATTAACCTTCGCAATATACTGATTAATCTTCCTGTCTACCAATGCAATCAACAGAGACTGTCTGACTTCCTCCACGCTGTTAATGACCTCATCATAATTATCAATGTAGATCAGCCCGGCAATCAAACGCTGCTCTTCATTCGCCTTGATTGATGCATTAAGTTCCGTAACATCCTGCAGATATACTGCAATAAAATATTCTTTCTCCTCTGGCATCTGCAGCAATTGTTCGGTATCGCTGAATCCCTCCACAGACACCTTACGAAGTTCTGCTTTATACTCACGATCTCCGTAATAGACATCCATCTCCACTTTGTCGTTGACCTTTTTCGGGAAAATACTCTTATTCAGCTCCGGCATATAGCGGCTGATATACGCTTCACCTTTCAGCTTCTCTCCCAGCACTTTCTCAAACTGATCATTCATCCAGATTGCCTTTCCATCATCCAAAAGAATGGCATACGGCACAGCAAGCTCCTTCAAAAGTGTGTTCTGCACGATTCCATATTGAGCAGCAAATTCAACCAGATCCTTCATGATAATCGATTTGCTGTAAATATACAGGATTCCTACCATGATAATATAGATCAGGACAAAGGCGCACATCAATAACCCGACACGTCGATCGATCACTGCGACCCAGATATTCATGATCACCAAAAGAATCGCCATGATTGCAGGCCATTGAATATATAATTTCAACTGCCCCTTTAACTGAATTTTTTCTTTTTCTTTCTTTTCCAACATAACCATTTCCTCAATAATTACCAAGAACTCAACGTATGGAGACATTATACCACTTTCTTTTATAAAAAGGAAGACATTAGTTAGGGACAGGCTCTTTCCAGAACCTGTCCCCTATACACTTTTATCTTCTGTTTTCCTCAGTCTCCCTAACTGTTGTAACCATTTGGATTCTGTGACTGCCATCTCCAGGTGTCCTCGCACATCTCTTCCAGTCCGCGTTCTGCCTTCCATCCCAGAACTTTTGCCGCTTTATCTGGTGCCGCATAACACATGGCAATATCGCCTTCTCTTCTTGGTTTGATCTCATACGGTATCTCTTTTCCACAGGCCTTACCAAATGCCTTCACCATATCCAATACAGAGTATCCCGTTCCGGTTCCCAGGTTGATAATATCAAGCCCTGGATTCGTAAAGATATACTTGATTGCTTTGACATGGCCGATTGCAAGATCTACCACATGAATATAATCACGCACTCCGGTTCCGTCCGGTGTATCGTAATCATCTCCAAATACTCCTAATTTTTCCAGTTTTCCAACTGCGACCTGTGAGATATATGGCATCAGGTTATTCGGTATTCCCTTCGGATCTTCTCCGATTCGTCCACTCTTGTGTGCACCTACCGGGTTAAAATAGCGTAACAGGATGACATTCCACTCAGGATGTGCTTTCTGAAGATCCGTCATGATCTGTTCCATCATAGACTTTGTCCATCCATAAGGATTGGTACACTGTCCCTTTGGACATTCTTCTGTAATCGGAATCTGCTCTGGACTTCCATAGACCGTCGCAGATGAACTAAACACAATATTTTTAACACCGACTTTATCCATTACCTCCATCAAGGTCAAAGTTCCCGTAATATTATTATTGTAGTATTCCAACGGCTTTCTGACGGATTCCCCAACCGCTTTCAATGCCGCACAATGGATGACCGCATCCACCTTTTCTGTTTCGAACATCTCTTCCAGAGCTTTTGCATCCAGCACATCACCTTCATAAAAGCGGATTTCTTTTCCAGTCAGTTCTTCCACTCTTCTCAAAGATTCTCTGGAAGAATTGCAGAGATTATCGTAAACCACGACCTCATAGCCTTCGTTCAGAAGTTCCAGTGCCGTATGACTTCCAATATATCCCGCTCCGCCTGTAATCAATATCTTTGCCATCGCTTTTGCCTCCTAGCAGTTACTATATTTTTTTACAATTTCCTGCATGGTATCCCATTTCTGTTCCATATCTTCGACCAGCTTGAACTGTGTCCTGCATCGGTCAAGATTCTGTCCCTCGCGGTGAATCTTAAAATAATTATCCCCCTGAAGATAATCCGTAAGAAAACGCATTCCACACTCAAAGGTCATAGACTTTGCGCCCATCGGCATCAGTTCAATCTCTCTGGCAGTCAGTTTTTCCGCACAGCCTTCGATAAATCCCTTCGCATACAGATCAAACAACTCCATGCTGCAGGATACTTTATCCAGATCCCGCTCATCTTCTGCTGCGGTACTTGCTCCAAAACGGATAGAGTCCCCAAAATCATTCATTGCCAGCCCCGGCATAACTGTATCCAGGTCAATGACACAGATTCCTCTTCCCGTCTTATTGTCAATCATAATGTTATTCAATTTTGTATCGTTATGCGTAACTCGAAGCGGAAGCTCTCCTTTTTCCAGAAGATCCGTGAAATAATCCGCAATATTCTCCCGATCCAATACGAACTGAATCTCTTTTTGAACCTGCGATGCTCTTCCCATTACATCCTCTTCTACCGCTTTTTTGAACACTGCAAACCTGGCCTTGGTATTATGAAAACCTTTGATCGTCTCATGAAGTGTCTCAGCCGGATAGTCTGCCAAAAGTCTTTGAAAATTACCAAATGCTACAGCACTCTGATAAAAATGCTCTGGTTTTTCTACCTGGTCATAACTGGTAGCATCTGTAATAAATTTATAAGAGCGCCAGTAATCCCCTTGCGAATCCAGATAATATGGTTTTCCATCTACCGCCGGAATCACATTCAGTGTCTCACGCTCAGGATCCCCTCCATTTTCAATAATCTTCTTACGAAGATACGATGTGACTCCCATGATGTTTTCCATCAGTTCTACTGGATTCGAAAATACATCTTTATTCATTCTCTGAAGAATGACATTGATGCATCCCATCTCCGCTATCTCAAATTTCAGCAGAAATGTATCATTGATATGTCCACTTCCATAGGGGCCTTCTTCTATCAAAATTCCCTCAAATTGGAAATTCGCGATTGCTTCATCTTTTTGCTTTTGTGTCAACAAAGCCATTATGCTTCCTCCCACAGATGCTCTGGATAGAGACCATCTTCTTTCATCTTCTTAATTGCAGCAACAACGACCGGTTTATCCTCTTTATACGTAACGCCATACCATTTGTCTGCTGACTTCAGCACTGCTACCGTTGCCTGATCTGCTTCCAGCAGATTACTTACGACTGTCGGCAGAAAATATTCACATTTCATCGGATTAGTCTTCAGGCCTTCCTCCAGAAATGCCGGGAATCCATCTTTGATTTCTTTCAATATACTCTTAGTAAATCCCCACATATTCATAGATACTGTCGTATCCGCCGGCACTTCGGTCCATGTCTTCCCATCGTCTTCTGTATATGCAATGCCGCCTTCGCGCTTTTCGATTCTTGTTCTTTCGTGAATAGCGACCAGTTCTCCGTTCTCATTCATATCACAGACGCCGCGTGCAACATGCCCATTGTCAGTCACAGTATTGCCAAGCTGATATCCTACCATCGTATAACGATATTTGTCATCATCCTGATGAGTAGCCAGATAATCATAAATCAATCGGAATGCTTCCTGCCCATAATAATCGTCTGCATTGATTACTGCAAATGGTCCGTCAATCTGATCAATACAGCTAAGTACAGCGTGTGCAGTTCCCCACGGCTTCACACGTCCTTCCGGCACTTCATATCCTTCCGGGATATTCTGAAGTTCCTGGAATGCATAAGAAACTTCCATGTATTGTGACATACGGTCCCCCACCGCTTCTCTAAAGTCTGCTTCATTTTCCCTCTTAATAATGAAGATTACTTTCTCAAATCCTGCCTGTTTTGCATCATACATGGAAAAGTCCATGATAATATGTCCTTCTTCATCTACTGGGTCAATTTGCTTTAATCCGCCATAGCGGCTTCCCATTCCTGCCGCCATAATGACTAATACTGGTTTGTTCATCGTTATCCCTCCAAGTTCTATCATTTATTTGTGCTTCAACAATCAAACGCCTAACCTTTAATACCTCCGGTAACACCACCGATGATCTTTTCTGACAAGAAGATATATAAGATAAATGTCGGAAGGAATACTATGATAACTGCCGCAAACATACCTGCCCAGTTTCCTGTGTACTGCATAGACTGTAGCATTCCATACAGACCTACGGCTACCGGACGCAGCGCATCGTTATTTGCGAAGATCAATGACAAGAAGTATTCATTCCAGATATTAATAAAGTTGAAAATTGTCACGGTCACGATTCCAGACTGAGCCATCGGGAACATAATCTTCCAGAAAGTCTTTGCCGGAGGACATCCATCTATTGCCGCTGCCTCTTCATATGTGCGTGACAGATTGGCAAAGAATGTCAACAGGAAAATCGTAGTATACGGGATATTGATTCCGATATACAGGAAGATCAACGTCACCTTACTGGCAGCTACATTATTCAAAATTCCCAGGTTGGCTACTACACTAAACAGTGGCAATACGATCATGGTAATCGGGATTCCCATCGCAGATACAAAACTCGTCTGAATGATTTTATTTCCCAAAAACGTAAATCTTGCCAGTACATATGCTGCCGGCGCACAGATTAAAATCAAGAGCGCACAGGATACCAGGGAATATAACAACGAGTTCATAAAGAATGTTGCAACACCGCCAGAGCCCCACGCCTGCACATAATTTTCAAAATGCAGTCCTGTTGGGAACTTCAAAGCATTACCTGCAAATATATCAGATGTTGTAGACAAGCTTGCTGCCAGAATCCACCCCAAAAGCATAAACGTAAAGATGATCCACAAGATGATGATAATATATCCAGGAGCCAGCTTCAATTCTTTTTTCCAATTTATTTTATCTCTTACTTTTCTTTCTTTTGCTTTCGCCATAATTGCTCCTCCTTTCTAGAATTCCAGATCATCATCTTTGATCAGTTTATTACAGATTGTAAATATGATAACAACACATAAGCAAAGGATGATACCAATTGCCGCGCCATAGCCTGCGTTACGCTCAGTTACCGCATTTCCGGCTCCGAATGTGTGCATATACATGTACTGAACAGGAACGATGGTCGCTTTGTCTGCAGTAACCGTTGAGAACAACTGTGACCATACGAAGAATGCTGCTGAACTTACAGACCACATAGTAATATTTGTTTTAAATACTCCCTTTAAAAGCGGAACCGTCATATACCGAAACTGATGGATCTTATTTGCTCCGTCAATCGTTGCCGCTTCATACAGATCTGGACTGATTCTTTCAATTCCACTCATCCAGATCAACATATGATATCCAATCATACCAAAGCAATATGCGAACAGTAATGCCCAGAATTTATGATTAGTATCCAGCCATGGTGTATTAGCCAGTTTATGCAGGCCGATCGCATCCAGGAATGTTTTCAAAAGACCGAATTTAGAACTGTATACATATTGAATCCACATGGTTGCAAGTGCTACTGCACTGACAATGTTCGGAAGATAGATCACAGCTCGGAAGAACTTCTTTCCGTGGATTCCACTCGTTAGAATTACTGCGAAAAGCAATGATACTGCCAACACGAGTGCTCCTCCGATTGCCCAGATCTTAAAGATGTTAAACATTGCTGTTTTAAATATTGCTGTCGTGAACAGTTTTTGGTAATTCTGTAATCCTACAAACGTCCAATACTCTGTAGCATCCGTAACAGATTCAATCTTGTACAGACTCATCATAATCGTACGCATGATCGGATACAGAAATACAACGAGGAAGATGATGACTGCAGGTGCAAGAAAACCAACGATCATTTTCTTATTCTTCTTCATTGATTATGCCTCCTTTTTCTTTACAAAATATGGCGGCAGCGTTGTATACCGCCCTGCCGCCATATTCAAATCCCCGCCTGATCTGGCAAGGTAGTTACCAGATATTATTGACCAGCTGCCTCTTTCATAGCTTTTACAAATCCAGCTGCATCAATCTCTCCACCAGCAAGTTTCAGAGTATTCTCCTGAAGTACAGGTGTAAGGTCGTTGTTATTCTCAACACCAGCTGCCCAGTCATAGTATGTTGTTGTAGCATCAAAGCCACCTTTTACTTCTGCAAGCTCTGTCGGCCATGCATCACTGTTAGCCTTATCTGTTGGGATACACAGAGCTTCTTCTGTCATCTTCTTGTCGAAATCACCTGTTGTGATGTATGTAATCAGTTCAAATGCCTGATCAGCCATCTTAGAATCTTTGTTAATAGCGAATACCTGATTTGCAATGTTGTTAGCTGTATTGTCATCTGTTCCGCCTTCTACTGATGGATAGTTGAAGTATCCCCACTCAAGATCTTCTGCTACAGAAGCTTTTGCTTCGTTTGGAAGCCAGGAGCCGCAGATAACGATTGCAGCTTCACCAGGAGCAAATTCTTGATTCTGTCCTGCTGGGTATTTGTTTGTTGCGATATTCTCTGAGAAGTATCCTTTGTCTGCAAAATCAGCAAAGCTTTCTGCTGCTGCAAGAACTCTGTCATCATCCCATGTTACAGCTTCACCATTCACTTCTTCGCCCATAACCAGAGATTTTACTCCATCCTGTCCGATGTATCTTGCAAAATGATATCCGATGAAAGATGTCATATATGCATCATCAGCAGTGATTGGTGTGATACCAGCATCTTTTAATTTTGCACAAGCAGCATCCAGTTCTTCCCATGTTGTAGGTGCAGCTTCAATTCCAGCTTCGTTGAACAATGTCTTGTTGTAGAAGAAACCGAAGATTGATGGCTGATATGGGATAGAGTGTAAAGTATCATCTCCATCATGTGTCTGTCCATATGCGTTACGTGCGATTGCGAACAGTGTCTCATTGCCATGCTCTGCTTCGTAATCTGCTGCCAGATCTTCCAGATCTAATAAGTATTTTCCCCAAGAACCATTTACACGGTTAACATCCTCATCAAATACATCGATCTGCTGTTTTGCATCCAGTGCCGGCTGAAGTCCTTCACGCTGTCCGGTACGTCCCTTGAACTGAACATCAACTTCAACACCTGTGTCTTCTGTATACTTGGCAATTGCATCTTTGATAACTTTTGCCTGTGGTTCATCTTCGCTCCACATAGACCAGTATACAAGTTTGTCTCCACCTTTGCTGTCGCCGCTGTCACTATCTGATTTGCTTCCGCAGCCTACAGCCATTGTTGCTACCATTGCCACGCACAACAGTATGCTTACAATTTTCTTTTTCATACACTTTACCTCCTATAAAGTTTGTTTTTTGGCTTGTATGTATTGTATTACAATATTGCACAAATATCTTTATCCTATATTGTTCTTAATTTGCACTATCTGCATTTTTGTTTTGATTTTTCACAAAAAATGGGGTATTATATTGTTAAGAATACACAAAATCGTTGTTTTAGAATTAGCAAAATTGACAAAAAGGGGGAGAGGTCACTTGGGCTACAGAGGAACGGTTCTGAAAAACTCTATTACAATCAACAAGATATACAGTATTCACTATTTTGAGTACATGAGCGATTTTTCTTTTGAAGGAGAATCCCATAACTTCTGGGAATTCATCTGTGTTGACAAAGGTGAAGTCGGCGTAACTGCAGGCAAGACATTTACTATATTAAAGAAGGGAGATGTTGCTTTTCACCAGCCCAACGAATTCCACAATGTACAGGCAACCGGAACAATTGCGCCTAATCTTGTAGTCATCTCTTTCCAGTGCGATGATGAAGCCATGCGTTTCTTTAAAAAGCGGATTCTTCGAATCGACGAGATGGAACGCAATCTTCTTGCAGACATTATTATCGAAGCAAGACACTGTTTTGACTGCCGTCTGGATGACCCTTATCTTCAGAATATGCCACAAAAGGAACCGGAAATGTTCGGGGCAGAACAACTTATCTGTCTGTATCTGGAGTATTTCCTGATTCACCTGATCCGAAGGTATTCTAACCCGATTGTCCTTAGGAAGCGGCCGGCACGAATCGAGACTCCTAAGAGCACCAAGCAGAAGAGTGACACCGAGATTTTCAATCGTGTAGTTGATTATCTGGAGAATCACATCAACGCCCCGGTTACCATCGAACAGATATGCAAGGACAATCTTATCGGACGTTCCCAGCTCCAGAAGATCTTTAAAGAGCGCTGTAACCTCGGTATTATAGAATATTTTTCTCTCATGAAGGTCAATGCTGCCAAGGAAATGATCCGGACTAACCGGATGAACTTTACGCAGATCTCCGAGCAGCTTGGATATTCTTCGATACACTATTTTTCCAGACAATTCAAAAAAGTAACGGGAATGACACCTTCCGAATATGCTTCTTCAATCAAAGCGATGGCAGACGGAAGTTTTGAACCATAAAAATTTCATTGCATACGAAAGTAAAATCTCTTTTCCTGTAAGAGAAAAAAATAACCATTGTATAAAAAGAAACGAAATCCTCTAAATGACGATTTCGTTTCTTCTGTTATTTAATGATATAAAACTATGATTATTTATAACTCTAATATTTCTTTTACTTCAGAAGCTTTTTTCACAAATATCGGAATACTCTCAATCGGTGCAGAAACTTCAATCCAATTTTGTCCTGAATATTCTTTTCCCGTTTCATATTCCACCCAGACAGTATTCCCTGGCAGATATAATTTCCGTTTCTTTTGATTAGCATAGCATACTGGTGCCACCAAAATATCTGGGCCATAAAAATATGTATCCTCAATTTTCCAGCATTCTTTATCATCAGGATATTCATAAAACATCGTACGCATGACCGGCGAGCCTTTTTTATGAGCTTCTTTCATCAGTGTTCTTGTATAAGGACGAAGCGTTTCCCTCAATTCCATATATTTCTTACATATTTCATAGACTTTTTCCCCATAGCTCCACACTTCATTCGCCGCTCCGGAACAACAAGTTGCTCCTCCTGTGGTTCCAAACTGCGGCTGCCTAGGCTCTCGATCACCATGCAAGCGCATAACCGGGCAGAACGCTCCCCACTGAAACCATCGAACAAATAACTCTCTAAATGCCGGATCATTAGGATCTCCTCCATGAAATCCACCTATATCCGTCGTCCACCACGGAATTCCTGCTAGCCCCATATTCAGACCGGCAGCCAATTGATTTCTCATACTTTCAAAACTGGAAGCAATATCACCGGACCAGACAAGTGCACCATATTTCTGACTGCCTGCCCACGCACATCTTAACAGATTTACAATGTTCTTTTGCCCCTGTGCCTCCATTCCTTCGTAAAATGTTTTCGCATAATCAACAGGATAAATATTACCGATTTCCAGATCTGTCCCACGATAATAGCGATAATTATCGAAATCATATGCCGTATACTCTGGTTCTGCCTCATCCAGCCAGAACAGCTTAATTCCTTTGTCATAATAGTTCTGTTTGGCCTTTTCCCACACATACTTTCTTGCAGCTGGATTAGTTGCATCATAGTGAATCGTCGCACCCTCAAAATCCAATCCTGTGCGATACCCCCGCTCCGTACGAATCAGATAACCTTTTTCCAACATTTCGTCAAAATTCTCAGATGTTCGATCCACTGTCGGCCATATCGAAACCATTAGCTCGATTCCCATTTCTTTTAATTCCTGTAACATTGCGTCCGGATCCGGCCAATATACAGGATCAAATTTCCATTCTCCTTGCTTCGGCCAGTGGAAAAAGTCGATTACAATCACATCAATCGGGAGACCACGTTTCTTATATTCCCTTGCTACCTCAAGGAGCTCTTCCTGCGTCTGGTATCTAAGCTTACATTGCCAAAATCCAAGACCATATTCCGGCATCATTGGCACCGTTCCTGCCACACCAGCATAAGCTTCCTCAATCTCCGCCGGCGTATCTCCTACAGTAATCCAGTAATCCAGTGTTTTTGATGCATAAGCTTCAAAGCTCATAATATTTTTCCCAAGCACTGCTCTTCCTACTCCAGGATTATTCCATAAAAGTCCATATCCTGCGGAAGAAACTAAAAAAGGAACACTCGCCTGCGAATTTCTATGAGCAAGTTCCAGATCCATACCCTTTAAGTCCAGATATGGTTGCTGATATTGTCCCATACCATACAATTTTTCATCTTTATCAACAGACTCCCATCGCATGGTCACATGATAATCACCACCAATATTCGGTTGGAACTCTCTGGCTTCTACCTCAATCGCACTACATTTTTTATCAGTCACATCCCGACGATTTCTCCAGTATTCTTCAAGTAACAGTTTCCCCTTCTGGTTGTAAACTGTAATTTTTCCACCATTTGTAATAAACAATTCCGCTTTTCCATTACGAACTCTTACACCATTTTCCAGTCTGTCAGTTTCCACCGGTACTTTTGACAACGGATTTAGTGCCCAATCTTCTTCGGGCATCTGCGCATTCTTTGTTGCTCGAATACGCAGACCATTCTTTCCCCATCCTTCAATCCATAATTCTTCCGCATCATAATGATAAATAATCTTTTGCTCTTCTATTCTAAGCATATGTTACTTCCTTTCTCCAAGAGGATTATCCTTTTACTGCTCCACTTGTCATACCACCGACAATATATTTCTGTAAGAAGATAAATATCAATAATACTGGAATAATTGTAACTACCGCAAAGGCTGTCAGATAACTCCACTTGGTTCCATATTGTCCCATAAAATTAAAAATCCCTGCCGTAATTGGACGATTCTGCTGATCAATAATAAATGTCATACCATAAGCCAAATCTCCCCACGCATATAAGAATGAGAAAATAGCACATACCATGACTCCCGGTTTCGCAATTGGTAGCAGAATCCGGATAAATGCAGTAAATTTATTGCACCCATCAATATAAGCGGCTTCTTCCATATCTTTTGGTATTGCAGCAAAATAATTTTTCAGAATCAGAATAGAAAAAGGAATTCCGATTGTTGCATCCGCCAGCATAGCCGCTCCCCATGTATTATACAGATGCATATTCTTAAACATAATAAATAACGGTGTTAAAAGCACTGATACTGGAAGCATCTGCGTAACTAAAAATGAAAGCAGCATTACTTTTCTTCCTTTGAATTTGTACTTGGCAATTCCGTAGGATGCCGGAACCGCAAGAACTACCGCGATTACCATTGCCCCCAGTGAAATAATCAGGCTGTTTCCAAAGGATTTAAACATATTGAAATCCCCTGTTTCAACCTGTGCCGCATAAGACTTCGTGTTTATAACGTGCGGAAAGAATGTCGGAGGATTCTGAAAAATCTCCATTTCCGTTTTCAAAGAAGTAATAAATGCCCAATATAACGGAAACAGCAAAATGCACGCAATAATCAATGCAATGATACAAAAAACAATATTTTTCTTTTTACTCAATCTTTTTTCTTCATCCATTATGCATCCTCCTCATTTGTTGCTCTCAGATAAAATACACCAACAATCATCAGAATAACCAACAATACATTGGCTACCGCCGAGCCCTTACTATACTGGAACATATCAAACGATAATTTATATGAGTATGTTGACAGCATATGTGTAGAATTTACAGGCCCTCCGCTTGTCATAACATAAACCAGGTCATACACTTTAAAAGTGTAAATGAATCCAAGGATCAATACAGACTCTATTGTCGGACGAAGAAGTGGGAGCGTAATCTTGAAAAACGCCTGTACCCCTGTTGCACCATCAATGGACGCACTCTCATAAAGATCTTTTGGAATCGTGGTAAGTCCCGTAGATATTAAAATCATATTAAATGGAATCCCTATCCATATATTCGCACAAATCAATGCAAACATAGCTGTCTTTGAATTCGTAAGCCATTCAACATTTGTAGAGATCAAATGCAGACTTTTTAGAATATAATTCAAAACACCAACATCTGTTGCAAACAGCAGCTTGAAAATCAATGCTGTTACAGTAATCGGAATCATCCACGGAACCAACAGAATTCCTCTTAACGGCTTTGCAATCACAAATCTCTTGTTAAAAAATATTGCCAGTGCAAAACCGATCAAAAATTGAACCACAAGACAGCAAACTGTAAATATGAGTGTATTTAAAAGGGATTTCCGAAACACTTCATCCTGAAATATCTCAAGATAATTTGTCAAACCAACAAAATTTTTTTCTCCCTGCACCAGATTAAATGCCGTAACATCCTGAAAACTCAGAATAATATTTCGCAGAATTGGATACCCCACGAAAATCAGCATATACACAAATGCCGGAAGAACAAACAAAACACCTATGTTATCATATTGAAAAAACTTCTTTATTTTCCGCAAAATTATTCGCGCCTCCTTTGGACAAAACGATGAATCAGACTTACATATTCTAAATTTTGAAATCGAGTAGGAGGGAGTGATTAACTCCCGTCCTCTCACACCACCGTGCGTACCGTTCGGTACACGGCGGTTTCAATAGTTGACGTGCACGGACTGATAGGCTGTGGCTAAATCATAAAAGCCACCGTTTATCAGTCTTTCTTTTGACATGGCTCGTTTTACCGTTGTGAGGTTGGCGCACAACCAATGTCCTTTTCGGCTATTAGCCGCCATACATGCGTAGTATTCTGGTATACCCATCTTAATCAGATTTCTCTTCTTTGTTTTGGGTAGTTTCCACTGTTTCCATATGCACATACGTATTCTGTGATAGAGCCATCCGTTGATGTCATCTATGTTATTCTTCATGCTCGCTATCCCATAGTAGTTAAGCCATCCTCTTGCATAAACCTTGATTTTCTCAAGGCTAGGCTTGATTGACTGTACAGACTTACGGGAAGATAACTCTTTCAGCCTAGACTTAAACTTCTTCCATGACTTTGGATGAACTCTGACATAAATGCCACTTCCGTTCCTTCCCAACGCAAAGCCAAGGAATTTAAAATTTCGGATTGCAAACACGCTGACAATTCGGCTTTTCTCTCTGTTAACTGTTAATTTCAGCTTCTCTTCAAGATATCTCGTACTGCTTTCCAAAAGTCTCTCCGAAGCTCGTTTGCTCTTTGCAAGGAGCACAATGTCGTCCGCATATCTGATGCATGGAACTCCTCTCTTCAAGAACTCTTGGTCAAACTCATTGAGGTAGATGTTCGCAAGCAGTGGTGACAGATTCCCTCCCTGTGGAGAGCCTTCCTCTGTTTCCATGACCACCCCATTTTCCATTACCCCACTTTTCAGATAACGTTTAATGAGCTGTACTACACGTTCATCCTTCACGTTCTTCCGAAGGAGATTGATAAGGATTTCGTGATTCAGTGTATCAAAGTATTTCGATAAATCCAATACTACTGCAAATGTGTAGCCTTGCTCTGCATACTCCTTCACTTTAAGAATTGCATCTTTTGCACTTCTGTTTGGACGATAGCCGAAGCTATCATCTGCAAACAGCGGTTCATAGATTGGCACTAACATTTGGGTTATTGCCTGTTGAAGGGTTCGGTCTATCACTGTTGG
>NZ_JBDOHT010000029.1:0-12734 GCF_039832125.1 Dorea chungnamensis | reverse complement strand
GTTTGGTAGCCTACATTATACACGAAAAAGGGGGTCATTGCTTTTTTATATGCAAAAAGTGGTGAAGTCCTTGAAAATATAAGGTTTTAAAGAAAAATAGGACTGTAAAACTTTACAGTACCCTTCAAAATATGGAGGTATGCACATGAAAAGAATCATTCCCATTTTAATGACCTTACTGCTTCTCTCTGGTTGTGCAACGCAATCCGCTGAAAAAACCTATCGACAGATTACTATGGAGGAAGCTATTACGATGATGGAGGAGGAAACCGGATACATCATCCTCGATGTTCGTACTGCTCAGGAATATAGCGAAAAGCATATTCCCGGTGCTATCAATATTGCCAACGAATCCATTGGCACAGAGGATATCTCTGAACTGCCGGATAAAGATCAGCTGATTCTGGTATACTGCCGCAGCGGTAATCGGAGTAAGCAGGCATCTGAAAAACTGGTGAAACTGGGCTACACCAATATCATTGAGATCGGCGGAATTAATAGTTGGCCCGGTGAAACAGTCACCGGCGATAAGTGATAAAATCACAGAACAAGGAACGACTACTGGATATAATAAAGCCATAAAAAAGAAAACAGGAGGACTTAAATATGTCTGCTATCAGTGTTAATAAAAACAATTTCAATCAAGAGGTTTTGAACTCGGACAAGCCCGTCCTGATGGATTTCTGGGCTCCCTGGTGTGGTCCTTGCCGCATGGTAGTTCCTCTGGTAGAGGAGATTGCCAAGGAGCGCTCCGATATCAAGGTTGTTAAAATTAATGTGGATGAGGAACAGGAACTGGCTATGCAGTTCGGTGTGATGAGCATACCCACTCTGGTGGTTATGAAGAACGGAAAGATTGTCAATCAAGTCACCGGTGCCAGACCTAAGGCTCAGATTCTCGCCATGCTGTAAGGAGGTGCAAAGATGAGATTCTTCGATTTCCTGAAAGGCCCTGACATCAATCAGGGTGTCAAAGAATATAGCACTACGGATAGCGCAGTCCTGTTGGATGTTCGCACCCCCGACGAATACCGGCAGGGGCATATCCCCGGCAGTAAAAATGTTCCTTTGCAGTCCATTGACAAAGTGGCTGGCATGATTGACAATAAAGCTACCCCCATCTTTGTACACTGTCTCAGCGGTGCAAGAAGCCGTCAGGCAGCTGCTATTTTGAAGCAGATGGGTTATACCAACGTGAAAAACATAGGCGGAATTTCCGCTTATGCAGGAAAGGTGGAACGATAATATGAAAGTTGTCATTGTAGGCGGTGTGGCAGGCGGTGCTACCGCTGCCGCCCGTATTCGCAGACTGAATGAGCAGGCAGAAATCGTAGTTTTTGAGCGCTCGGGGTATATCTCCTATGCCAACTGTGGTCTGCCATACTATATCGGTGATGTGATTACCGATCGGTCGGATCTGACCCTCCAGACCCCGGAAAGCTTCTTCTCCCGGTTCCATGTAAACATGAAGGTGCGTCATGAGGTCACGGCTATCCATCCCGAAAAAAAAGAAGTTACCGTGAAAAATCTAGAAACCGGTGAGGAGTTCGAGGAGAGCTATGACAAGCTGATTCTCTCTCCCGGAGCCAAGCCTACCCAGCCCCGGCTTCCCGGTGTAGGTCTTGATAAGCTGTTTACCCTGCGCACTGTTGAAGATACCTTCTGCATCAAGGATTACATCAATGCAAACCATCCCAAATCCGCTGTACTGGCAGGTGGTGGCTTCATTGGATTGGAGCTGGCAGAAAACCTGCAAGAGCTGGGGATGGATGTCACCATTGTCCAGCGTCCAAAACAGCTTATGAATCCCTTTGATGCCGATATGGCTTCTTTCATCCATAATGAAATGCGCAAGCACGGTGTAAAGCTGGCACTTGGTCATACCGTAGAAGGGTTTGAGGAAAGGGACGGCGGCGTGGATGTGCTGCTGAAAGACGAACAGCCTCTCCATGCGGATATGGTAATCCTGGCCATTGGTGTTTCTCCCGAAACCACCCTTGCAAAGGATGCCGGGTTGGAACTGGGCATTAAAGGAAGTATTGTGGTCAATGACCGAATGGAAACCTCCATTTCCGACATCTATGCCGTGGGCGATGCGGTGCAGGTGAAGCACTTCGTCACCGGGCAGGATGCTCTGATCTCTTTGGCTGGCCCTGCCAATAAACAGGGACGAATCGCTGCGGACAACATCTGTGGCGGAGACAGCCATTATACCGGCTCCCAGGGCAGCAGTGTCATCAAGATCTTCGGCATGACTGCCGCTACTACCGGCGTAAATGAGACCAACGCCAGAAAAACAGGGCTAGATGTTGATACGGTTATCCTGTCGCCCATGAGCCATGCAGGTTACTACCCCGGCGGGAAAGTCATGACAATGAAGGTGGTCTTTGAAAAGGCGACTTATCGCCTGCTGGGTGCGCAGATCGTAGGCTATGAAGGTGTGGATAAGCGCATTGATGTGCTGGCCACCGCTATCCGGGCAGGAATGAAAGCCACGGAACTGAAGGATCTGGATCTGGCCTACGCACCGCCTTATTCCTCTGCGAAAGACCCGGTAAATATGGCTGGCTTTATGGTTGAGAATATCGCAAACGGTGTTCTGAAACAATGGCATCTGGAAGATGCAGATCGTCTTCCTCGTGACGGAAGCGTAACTCTGTTGGACACCCGCACTGTGGAAGAATTCGCACACGGACACATTGACGGCTTCTTTAACATCCCGGTGGACGAGCTGCGGGAGCGGCTGGGTGAGCTGGACAAGCGTAAGCCTGTCTACGTCATCTGTCAGAGCGGTCTGCGCAGCTACATTGCCTGTCGTATCCTGGCCGGAAACGGCTTTGACTGCTATAACTTCTCCGGCGGCTTCCGTTTCTATGATGCTGTGACCAATGATCGCTGTCTCATCGAATCGGCTACGGCCTGCGGAATGGATCGAGCATAAAATCAGGACATCTGCTTGCAACTAATAGCAAGCAGATGTCCTTTTTGCTTAATCATTTTGCAATTGTTCCAGTCTGATTTTGTCTGTAACCTCCACTGTTCCACGAGTCAGCCTGACCATACCCTCGTTCTGGAAATAGCGAAGCATTCGGGTAACTACCTCACGGGCGGTGCCCATGTGGCCCGCAATGGTTTCATGGGTAATCTTGAGGATGTTTGTTTCCTCTAAGCTGCATTCCTCCAGCAGAAATTCTGCCAGCCTTTTATCAAAGCTTTTCCACATGATCTGCTCCATGAGCCACATAACCTCAGAAAAACGGGTAGCCATAATTTCGTTGGTAAAATTAGCTACCACAGCAGACTCTTTCATAATGCGCTGATAAGTGTCAGCAGAAATAACCCACATCGTGGTATCCTTCTGCGCCTCAATGGTGATCTCAAACTGAATGCTGTTCATCATACAGGAGGCGGAAAACAGGCAAATATCCCGATCAAACAAACGATAGAGGCTAATCTCCCGTCCTTCATCGGAAAGAATATAGGCACGAAGCTGTCCGCTTCTTACCAGCAGAAGACCGGTACACTCCACAGTTCCGTTGTGAATCACAGTCCCTTTGTCCACTTTTCGTAAAACTGCATTTCGCTCCAAAATCTGCTGCTGGGTCGGTGTCAGTTTGTTCCAAATTGGAAAATAAGATGAAAAATCCATGGGTACACCTCCTTGAATACACATAGTATAAAATAATTTATGGCATATGTCAATAATTCCGTTGACATATAGGAAAAGGAGATGTACAATGGTCGTATAAATAGCATATGCCACAAATAATATGGAGGTGAATCTATGCCAAGACCGAGAAAATGCAGAAAAGTTTGTTGTTTGCCGGATAATGATGGTTTTGTTCCGGTTCGTGGCGGCGAGGAACTGACTCCCATTGTCCTGAATGTGGATGAGTATGAATCCATTCGCCTGATTGACCGTGAAGGTTTTTCTCAGGAGCAATGCGGAGAATATATGCGTATTGCCAGAACAACGGTTCAGCAGATTTATGCAGCTGCCCGCAAAAAACTGGCCGATGCGCTGGTTGAGGGACTTCCTCTGCGAATCGAGGGAGGGGATTTTACACTCTGCAGCGGAAACAGCGCAGCCTACGGGTGCAAAAATTGCTATCAGCAAAAAATTCATCCGATGCACGAAAAACCGAAAGGAGATAATATTATGAGAATTGCAGTCACTTATGAAAACGGAGAAATTTTTCAGCACTTCGGTCACACCGAACAGTTTAAAATCTACGATGTGGAAGATGGAAAAATCATTTCGTCTGAGGTTGTGGATGCTGGCGGCAGCGGACATGGTGCACTGGCAGGCGTCCTGAGTGCACTGAAGGTGGATGCCCTGATCTGCGGCGGTATTGGCGGCGGTGCCCAGATGGCACTGAGCGATGTGGGTATCCGGCTTTATGGTGGTGTTTCCGGCAACGCTGATGCAGCAGCAGAAGCACTGGCAGCAGGCGAGCTGGACTTCAACCCCAATGTCCGGTGTGATCATCACGACCACCATGGGGAAGGTCACTCTTGCGGTTCCCACGGCTGCGGCCATCACTCCTGCGACTAAAATAGGTGATTAAGTCACGGAATATGTGTCGTGGGTTCTTTAATCACTATAGCCTATAGATGATGGAAGTATAAAAGGCAGTATGCCGCCTGTCGGTTTCCCGGCAGGCGGTTTTTTACAGGAGGATACCTATGAGTCAAGACAATGCCAGCTTTACCTTTTTACATCGCATAGAGGAAGTAGAACTGAACATTGAGGATGGACGCTGGCAATCTGCTTTGGCATTGGCGCTGACTTTGCCTGATATTTGTGGCGGAATTGCTTTCCCAGAAATTGTAAAGCGTTATCGGGATGGGCGTGCTGTTCTGGACAGAAACCAGAGACCAACTCGTGATGTAGGAAATCAATATATTCGTTGGTTTGATACATACGCAGCACCTTTCTTTAAAGTTTCTGCGCAGGATATCTCTCCGTATATCTGCGGAGAACGATGCTGGCAGCTTCGATGTGAATACCTGCACCAAAACAAAGGCTTTGCAAATACTGAGGACAATACTTCGATTCGTTTTCACTTGGGTGTGAATTGCGGAACTTCCGTTTGCCAACTGGATAGAATAAGTTCTGACAACAGCCTCACGGACATCCGTATTGATATTGAACAGTTTTGCCGAAGAATGTGTCAAGCGGTCAGAGCTTATTATGAAGCAGTACATACAGAAAAAGATTTCAACATTTATAATACGCCAGTTCTTGATTTTATAAAGGCATCACAGGATGAGCAATCAAATGCCACGATTGCCATTATGTGTAGTGATTCAGCCTATGGGAACGGACTGAGACTGGTACTGCAGAAGTTATCCAAGCATATCCTTGTATTTGAAACCCCGGAAGCTGCAAGAAAAAAGCTTGGAAAGAAAAAGCCTATGCTTTGGGTTGTTACAGAAGCTCTGACAAAACAGCCGGATCAGCCATGGCGGGCGGATAAAAGAACACCCGTAATTCTTCTGTCCAATCAACCGGAATCAGAAATAACGATTGAAAAGAATACGGGTAAGGTGATCATCTTGCCTGTTCCCGTTCTACCAGAAACGCTTCGTAATGCAGTAAAGGCTTATCTTTTGATAAAGGAGGGAAAGCAATGAGAATGATTATTATTATCCTATCAATCATATTACTACTACTTCTTCTTACTTCTTTTCTCTATATTCAAAAGAAAAAAGTGATGTCGCTTCAACAGCAGATTGGTGATCTCCAAAATAAAATTAGTATTCTTGAGAAACAATATCTTTCAGCTGAACAGTATAACGATTCTCTCAGGCAGGAAGCATACACGGTTCATTTATATGCTTCTCTCTCGCTGGAGGAGGCAAGAAAAACATCCATAAAAGATAAGCAGTCTCAAATCATCCGTTCCAGTGAACATATCCTCGAGTTACTTAATAACGAAAAAGTTTAGTGCGGCAGCAATGTCGCACTATTTTATGTGATATCATCACCGAAATGTTATTTTAGATTGGCTATACTATAATCAAGCAAAGGAAAGGAGCTGGCAATATGGCAGTTATCAATATTAATAGAAATCAATTTGAAGAAATGGTGCATAGCGGAAAGACTGTTCTGGTGGAGTTTTCAGCCCCTTGGTGCGTATATTGCCGCCGTCTGGATCCAGCATTGGAAAGCGTTGCTGAGGAATATAAGGATACGCTGGTATTCACTGCTGTCAACATTGATGATGAACCGGAATTGGCTGAGACCGAGGCTATTGAAGTTGTCCCTACTCTGCTGATCTATCACAGCGGACAGACTCTTGGCTCTATCGTCGCTCCGGAATCCAGAGCGCAGCTGGTGGCTTTTATTGAGGAAACCTTACAGCACCGGACTCAGGAAGTAAATAATGCGCAGCATATCTATGACATGATCGTTGTAGGTGGCGGTCCCGGCGGGTATACCGCAGCCCTTTATGCTGCAAGAGCAGGAATGGGCACCGTGGTTTTAGAAAAGCTGTCTGCCGGTGGGCAGATGGCTCTGACCGAGCAAATCGACAACTATCCCGGCTTCGAGGATGGCATCGACGGTTTCTCCCTGGGAGAAAAAATGAAGCGAGGAACGGAGCGGTTTGGTGTGGAAACCAAGCTGACTGAGGTGCTGTCTCTGGAACTGTCAGGTTCTGTAAAGAAAGCTGTGACCAGCGAAGGCGCTATGTACGCAAAATCCATCGTATTGGCTACAGGAGCCGGTCCCAGAGAGCTGGGTGTTGATGGGGAACAGGCGTTAATCGGTAAAGGTGTCCATTACTGTGCGGCCTGTGACGGAATGTTCTATCGGAACAAAACGGTTGTCATCGCAGGAGGTGGCAATACCGCTGCGGCGGATGCGCTGATTCTCTCCCGTATCTGCAAAAAAGTCATCGTCGTCCACCGCAGAGGCACCCTAAAAGCAACAAAGATCTACCATGAACCTTTGATGAAAACAGAAAATGTAGAATTTCTCTGGGACAGTGAGATTATAGCTCTGCTCCATAACGAAAAGCTGACCGGTATCCAGATTAGGAACGTGAAAACTGGAGAAGAAAGTACCCTTGCTTGCGATGGTGTATTTGTAAGCGTGGGAAGAAAGCCTTCCACCGAATTGATGAAAGATCAGATTGAGATTGATCCGGCTGGATACATTATTGCAGATGAGAGTACCCGCACCAACATCCCCGGTGTGTTCGCCGTTGGGGATGTCCGCACAAAGGCATTACGGCAGGTCGTAACTGCTGTAGCCGATGGGGCAACTGCTGTTCACTATGCAGAGGAATATTTAGCAGGAGGAATGTGAGATGAAAGAAAAAATTAAAAAATGGCTGAAGCCAGTTCTTTTTACCGCAGGCGGCGCATTAGTTGGCCTTGCATATTACTACTTTGTGGGATGCCCCACTGGTGCTTGTCCGCTGACTTCTAACCCGTTCATCACAATGGCCTATATGGGCTTTATCGGCTGGCTGTTGTCCGGTATTTTCGGAAAGGGGTGCAGCGGTTCATGCAATACGCAGTAGCTTTCCTGGAGGGCATTATCACCTTCATATCACCCTGCCTGCTTCCCATGCTGCCCATCTATATCTCCTATTTTGCAGGTGGTGGAGAACGCAGCACAAAAAAGACCTTGTTGGGAGCGTTGGGATTTGTTAGTGGGTTTACTGTAATCTTTGTGGCAATGGGCACTTTGGCAGGCACCATTGGCAGCTTCCTGCGAGAATACAAAGGTGCAGTGAATTTAATTTCCGGATTGATAGTAATTCTTTTTGGCCTCAATTTTCTGGGCATTTTCAAAATGAATTTGTTCAGAGGCGGCAGTAAAACATTAAACAGTCGTGAGATGGGGTTCTTCCCCGCTATGCTCTTTGGCATAATATTTTCCTTGGGCTGGACACCTTGTGTGGGCGCATTCCTCGGTTCTGCCTTGATGCTGGCCTCTCAGCAGGGTCATGTAATCAAAGGTATGCTGATGCTGCTTTGCTATTCGTTGGGACTTGGCATTCCTTTTCTTCTCAGTGCTATTCTGATCGACTATTTGAAGTCAGCCTTCAACTGGATTAAAAAACACTACCGGATCATCAATACTGTCAGCGGCTGTTTCCTGATATTGGTGGGTATCCTGATGGCAACAGGAACGCTGGGACAGCTACTCAACCTGCTTAGTTGAGGAGGGTTTATGAATAAAAAGAAGATAATAAAGATACTCGTTCTTGTGTTTGTTCTCATTTTAGGTGGCGCAGGAATTCTATATAAACAGCTTGGACAGAAACTGGCTCCCAATCTGCTTGCTACACAAACACCGCAGGAACCCGAATCCACAGAAGCCTCCACTCCAACAACACAAGAGAATGAATCAGAAAAGATATTGGCCCTGGATTTTACAGTTTACGATCTGGATGGAAATGAAGTTCATCTTTCGGATTTTATCGGGAAATCCGTTGTCCTAAACTTCTGGGCAAGCTGGTGTAGTCCATGTAAAATGGAAATGCCTGATTTTAACGAAAAGTATCTGGAAATTGGTGAAGAAGTACAGTTTCTCATCATCAATATGACCGATGGCTCCAGAGAGACTGTGGAAACTGCATCTGCTTTCATCGCAGAACAGGGCTATTCTTTCCCGGTATTTTACGATACAGATCAGGATGCCGCTGCAACCTACGGTGTTTATTCACTGCCTACCACATATTTTATTGATGAGGAGGGAAACGCAATCGCTCAAGCAACGGGTGCAATTGATGAAGAAACCTTGCAGCAAGGAATTGACATGATTATTTCCGACAGGTGATGATCAGCATATTATATCGAAGTAAAATGCAAAAAAGTGGCCACGGTCTCACACTCCAAAACGGAATGGACCGTGGCTCTTTCTCTACCTTCAGCGCTGTTCTTCTTTTTGTTGTTTCTTCTCTTCCACTCGTTTGTGACGGTCAATACCCAAGATAAAAAGAGGGCGCACTGGCTATTTGTGAATCAATGCGTCCCGTTCATTCTGTTTCCAGTTCGACAAACTGAAAGTTTCAAGCGTTATAGACTTCCCACAAATATCTCTGCATCAATCGTCAAAGTTTTTAGCTTTTTGAAATCAATCTCAGTTTTATCTACATGGAAGAGCAGTGGGGTCATGTCTGCAAAAATTTTAATATCCTCTAACGGCATTTCATATGATTCTGAAACTCTTTTTTGGTAAATAACAGAATACTGCTTCTTGAATAAGTTAATCACATTCTCATTGGAATACTCTTGATTTTTCAAATGTTCTTTTGCAATGTTTCTGAACTCCATCAGATGTTTATTCCCAGGAATAACCTTTACAATATAGCCGCTATCCGTCAGAACTCTATTGAACTCCAAATAATTAGCTGGTGTAAATATGTCCAGTATACAGTCTACTGAGTGGTCTCTAATTGGCATATTTTCCAAATCACCCACAAACCACTTTATAGACTTACTACCGTCTCTTTTTGAAGCAAGGGAAATGGCATCTTTTGAAATATCAAAAGCAACTATATCTGCTTGAAATAGTTCTTTGATTTTTCTAGAATAATATCCTTCACCACATCCGACATCAAGAATAGTTGTTATGTTTTCAAGCTTGCTCAATATATGTGTTATCTCCGTAAGAATATGTGAATAGTATCCCTTTTCTAAAATATCCATTCTGCTTTCAAAAGAAGTTCTGCTATAATGCTTAGATTGCTTTTGATTTAATGCAAAATTCACATATCCTAATTTAGAAATATCGAAACAATGCTTATTACTACACAGCAAACTATTGCCTACCATCTTTAACTTTCGTTTACATATTGGACAACGAAAAAGCTTTTCGCTGTCATTAAATCTAATAATTTTATTCATGACATCCTCCATTATTACATTCTTGCCCGAAAGCGAGTTATGTAATACGGATGTACCGCAACACAACTCGCGGTATTATCTTAATCTCATATATGCTGTCATCTTATCACCTCCTCAAATTCAAGTTGAACCAAATCGCGTCAGGTTATCCAAGATACTATGGAATTTCAATGTGTTTTCTCTTCCCTGATTTTATCAAAAATAATCGGTTTTGAAAATCTGTAAATTCTTTTACAGACACTTTTGTGGATTGATAGCACGACAAATAGACCTTCCTGGTCAGAAGGCTTTCCAGACATATTTAATTGTATTTTCTACCCCGTAAGGGAATAGGAACCACGGAGTCTGAAGGATGAGAGCTTTCCACCACATACTTCACATTTACAGATATCTTTTTGATACAGAATCAGAAGCTTTTCGGCAACTGTCTTATTTCTTAACTGAGAGAGATATTGCATACTGTTTAAAAGCTTTCTGCATAAATCCATTTTCTCTTTTTTGCTTCGGCAGGAAAGAATACCATAGTGCCGAATACGTACAAACCCTTTAGGGAGCACATGCATAAGAAACATACGTAGGAATTCTGTCCCTTTCACAGTGTAAGGAATCATTTTTCCACCATTTTTGTAGTCCTTGGCAAGATAAGTGACTGTTTCGGATGTCATACTGATAATCCGGCTATTGCTGATGGCAATCCGATGTGTGTATCTGCCCAGATATTTAATCACCGAGTTTGCACCATTAAAGGCTTCTTTGGTATATACAACCCATTCCCTTGCATAAAGCGTATCTAATAGTTCTTTGAAAGTATAATGATTTTGAAATTTTTGTGATGTTCCAGAGTATTGCAGTTTTCCTGATTCACGAAGCAGTTTGAGTTCTTTCAGGTAATGTTTCTTAAATACAGCTGACATCACTTTTACTGGAAAGAAAAACTTTTTTCCTTTATCTTTCCAATGATTAGTGGAATCCAGACCACCGCCAAGAACTATAGTGTGAAGATGGGGATGATAATTCATTCTTGAACCCCAGGTGTGAAGTACACAAATGTATCCGATTCTTGCTCCAAGATGTTTTGGATCAGAAGACAGTTCAGTCATAGTCAGATGTACTGCATGATACAGTGCATCATATAAAAGCTTCTGATTCGAATACACTAAAGGATACAGTTCTTCCGGGATTGTAAATACGGTATGAAAGTACGGAACATCAAGTACATTTTCCTGCTGTTTATCAATCCACTCATCGACTTCCATACCCTGACACATCGGACAGTGTCTGTTCTTGCAGGAATTATAATGAATGTACTTCTTGTGACAGGATTCACATTCACTGATATTAGCTCCCATTTCGGCAGTTTTGCATTTGGAGATACATAGTGCTGCCATATGCTGTTCGGAAGAAAAAAGATGTGTTTCACTGTATTTCGGAAGGAACTGATGAAAAACATCCTGAATGGTGATTACATTACTCATTAGAATCACCATCCTTTTTCTTAGGTTTGCGACCACGTTTTTTCTTTTGTGGATGATCTAATGGGCTTTTAATTCCCATTACTGTTTTGTTGGAGATATGGATATAAACCTGTGTCGATTCCAGACAGCGATGTCCAAGCATAGACTGGACATAATTAATGGGAACACCCTGTTCAATCATGTGACTGGCAAAGGAATGACGGAGAGTGTGAGGATGAACGCTTAATCCTGCATCTTTTCCAACAGCTCGAAGCATAATCTCAACACCACTTACTTTTAGTGGTTCATGAGGTTCATCCAAAGAAACAAACAGATAGTCTCTTTTAACAGGGTAACTTCTCCAATACTCTTTTAAGAGTTCAAGTGCCCGGTATGAGAGTATTGTCCAGCGGTCACGATGATTTTTGCTTTGGGGAACATAAACCTGCATCCTGCTCATGTATATATCTTCAGCCCTAAGCTTCACAAGTTCTCCGACTCTAAGTCCTGATGAATAAAGCAGTGCAATGATTGCTTTGTTTCGGATGTGTGAAGCAGTAGCAATCAGAGCTTCCACTTCACTAAGTGAAAGAACTTCTGGAAGACGTGCATCAATTCGCATTCTGGGAACAATGTCCTGATCCCAAGGTATATGAAGTACATGTTTATATAGAAATGCGATGGAAGAATTATAAAAGTTACATGTGGAAGCAGATACTCCACTTTTCCTTTTGAAAAGAATAAATTCTCTGGCATCCTTTAGACAAAGTTCTTCCATAGGTTTATTACCTGTCCATTTCATAAAAGAAGTGATATTTGATATATAAGTTTCTGCAGTTCTAGAAGAACGGTTACGAATCAGACATTCCTCTTTAAGCTGTTCAAAATATTTTTCGTACATAATAAATCCTCCATGTAAAAGTCAGCAATTCAAGGTATCACTGCTTACATGGAGGTGCATTGGAATAATAAAACCGCTTGCTAAAAGAACGGTTTGGTGTTAATCTTTTCATAGGCAGTGGTAATGTCGATCCTGTTTGATTGTTGGTTGTGGTGACTTAACAATACTACTTTTAGGACTTGGTTTCCACTGCTTTTTTATGTAGGAATAGAAAAACTGCGCCACAGCCTTGGCAGGCCATCGCGCAGCGATTTGGTTCAATCAGAATTTATATAGCTGATTTATACAGGTGTTCCAACTTCGATTAGATTTCCGTCAAAATCATAGAATCTGACCACCTTTTGCCCCCAACTGTGTGTTATCAGGTGATTGACATATTCAATTTCAGGGTATCCTCCATTCATTACAAATTTCTTAATCCACTATAATCTAACTCGTATATTTTATCACATACCTCATCAATATACTTTCTATCGTGAGAAATACTGATAATAGCTCCCGGGAACTCTCTA
>NZ_JBDOHT010000028.1:0-17717 GCF_039832125.1 Dorea chungnamensis | reverse complement strand
ATCGGCTTCGCCGCAAATTTTGAGCGATTTGTCAAGCGTTTTTTGCAAAAAAGTGGGTGATTTTTTGAGATAAGGGTCGGAAAGCCTTATAAAATCAGGGCTGAAGATTCCGAGAAGTTATATACTATGAAAGGAGGAATGCATATGAAGAAATATGTGATGGCGCTGGACCAGGGAACCACAAGTTCCAGATGTATTTTATTTGATCATCAGGGACACATCTGCAGTATGGCACAGAAGGAGTTTCGGCAGATATATCCGGCACCAGGATGGGTAGAACATGATCCTATGGAAATCTGGTCTTCCCAACTGGCGGTTGCAGCTGAAGCAATCAGTAAGATTGGTGCTACGGGTACGGAGATTGCGGCAATTGGAATTACGAATCAGCGCGAAACAACTGTGGTCTGGAATCGCCATACGGGACTTCCGGTCTATAATGCAATTGTATGGCAGTGCAGGAGAACCGCAGAAAGCATTGAAAAATTGAAGAAGGATGGATTTTCTGAATATGTACATAACACAACTGGATTAATACCGGATGCATATTTTAGTGCGTCAAAAGTTGCATGGATTCTTGATAACGTGGAAGGAGCAAGGGAAGAAGCAGAAGCTGGAAATCTGATGTTTGGAACGATTGATACATGGTTAATCTGGAATCTAACAAAAGGAACCGTTCATGTCACAGATTATACGAATGCGTCCAGAACTATGATGTATAATATCCATGATCTTTGCTGGGATGAAAAGATACTGGAATATTTTCATATTCCAAAGTCTATGCTTCCAAAAGTACGTCCATCCAGTTATGTATATGGATATACGGAAACAAGCGTGTTAGGGGGAAGTATTCCGATTACAGGTGCAGCAGGTGATCAACAGGCAGCTCTGTTTGGACAATGCGGATTTTCAGCAGGAGAGGTGAAAAACACATATGGTACAGGTTGCTTCTTGTTGATGAATACCGGTGAGAAGGCTGTAACTTCAGACAATGGGCTGTTAACTACAATTGCAGCAAATGCAGGGGAAAAGATTCAGTATGTTCTGGAAGGAAGTGTGTTTGTTGCTGGGGCTGGAATACAGTGGCTTCGCGATGAGATGCGTATGATAAAAAATGCGGCACAATCTGAGGAATATGCTGTATCGGTAAAAGATACCAATGGGGTCTATGTTGTGCCGGCATTTACGGGAATGGGTGCTCCTTATTGGAATCAATATGCAAGAGGAACAATCGTTGGTGTTACAAGAGGATGTAGTAAAGAGCATTTTATTCGGGCGGTTCTTGAATCTATGGCATATCAGACAAGAGATATTCTGGAAGTCATGAAGAAAGAATCAGGCGTAGATATTACCAGTCTAAAGGTAGATGGCGGTGCTTCTATGAATAACTTCCTAATGCAGTTTCAGGCAGATATATTAGATGTAGAAGTGCTGCGTCCGGAATGTGTAGAGACAACTGCACTGGGAGCAGCGTATCTTGCTGGAATTGCAGTGGGATATTGGAAAAATGTAGATGATGTTCTTGAAAACTGGGCACTTTCCAAGACGTTTGTTCCACAGATTGAAGAAGAAGAAAGAGAAAAGATACTGAAGGGATGGACAAGAGCTGTGAGAGGTGCTTTAGCATGGGCTGATGAAAAACATTGATTTTCGGACAATTATTACAAAAAGATTGACATAAAGGATGAAAAGAGATACAATTTAAACAAATAACAAAGACGAGTGACAATTATTGTATGAGAAGCGGAGACACAATAATCTTTTTAAGAGTATTGTGTCTTTTTTATGTTTTACTTTACGGGGAATATTTGGTATCACTAAAAGAAGGCTCATTACAATTAATCATTTTTTCTACATTTTCGATGACGGGGTCACGGGAATGTTGAATATATATCATTTCCACAAAATGGTCTTTAGAAATCTATAGTATAACATTTATAAGACTTTTATGGGGGGAAATGGCACAAAAGCAGAGGAGGAGATCAGAATGAGAAAAAAGATGACTGCAAAGAAATGGACAGTGGTTGCCTTGATTATCTGTTTAATCAGTATGATTGGCACATCGTTTGTTCAGACATGTAACCAGAAAATAAAAATTAAAAGTATGAAATGGGAAAGCCCACAAGGATGTCTTCTGAGCGCAGATTTGTGGATTCCGCCAAATGCAACGGCTGATACTCCGGCACCTTGTATTATTACTGTCGAAGGGTGGTACAATAATAAAGAGATGCAGGATATGTATAATGTTGAGTTGTCTAGACGTGGTTATGTTGTACTTACACTAGATATGCATGGACATGGCAATTCAGAAGCACTACCGTCAGATCGTTTGTATGAAGGAGCAGTTGGTGTGGATGCAGCAGTACAACTTGCAGCAACGCTTCCATATGTGGATGTGGAAAAAATTGGTGTTACTGGGCATTCTAGTGGCGGAACAGCTGCAAATATGGCGGTGGCAATTGATAATGAGCGCGAGAATCCATTAATTGCATGTGTACTTGAGCAGGCAGGTGACTGGCAAGATGACACAGGCGGAGACCACAGTGGTGATTATGGAAGCAGAAGTGTTGGGATTATCGCCAGTGAATATGATGATTTTTATTTCGGAACCTACGATGAAGAAGGTAATATGTTGACAACTCCAAAACAATTCATGAAGACAGATGGAGCAAAGAAGTTCTTGAACTTCAATGAAGAACCGAACAGTGGGTTTGAGGCAGAAGCAGGCAAATATTATACGAAGGATTTTGATGGAAAAGAATCTGTTCGTGTAATTTATCGCCCAACCTGTATTCATCCAGCAGTGACAATTTCATCTAAATGTGCGGGATATGCGATAGACTTCTTTGAAGAAACGCTTGGTGCGCCACATCCATTAGCAGCTACTAATCAGATATGGCAGTGGAAAACCGCATTTAATACACTTGGACTTGTTGGATTCTTCTTGTTTGTTATCTTCTTTACATTGGCAATGTTGGATACCGAATATTTTAAGACTTTGAATGCGAATGGAGAGGTTCAGCCGGTAGCGGTGACAAATAGACAAGGAAAAGCATGGTTCTGGGGCAGTACGATTGCATCGGTAATATTTTCTGGTGCATGTTTCCTGTTCTGTATTGAAAAAGTATACTCGAATACGACAGAATTCTTTAGTCAAACTGGACCTCTTACTATAGGTGCGTGGTCTGCTGCATGTGGGTTGTTTGCGATTCTGCTTATGGTGCTTTCTTATCAGATGTATGGAAAGAAAAACGGTGTATCCCTGCGAGAAAGTGGTGTGTTAATATCTAGGACTGAAGTATGGAAGACATTGCTTTTAGGTCTTCTGGTGGTGGGTGTGTCAATTCTTATAGTGTTCTGTGGTGCATATTTCTTTAAGGCTGACTTCAGGATATGGATATTGGCAATTAAAGCTTTTGATGCGGATAAAGTTGTAATCGCTCTGAGGTATCTTCCAATGTTCCTGTTGTTCTATATGGCGCATTCTGTATCAATGAATTGTTTCAATTATAATACGATCGGAGGTGAGAAGGGAAATACAGTACTTCTTTGCTTTGCCAATTCTCTGGCACCAATTGTATTGACAGCGGCACAATATATTTATTTCTATGTAACAAGTCGTCAGTTGTTTGGACTTAGTGAAGGCGAAAGAATAGCCCCGATCTGGTTGATACCTATTATATTCATTTTGTTTGGTGCGGCATTGATGTCAAGAATTGTATATAAGAAAACGCGAAATCCATATATTGCTGGATTAATCAATGCAATGCTCATAACGATTATCAGCTGCTCTAACACATTTACAACATTAAGTGCTGGATCTATGATTTGTACAACATTCTAGAAGGGAAAATCAATAAAGAAAATTTTTAGTGTAGAACAGGGAGAGTGGGCTTTAAAGCTTGCGCTCCTTGTTTTGATGTCGAAGGAAAAGAAGAACTGGTAAATCATTGACTTTCCAGATATTAGTTGATACAATGTGGATGCTAAAAGAATTAGTCCTTTGCCGTAAGGCGAAGGGCTTTTTAATGTTTTGCATCTGGAGGAATATCGAGAATGAGAGAAAAACTATTTTCAGATAAAGTATTTTGGGGTAAACTTTTACATCTAGCCGCGCCGATTGCCTTACAAAATCTGATGCTGGCGTCGGTGGACGCAGCCGATGCACTTATGCTTGGGCGTGTGACTCAGAATTCTATGTCAGCAGTGTCTTTGGCAACACAGATTCAGTTTGTTCAGAATATGGTGCTGATGGCAATTGTATCTACGATTGTAATTTTGGGAGCGCAGTATTGGGGAAAGAAGGATACAGATACGGTAAATGATATCTTTTGTATTGGACTTCGTCTGAGTGTAGCGGCATCTTTTATCTTTTTCATTGGATGTATCTTTTTTCCGCGTTATCTGATGATGATATTTACGAATGAAGAAGCTTTGATTGTCATTGGAATACGATACCTGAAGATCGCAGGATGGTCTTATCTGTTGACGGGAATCTCTCAGTGCTATCTTGCAATCATGAAAGTCAGTGAGCATGCTGGACAAACGGCACTTGTCAGTTCTGGTGCGGTTATTATTAATATTGTACTGAATGCAGTATTTATCTTTGGTTTATTTGGAGTACCGGTAATGGAAGCGCAAGGGGCAGCACTTGCAACTTTGATTTCGAGAGTGATTGAACTATCTTGGGTGGTCATTGTTTCCTATCGAAAAGGATATATTCATCCGAAATGGAACCGGCTGTTTAAAAGAAACCGTTTGCTGTCAAAAGATTTCCGAAAGTGTGTACTTCCGCTTCTGGGGGCAAGTCTCTTTTGGGGAGTCGGGTTCACTTCTTATTCGGCGTTTATGGGGCATCTTGGGACGGACGCGACTGCTGCCAATTCCATTGCAGCAGTGGTCAGGGATCTGGTGTGCTGCCTGTGTAATGGCCTTGCCAATGGAGGTGGAATCCTTGTAGGCAATGAACTTGGTGCAGGGCACCTGGAACGGGGGAAACAATATGGAGATCGGCTGGTAAAGATTGCATTTTTAACTGGCTTTTTGTCTACTGCAATTATGCTTGCGGTAACACCATTCGTCACGAGATTTGTGAAGATGACAGATCAGGCGAGCTGGTATCTGGTCGGAATGATGATTATCATGGCATTTTACATGATTGGGCGTACTGTGAATACGATTATCATCAATGGCATCTTTTCGGCCGGAGGAGATACGATCTTCGATATGTACAGTCTGGCTGTCTGTATGTGGGGAATTGCCGTTCCACTGGCGGCAGCAGGTACATTTTTCCTGCATTGGCCAGTGTTGGTAGTATATGCATGTACTTGTCTTGATGAAGTTGGTAAGATTCCGTGGGTCATGTACCATTATCGCAAATACATATGGGTTAAGGATCTGACAAGAGAGTGGTAGTTCCAGGGGGATTACCTGCTCCCAAGCTGCCAGAATGCAACAGCACTGGCGGCGGCGACATTCAGAGAATCTACGCCGTGAGACATGGGAATCTTCACAGTATAATCGCAGTCGGCAATGGTGCTGGCGGCAAGGCCATCACCTTCGGTTCCGAGAATGATAGCCAGTCTTTCTTCTGCCATCAGTTCTGGATGATCGATGGAGACGGAGTGATCACTTAGCGCGAGGGCTGCCGTTTTATAGCCGGAGGCTTTGAGATTCTGAATTGCAGGCTGCGGCCATTCGGATTCTTCCTGCCCGAGAAATGTCCATGGAATCTGGAACACACACCCCATGCTGACACGAATGGCGCGGCGGTATAATGGGTCGCTGCATGCAGGGGTCAGAAGAACCGCATCCATATTCAAAGCGGCAGCCGAGCGAAAGATTGCACCGATATTGGTGGGATTCATTACATTTTCCAATATGGCAATCCTGTGGGCATCTCTATAGATAGACGAAGCTTCCGAAAGCTTTGGCCTGCGCATAAGACAGAGTGCACCCCGAGTCAGATTGAATCCGGTTAGCTGTGTCAGGACAGCAAAATCGGCGGTATATACGGGTATATCTCCACAGCGTTCAATGATAGATCGAGCTTCACCAGCGATGTGCTTTCGTTCCAGAAGAAGTGAAACAGGAACGCATCCTGCATCCAGGGCGCGTTCAATCACTTTAGGACTCTCAGCAATGAAGAGTCCTTTTTCTGGTTTATCCCGGTTTAACAGTTGTCGTTCTGTGAGTCGAGCGTAAGGATCTAACTCGGGTGCATGAAAATCGGTAATTTCTATGATATGTGGCATAACAAACTCCTTAAAAATGGTATAGGGATATTATAGCTGTTTTGTGACATATACGCTATAATATTATAACAAAAGCGCCTATTTTAGGCGCTTTCTTTGACTGAAACTTTATTTGGACAGATGCCAGATATCCTGATTGTATTCTTCAATGGTTCTGTCGGATGAGAAGAATCCGGCTTTGCTGATATTAATTAGTGTGCGGCGTGCCCAGTCAAGCGGGTTGGCTGCGTAATCCGCAATTGCCTGATTCTTACGAACGACATATGCATTGAAGTCTGGCAGAGTCTGGAACCAGTCTTTGCCGCATAGTTCATTGCGAAGGCGAACCAGATTCTCTTCCTGACCGATGTTCAGCATTTCCTCAGAGGTCAGGAAATCAATGGCTCTTTTGATGTTCGGATCGGCTTCGTACCATTCATGGGCAGAATAGTCTCCATTAGCGTATCTGCGGATGACCTGATTACTGCTCTGACCGAAGATATAGATGTTGTCGTTGCCGACAGCCTCTGCAATCTCTACATTGGCTCCGTCCATGGTTCCAAGGGTAAGAGCGCCATTCAGCATGAACTTCATGTTTCCGGTACCGGAGGCTTCTTTGGAAGCAAGACTGATCTGTTCGGACAGATCACATGCCGGTATCATCATCTCGGCAGCAGTCACGTTATAATTTTCGATAAACACAATATGAATCCACCTGGAGACTTCTGGATCATTTTCAAATAGCCTGGACAGAGTAAGCAATGCGTGGATGATATCCTTTGCCAATGTGTAAGCAGGTGCCGCTTTTGCACCAAAAACAGCCGTGATTGGTGCAGTTGGCAGATGACCAGATTTGATTTCAAAGTACTGATGAATCAGATACAAAAGATTCAGCTGCTGACGTTTGTATTCATGAAGTCTCTTGGACTGGATGGTGAATAAGCTGTCGGGATTGACTTGAATGTCCTGCTTCTGTTGCAGCCATTTTGCAAATGCAATCTTATTATCCTTTTTTATCTGCATGAGTTCGCGCAGTACTTTTTCATCATCAACGAACCTGGCAAGCTTTTCAAGTTCGGAAGCATCCTGCTTAAATCCTGGTCCAATCAGATTTTCGATAAATGCTGTCAGTTCAGGGTTGCATTTGATAAGCCAGCGGCGGAAAGTGATTCCATTTGTTTTGTTGTTGAATTTTTCTGGGTACAGGTTATAAAAATGATTCAGTTCACTATTCTTTAAAATCTCGGTGTGTAATGCGGCAACACCATTCGTACTATGGGAAAAATGGATATCCATATTTGCCATATGTACCTGCTGATATTCGTCAATGATGGCAACGGATTTGTCATCGGTTCTTTCCTGGACGATTGTATCCAGCTTTTTGATGATTGGCACCAACTGAGGAACAACTGTCTCCAGATAAGTTTCCGGCCATTTTTCCAGGGCTTCTGCAAGGATTGTATGGTTCGTGTAAGCGCAGACATCT
This sequence comes from Dorea chungnamensis, assembly GCF_039832125.1. Lineage (NCBI taxonomy): Bacteria > Bacillati > Bacillota > Clostridia > Lachnospirales > Lachnospiraceae > Dorea > Dorea chungnamensis. The sequence continues at coordinate 10,001 of NZ_JBDOHT010000028.1, read as the reverse complement.
GTGACGATGGCGACTGCTTCTTTGAATTCAATTCCTTTTTCTTCCAGGAGACGAATGAGTTCTGGAATGACCATGGATGGGTGAGTGTCATTGATCTGGATTGCTGCATAGTCAGCAAGATCGTGGAGGTTGCTTCCGCGTTCCATACATTCTTCGAGAATGAACTGAGCTCCGGCACTGATCATCAGGTATTGCTGGTAGATGCGAAGCATACGTCCTGCATCATCGCTGTCATCTGGGTAGAGGAACAGTGTAAGATTCTTGGCAATATCCGTCTTGTCAAATGAGATTCCCTCGGCAATGATGGAATCGTCGATGGTGTCGAGGTCAAAAAGATTTAACTGGTTTGTACGTCCATTGTAGCCGGTAACAGCAATTTGATATAAACGGGCTTCGTATTCTTTCCCTGCAAGAGAAACTGGATAAGTCTTTTCTGTTTTTTGTGCCCAGTTATGGCTCCCCAGCCAAAAGTCAGGACTCTCGCTTTGCAGTCCGCCTTTCAGATTCTGATGGAAGAGGCCGCAGTGATAGCGAAGTCCGATACCATCACCTGGAAGATTCAGAGTGGCAAGGGAATCAAGAAAGCAGGCTGCTAGACGTCCAAGACCGCCATTCCCAAGACTTGGTTCCGGTTCAGTCTCTTCCAATCCGCCCATCGTCTTTCCATTTTCCTCCAAGATCTCTTTTACATCATCGTAGAGTCCCAGATTAATCAGGTTGTTGCTTAAGAGTTTACCGATCAGGAATTCGGCAGATATATAATATAATTTGCGTCCGTTGACTGGTTGGATATGTTGTGCACTTTCATCATTGACAATCTGAAGTAGAGCAATGTAGAGGTCTTCGTAAGTGCAATCTGTGAGTTCTTTTTGACAGAGTTCTGTAAGTTTCTTTTTGAGTTCACATTTTGTCATGGATAGAATCTCCTTTCATTTACCAAAATCAGAAATATTACTCTTTATATTTATCACATTTATCATGAAAAAGCTTGTATAATACGACTGAAATATTGTACAATCCTATCATTAAAGAAAATCGAAAGAAGTTGTAAAAATTGGGAAAAGTTGAAAAAATAAGTAAAATTACATATGATGCCTACTATGAGAACAAAAGACATTCTGATATTATGTTCGCATATACTGTCTATCCGTGTACTATACCGCAGGATTTCTCTTTTGTGCCGCTTCACTGGCAGGATAGTTTTGAGATTATCTATGTGAAGCGTGGAGAAGGCCAGATCCAGGTAGATTTTGATACATTCAAAGCGCAGGCCGGGGACATCTTTATTGTGATTCCTGGACATCTGCATGGAATCCGACAGTTTGAAGAGAGTCGGATGGAGTATGAAAATATTATTTTTGATAAGGACTTTCTGGGAAATGCGATTGTGGATACTTGCAGTCAGAAATATTTGCAGCCCCTTCTGGAAGAAAAACTGTATTTTCCAGTACGAATCGGAAGAAATCATGAATTGCACGAAACGGTCAGCAGCTATCTTGATATGGCGGATGTTCTGTGTGACAAAAGAACGAGAGGGTATGAATTCGGCGTAAAAGGCTGTCTGCAATTGTTTTTTTCCAGCCTTTTTCAGATCTCGAAGGAGAAGCAACGTGGTATGGAAGATAAGAGTATGCAGAAGATTAAAACGGTGTTGTCCTATATGGAAGAGCATTATGACAAGAAGATTACGATAGAAGAAATGGCAGCAGAGTGTGGGTACAGTGCCAGCCATTTTATGCGGTGGTTTAAGGAGATGACAGGGACAAGATTTGGCAATTATCTGATAGAATTCCGGCTTGGAAAGGCCGCATATGCGCTTCGGACCACCGAGGATACTGTGTTGGAAATCGCAGAGCAGACGGGATTTAATAATTTATCGAATTTTAATCGCTTATTTAAGAAGAAATATAAGATGACGCCAAGTTCTTTCCGAAAAAAATAAGCGACGATTCTTAACTTACGGTTAAAAAACTCCCCTTACAATTTAATATCTGCTCAATAGGCAGAATAGAAGCCATCTGCTACAATACAGTTAGAAGCATGAAGATGTGCAGAAGAAGGCCTTCAAAAATAATGAAAAACGAGGAGAGACCATTATGGAGATGAAAGATGTAATTCGTAAGAAGCGAAGGGAATGTGGACTTACGCAAGAACAGGTCGCAAGTTTTCTTGGAGTGTCTACACCTGCGGTCAACAAGTGGGAAAGTGGTGTTACTTATCCGGATATTTCGTTACTTCCATCGTTGGCACGATTGCTGAAGACAGATCTGAATACGTTGATGTGTTTTCGGGAGAATCTGACGCAGGAAGATATTGCCGGAATTATGAATACAATAGTGGAGACTGGCAGAGAAGAGGGAATGGAGAAGGCATTTCTCTTGGTTCAGGAACAGGTAAAAGAATATCCATGCTGTGCAGAGCTTCTGTGTCAGATGGCGACTTTACTGAAAGGAATGGTGATGATACTGCCTTGTACCGATGAACAGATACAAAAGAATCATGCGTATGCTTCAGAATTATATGAGCGGGTGGTGCAGTGTGATGATCCGGTCTGTGGGAATCGTGCAAGATATATGCTTGCCTCAGAAGCAATCCAGAATGAAGAGTATGACAAGGCACAAGAATTGATTGCTCAGCTTCCAGAATATAATACTTTGGATAAGAGACAGCTGCAGATCTCTATGTATATGAAACAGAGAAAAAATGCAGAAGCTGCAGAATTACTGGAATGTAAATTGAACTTTGCCCTTCAGGAAGTATTCTTATTATTAAATCATCTTGCAACGGTTGCTGTCTGGGAAAATGACAGTGAGCGTGCGTGGGAACTGGCAGAATATAGTCAGAAGGTAATGGGAATATATAACTGGAAGTACAGCATGAATACAGTAGCACTTTCTGTTGCAATGGAAGAAAGGGATGCCAGGCGTTGCATATCCATATTAAAGGAGATGCTGGAAGCTTTGTCTAAGCCATGGGATATTAGCAGCTCGATTCTTTATTCGCATATAAAGAAAAAGGAAGCAGATACAACTTTCCAGAGTCAGATGATAAGATCATTACTTACAGCAATGGAAAAAGATGAACAATTTGAATTTCTGTGGGAGAATACAGAGTTCAGAGAGCTATTGGAAAGGTATAAGACAGAATAGGAATTTATTTTAAAATATCAATAAAGAAGGACCTTGCCAAATAGAATTACATAAGCTGGCAAGGTTTCTTTCATTATAATAATATTAAGACAAAAGTTCTCGAACCATCTGTGCATCAAAGGCTACAGAATCTACATGCTCGACTTCAATCTGATATAATGCATTGGCTGCGATATGTTCAGCTGCCTGTTCAAGATCACGGATTCCGCTGGTGTTTTCATGAAGCTTAATGACAGCATCCAGACCATCTGGAGTCAGGCTGCATTCGTCTTTTCGCATACCGATTCGTTTCAGGACCTTTGGAAGAGCATATTGTGAGAAGATTACTTTTTTCTCATCGGCAGTATAGTCTGGGATCTCAATGACAGCAAAACGAGACATCAATGGTGCACTGATCTGATCTTTGTCATTGGCAGTCGCAATCGGATAGACGCCGACGGTAGGAATCATACATTCAATATAATTATCCGTGAATCCAAGGTTGTCCAGAAGGGTCAGAAGGACATCGGCAGGGTTGCCGTTCCCCTTGCCGGAGGCAGCCTTGTCTAATTCATTGATAATAAATACCAGGTTCGATTCGCCCGCCATGGAAAATGCATCCATAATGATACCAGGTTTTGCATTGGCGTAGATACGGGAACTACCGGTTAGCTGTTCCGGATCATTGATGGAGCTCATATCCAGAGTGGTCCAAGGCAGTTTTAAGATACGGGCTACAGCGTAAGCAATCTGTGATTTGCCGGTTCCGGCCGGACCGATCAATAACAGACCATAGGCCGGCAATGTATGGGTACGGTTTATCTGGATGATTGTCTCGATGATTCTCTGCTTGACACGTTCCATGCCGTAGAGTTCTTCGTCAAGAATACGGCGAGCTTCTTCTGGGTCGATGGCTTCAAAGTAATTACTCTTCCATTGGATATTCATCATCATAGAGAGGGCTCGCTGTGCGTGACGGCGTTCTTCAGGTGAGACTTCATTAGAACGGGCAACTGCCAGATTCCTTCTTGCCCAGAGACGAATGTTATCTGGTAAAGTCCTTCCGGCACAATTCATAAAGTCGGTAATACTCTGAAGGCTGGTGAGTTTCATGCTGTCACCGGCTTCTTCCTGATCTTCGTCTACAACCTCTTCGGTAGGAGCGTTGCTTAAAAGCAGACGTTCGATCATGAACTGAAGAAATCCATCTTCTGCAGATAATTTAGATCCACCGCCGAAAGCAATTTCACGAATCTTATATACAGCGTATCCATCTTCACGGTTGACACCGGACAAGCGAACATTAATATGGTTCTCGCCTATCCATTTCAAGAGACTTACGAAACGAGCATCAATCTGAAGAATATCGGAACTGATCGTACCCTCTTCTTCTTTGAATTCAAAGGATGTACGCTTAATAGGATTGGTAAATACACCACAAGAGTGATGTTTTAAGTTCTTACCCTGGTTGTCGAGAATAAGAATTGGTTGTTCCGGTGAGACATCGGATGAATTGGTACGGAAAACTGTATAAGTACATTCGGAAACTTTTGCTTTTTCCGGAGAATTGCTAAAATCAAAAACTGGCATGAAAAGACCTCCTAATTCGGCATAAAATTTTCTTTAGTTTAGCATAAAACGAATGATTCTGCTATAATTCCAGGCAATATTTATAGATTCCCGTTTAGCACATCTTCCAACGTTATATTGTAAAAAAAGTCATGAATGACAGAATCATATTTTTGCCATAAAGGTAAAGTCATACAAGTGTCTTTTCTGGGACAAGGATCAGCGTCAGGCAGCATACAGGCAACCGGCGCAAGTGGTCCTTCTGTTAATTCTATAATCTCTCCGATGACATATTCTTCTGGTGAACGCGTGAGCATATAGCCTCCACCTTTTCCGCGCAGACCTTTTATAATTTTCCCTTTTACGAGAGCCTTTAAGATAATTTCCAGATATTTTTCGGAGATATCCTGCCGGGCTGCAATATCTTTCAATGGGATATATCCATCCTGCTGGTTCTGGGCAAGATCAATCATTACTCTAAGAGCATAACGGGCTTTTGTTGAAATCATAAGACTACCTCCAATCTAAAGTTATTATATCCAGTTATAAAAAATATTTCAATAATAACCCAATAAACATATTGACATAGTAGGTTAATAGTGATAATATGCTTACAAGAAAAATGAAAGGAGAAAAGGTCATGACAAAAAACTGTTGTAAGAACTTATGTTGTTGTCGAATGTTGATTTACCGGATATACTGCGTGATAAGGTGCAGCAGCAGGCTTTGTTGTGCTTAGAGATCTTATCTGTGAAAATGTATGTATATCCGGGGGAATGTATCCTCGGTTTTTTAATGCTTTTTTTGAAGGAGGAAAAGCACAATGAACTGGGAATTTATATGGAAATATCTGCCTATGTATGAGCGGGCCGCGTGGCTCACCGTACGGATCGGCTTTGCCGGAGTTGCATGTGCCATCATACTCGGTCTGATCTGTGCAGTCGTACAGTATGAGAAGATTCCTCTTTTGAAGCAAATAGTGGCTGTATATATAGAACTCAGCAGAAATACACCGCTGCTTGTCCAATTGTTTTTTATCTATTATGGACTTCCGAAGATAGGAATTCAGACGGATGCCGAGACATGCGGAATTGTGGGGCTGGCTTTCTTGGGAGGGAGTTATATGGCAGAAGCATTTCGAAGTGGATTGGAAGCCGTTGCAGATATCCAGACAGAGAGTGCATTGAGCCTGGGTATGAATCGGTTACAGGTTATGCGGTATGTGGTCCTGCCGCAGGCAGTTTCCATCAGTGTTCCGGCATTTATGGCAAATGTAATCTTTCTGTTGAAAGAGACGAGCGTATTCAGTGCTATCAGTTTAATGGATCTGATGTTTACAGCAAAAGACTTGATCGGACTTTATTATAAAACAACGGAAAGTTTGTTTTTATTGGTAGTGTTTTACCTGCTTATACTGCTTCCGATATCAATATTAGGAAGCTTATTGGAAAGGAGGCTGCGCTATGCCGGATTTGGGGCTTGAGGTCCTACTGAAAGGACAGAATTTTGTCAGGCTGCTTACGGGTCTTGGAGCAGCACTTAGAATCAGTCTTATCGCTGTATTGATCAGTATTCTGTTAGGAATCTTGCTTGGAGTATTGATGACATGGAAACATCCGGTCGTTAAGGCAATCCTTCGAATTTATCTGGAGATTGTCAGAATTATGCCTCAGATGGTCTTATTGTTTCTAGTGTTTTTCGGAACAACAAGGGCCTTTGGCTGGGACTTATCTGGAGAAAATGCATCGATTATTGTATTTTCCTTCTGGGGAACGGCTGAGATGAGTGATCTTGTAAGAGGAGCACTGATCAGCATTCCAGTACATCAGTATGAGAGCAGTGAGGCGCTGGGAATGAGTAAAGCACAGACTTATTGGTACATTATTATTCCTCAGACACTGCGAAGATTGATTCCACTGTCTATCAACTTGATTACCAGAATGATTAAGACGACGAGTCTGATATTGATGATTGGCGTTGTTGAGATCCTGAAGGTAGCACAGCAGATCATCGAAGCAAATCGAATGTCCAGTCCGAATGCTGCATTTGGAATCTACCTGGTCGTATTTTTACTATATTTTCTTGCCTGCTGGCCAATCAGCATGTTCGCAAGATATCTGGAAAGAAGATGGAGGTGACGAGTCGTGGCAGAGTCATTGCTTACAATAGAACATCTGGTCAAGCGATATGGTGACCATGTGATCCTGAATGATATTGACTTGAGCGTCAAAAGAGGAGAAGTTATCGTGGTCGTAGGACCAAGCGGATGTGGAAAGAGTACACTGCTGCGGTGTATGAATGCGTTAGAACCGATTCAGGGTGGAACGATTAAGTTACGAGATGAGACCATTGATCCAAAGAGCAGATCACTGACCAGCCTCAGACAGAAGATAGGAATGGTGTTTCAAAGTTATGATCTGTTTCCACATCTTACGGTGTTGGATAATGTTCTGCTGGCGCCGATGAAGGTGCAGAAACGAAAGAAAGAAGAAGTTACAGAAGAAGCGATGAAGCTTCTGGAAAGAGTTGGATTACACGAGAAAGCAGGCAGTTTCCCAAGGGAGCTGTCCGGGGGACAGAAGCAGAGGGTTGCGATTGTCCGTGCACTGTGCATGCATCCTGAGATTCTGCTTTTTGATGAAGTGACGGCAGCGCTGGATCCGGAGATGGTCCGGGAAGTGCTGGATGTTATCTTAGATCTGGCTGCGCAGGGGCGTACCATGATCATTGTGACGCATGAGATGCAGTTTGCACGTGCTGTCGCAGACCGAGTGTTACTTCTGGATGGAGGAAAGATTATAGAAGATGAGCCGCCGGAGATATTTTTTGAGAGTCCAAAAACAGAAAGAGCAAAACAGTTCTTAAATACTTTTACATTTCATGCAGTAAAAACTGTAGCAAAAAAATAGATGAATTAGATGGGAGATTATTATATTATGAAAAATTTGAAATTGAAAAAATTAATATCGTTAGTTGCAATCGTATCTACAGTCATTGCATTGACTGCGTGCGGAAGCTCAGGAAGTTCTGAAGAAGAGTCCTCAGAGGAGACAAGTGGCGCTGTGGAATCAGAAGAAAGTTCTGATGTTGTTTATCGTACTTTGGATGAAATTAAGGAAGATGGAACGATTAATATCGGTGTATTTTCTGATAAGAATCCATTCGGATATGTGGATGAGAATGGAGAGTATCAGGGATATGATGTATATTTTGCGAATAGAATCGGAGAAGATCTGGGCGTGGAAGTGAACTTTGTATCTACAGAAGCGGCAAACCGTATTGAGTACCTGCAGACCGGAAAGGTAGATGTGATTCTTGCCAATTTCACAGTAACTGATGAACGTGCAGAAGAAGTTGACTTTGCATTGCCATACATGAATGTAGCCCTTGGTGTGGTATCACCGGACAGTAATGTAATCGCGAGTCTGGATGACTGGAACAGTGATGACCAGATTATCGTAATTTCCGGTACAACGGCAGAGACTTATCTCACAGAAAATTATCCGGATATTCCGTTACAGAAATATGATTCCTACGCAACTGCAAAGAATGCACTGGAGAATGGAAATGGTGTGGCATGGGCGAACGACAATACAGAAGTAATCGCATTTGCATTGCAGAATGAGGGCTACACAGTCGGTATCCCTGAACTTGGAAGCAAAGATACGATTGCACCTGCTGTTTCAAAAGGAAATGATACTTTGCTGGATTGGATCAATGAGGAGATTCAGTCACTGGCAGATGAACAGTTCTTCCACAAAGACTATGATGAAACTCTGGTGGATACCTATGGCGAGGATTATAAGGAAGAGTTGGTTGTAGAAGGTGGAGTGACTGAGTAAAACGAAACGTACAGATGAATCATATAAGCGGCGGAGAACATGCTTCGCCGCTGATTTTCAATAAGACGAAATGGATGGTCCCAGATGAAAAAAGAAATCTTAAGAAATGCATTTATCAAATCAATACCAATCTTGTGCAGTTATCTGTTTGTCAGTATGGCGTATGGAATCATGATGGAAGAGGCGGGATTTGCATGATATGATTCTCTATTCATCAGTATGACGGTGTATACAGGAGCATTCCAGTTCCTTTTGATTACTTTTTTAAGCAGTGGTGCGTCCATACTTACCATTGCATTGACGGCTTTTTTGATGAACAGCCGACAGACATTCTATAGTCTTACCTTTGTGGATGAGTTCCGGCACATGGGAAAGAAAATGCTCTATATGATTCATACCATGACGGATGAGACTTATGCGGTCAATCTGACTCTTGATTCAAAAGGAAAAGAGAAAGAAGATACCATGTTCCTGATCGCATTGTTCTCCAGGTGTTACTGGATGGTTGGAGCCGTCGCAGGAGGGATTCTGGGGCAAGTGATTCCATTTGATCTGGAAGGAATTGATTTTTGCATGACGGCATTATTTATCATCATCTTTATTGACCAGTGGGAAAAGTCAGAGAATCATCTTTCTGCTTTGGCAGGCCTGGCAGTGGCACTTTTCTGTCTGTTCGTAATTGGAGAGAAGAATTTTATGCTTCCGTCATTACTTGTTATCTCGGGGATATTACTGCTTGTCCAGAATGGAGGAATGAAGAGTGAATAAAAATGATATCATTCTGGCGATTCTGGTATCTGCAGTTATTACATTCGCGCTTCGTGCCCTGCCGTTCGTGGCTTTTCGTAACAGAAGAAAGATGCCAAAGAAACTGATCTATCTTGGGAAGATACTGCCTTCTGCTATCATGGCAGTGTTAATCGTATACTGCCTGAAAAGTACAGTGGCGGACTGGAAAGGACATGGGGTGCCGGAATTGACAGCGGCAGCAGTGACAGCAATCAGCTACAAATGGAAGCATAATACATTGGTTTCTATCGCATTAGGAACAGCGTGTAACATATTATTATTGCATCTGGTATAGAGGAAGAGTGCTATGAAAAATACAGTGTTAGAGGAAGCAATTTATCATCGGTATATTGTACCAACGAAACGAAAAAGGACAAAACTTGCCGGACTGGAATTTGAGCTTCCAATCGTAAACAAAGATAACAGACCGGTTGACTTTGAAATAATCCATAAAGTGATGGATGCTTTTGTCCGGGATTTTTCTTTTCAGAAAATCGGCAGAGATGATGATGGATTCATCTATTCTGCCATCCATGAGCAGACAGGAGATGGATTGGTCCTATGTCAAGATTTAGTACAAGTTAAAATGAGGTTTTCCTCATCTTAACTTGCCATCAGCAATTCGTCTTTCTGGATTCTACGATACAGTTCTTCATAATCATTTGGAGACATA
>NZ_JBDOHT010000027.1:0-18998 GCF_039832125.1 Dorea chungnamensis | reverse complement strand
GCTTAGCATATATTGGATCTGGGGAGTGCTCCACTGTTCTCTCCATGTTCCTTGTAACTTGTTCACCATATCAGTTCATTATAAAAATCTTAGATTTTTGTCTTGACAACTGAGCCACTATATTGTCAATGCTCAAGCATATTCTCTATAAATATCCCATACCCTCTTGTCGGGTCATTCACCAAAACATGAGTGACAGCGCCCACCAGTTTCCCGTCCTGGATAATCGGGCTGCCGCTCACGAGTGATTGTCATTAGGGACAACATTTTAAAGGCATGGTATGACTCAAAGAGAAGAATGCACCCATGTATTTTGGGAGTAATCATATTCACTGTATATAACAGTTTCTTTATTTTCCAGAATTCGCCGCACAACAGTAAAATCAGCAATGCCTTTACCTTGATCAGTTACTGTGAAAAATGTCTTTTCATAATATATAGCGTATTCTTTCTCGGAAATTTTATAATACTTACAGTGTTTATCAGCCAAAAAATCATAATTGCGTATCCAGCTACTTTGCGTCATGGTCGATAAAACAGCATCCAGGTTATGCGCAACCTGCAGTTCGTTGTCGTATTGCAGCACTTCATGTAGTTTGTTATATGAAATCATCATTTTGAGAGCGTTGAATGTATCAGTCACATTTTCTCCGTCGTAATGTTCTTCATCATCAATGACGCCCCAATGATATTGTTTAATTGAAAACTGATTCGTTTCATCATCAAGCCAAAGTTCTTCAGTCGTATAACTCTCACTGAATACACATATTTCTTTTTTCATTTCATCCCCTCCGAATACGATATTTAGCTATATAAAGTATAGCACAGCAGAGCAAAAATGCCAGAGACAAATCCACCTCTGGCATTTTTATTATCCTGCCACATCCAGCATATTTTCAATAAACATTCCATACCCTCTCGTCGGGTCATTCACCAAAACATGAGTGACAGCGCCAACCAGTTTCCCGTCCTGAATGATCGGGCTGCCCGACACGAGTGATTGTCATTAGGGACAACATATTTATTGCATGCAATTCATTATCACGCTGATCATCATTTCTTTTTCTTCAGGCCTTGATTCAGCAATCATGATCGTAAGGGCAACCAATGTTGAATCCTCTATCTTCTTTTTCCCGTCTACAAACAACGCACTATTCCTATCCAGAAAATACAAAAACATGGTTGCTGCGATTCTTTTATTTCCATCAAAAAAACTATGATTCTTCGTTACAAAGTATAAAAGATTGGCTGCTTTTTCTTCCAGGGATTCATAAATGTCCACTCCACCGCAAGACTGATAAATATTTCCGATACTGCCTTTGAAGGAATCATCTTTCTCTTTACCGAACAGATCCGATTCGTCCCCAAATCGCATACTCTGAATTACCTCCATACATTCTTCATATTGAAGAACATATGTTGTTTCATTTCCTTTCGGGCGAGTCATGTTCTGGTGATCGTAGGAATCCAACAGATCAAGTGCATTGCTGTACTTTTCAATTACGGAAAGCACCTGTTTGCTGTCCAGTTCATTCTCCGTCCTTTTCATAATTCGTATCACTTCCCCCAGCTGTCTGATACGATTATCATTCACTGCATACCCTTTCAATATGTACTGTTTTAATACGGAATTAGCCCAACGGCGAAATTCCACACCACGTTTGGATTTCACACGATAGCCAACGGAGATGATGACATCTAATGTATAAAATGGAACTAATTGCTTTACACCTTCAACACGCTTTTTTTGCGTGTTGTTAATTTTATCCACTTCTGATTCCGAAAAAACATTATTTATATGTTTTCGAATTGTCTTTTCATCTCGCTCAAATAGTAACGCCATTTGATTAGCGCTCAGCCACACCGTTTCACTTTCTACATTAACCTCTAACTTTATCTGATGATCTTCTGTTTCAAAAATTATGATTTCATTCCTGTTCATCAAACACCTTCCTTTCCATTTCTTCTTTCATCCCATTTTTCTCCAGATATTGATTCATTTTTACATAATATATCAACATCCGAAGCAGATACTCAGGCATTTTCCTTCTGCCTGCTTCCCATTCTTCCAAATTGCGAAGCGGGATACCTATATACTCTGAAAATGCTTTTCTGCTCAAGTCTAAACCGGCTCTGATTCTCTTTAACTTATCTACCTGTTCTTGTAATTCTTCTCTTTTTTCCATGATAAAACCTCATTTTGCGCAAAATAAAACCACCTTTTCGGTGGTTTTATTCTACAATATCTGAACCATTTTGTCAATGCTCCAGCATATTCTCGATAAAAATTCCGTACCCCCTCGTCGGGTCATTGACCAGCACATGGGTAACGGCTCCCACCAGCTTCCCTTCCTGGATGATCGGACTGCCGCTCATTCCCCGTACAATCCCACTTCTATCAAGGTAGTCATGCGAACTGCGTATTTTTAACTAGAAGCTGTCGAGTTCTTTTGCAAAGATAAAATAACAATTAAGGTTTAAATGTATTTATTATTCTATCATTTACTTCAGCAAATGCCTCTCATTTTAGTGGAAAACAAATGTCGATTTCCATATATCCATCATCACCTACGTTTCGATATATATCAAGTATCGGTCTTTCATCAAGCTGATTTCCGGTCTTTGAAAGCCACCTGCAGAACATCTCCTGATATACCATAAAAAGAAATTGTGGAAATCCCTTAAAATGATAAACTGCATATTTACCGCCATCAAAGGTATGAGTCAAGATACTGGTATCCTCTTTCAGCACCGGGTGGCCCGGTGAAATTGTCTGGCAAAGTTCATACATGCATCTGTCTTCATCCGTAATTGACGGATCATCAATGGTACATTCAATATAAAGCGTATCTTCCGAAGACAAATGTTCATACTTTTTAATAAACTTACACCATTCTTCCGGCAGATTATGATAATTGCCTTTCTTACGCTCATACACAACCATAAAGCTGTTAAGATACTCGACCGTAATCAGTTTTTCCGACTCTTCTAATTCGTCAAGTGATATCCCATGTGCAAAAGAACTCCGTTCCACCATTTGTTCACTGAGCTTCCTGAAATCAGCTGGTGTTACATTCAAATGCTTCTTAAATGCCGTTGCAAAATTAGAAGATGAATATCCATAATCTACACCAATTTCTGTAATGCTTTTATCCTTCTCCACTTTAAGTCTCCAGGCACTTCTTTCAAGCCGGACACGTTTGATAAACTGATACAGTGCTTCATCGGTATCTTCTTTAAACATTCGCATAAGATGATATTTTGAATAAGAACAATGTCTGGCCACATCATCCACCGTAATTTCTTCATCTATATTTTCAAATATATAACTAATCGCTTTGTTGATCACTGCACTTCGAATCGTAGTGCTGTCTTTCTCATCCACTGCAGATCACCTGCTTTCCATCATCTTCTTTTGTTTCGTGATCAGCCATGCCGAAACGATCGCTGTCAAAGCTTCTGTAGCCGGAGCCGCCATCCATACTCCTGTCATTCCCCATATAGCCGGGAAGATAAATGTAAATGAAAGAAGAAGAATCATTCCTCTTAGAGACGATATCAGAGCAGAGCTTAACGCATCACCGCAGCTGGTAAAATACATCGAATTTATCACATCATATCCCATAATCAGAAATGTAACAGCGTAAAACCGAAATCCTGCGGATACCATATCTGCCACACTGCTGCTGCATCCAAACATACCTGCGTATCTTCTTCCTAATACGAAAAAGCATACTGCAAACAAAGCGCCTATTCCAAATAATATCTTATTCGTCAGAATGCGCAGCTGCATCGCTGTTTTCTGTTCCTTCGCGCCCCAGCAAACACTTACAAGAGTCGTCAGCCCCTGTCCGAAACCAATAGCAATCATGCTGTATCCGTATACTGTAAACCCAAGAATCGTGAACGCGGCAACTCCCTCTGCTCCAACATATTTCATCAACACATAGTTAAATGCAAACATAGATATTGCACTTGCCATCTCCCCGATAAATTCAGAGGAACCATTAAAAATGGTTTCTTTATTCACTGCTCTGTCAAATCTGTAATGTCTAAAACGTATGCCTGCTGACAGTCTAATGAAATACATAAACTGAACAATGACTGCAATCACCTGCACGATAAGTGATGCTATGGCACTTCCCTGTACTCCCATCGCTAATCTGCCTACCAGAATATCATCAAGGATTGCATTTAGAATACAACTTATGATACTTACAAGCATGCACACCTGAGGTTTCCCATCCACGCGGATAAACATTCCAAATATGGTTCCAATAACCATCAGCGGATAATTGAAAAGCATGATCCTATAGTACCCGGTAAAGTATGCGGACAGATTCCCGTCTGCTCTCAATACCTTTAGGATAGGAGTGAACAGCCCTAATATTACTAGTGATGCTAATATACATATCACCGTGGCCGTTACAATCGTCTGTGAAAACACTTCGGAGGCCTTGCGTTCATCCTTTGCTCCAAGCAGTCTTCCACAGATTACCGTTCCACCAACACCGATGCATAACCCTACGCCCAGGTAAAAGTAAAGAATCGGTAATCCCAGATTAATGGCTGCCAGCGCATCTTCACCTACATAATTGCCAGTGAAATAACCGTCAGTTATTGTGATTACCGTTTCCAAAAGCATTGCTATGATACTTGGGATTGAAAACCGAAGGATAGTCTTAAGTTTATTTTCTTTGATTTGATTAATATCCATAATTACATCTCTCCTTTACAGAATTCCATTATAGAGATGTAATAATTACTATACTTCTGAATTCGTGCTATCTGCATCCATAATGTCAACATTAGCGATGGATGTATATCACTTTCTTTTCAATATATTCCTGTTTTCGTTGCTCTACTGCGTCTTTGCAGTTTTCAATCCCATGTATATATATAATTGCAGTATCTTCTTTATTTTCAATTTCTTTTGCAAATGCATGGCAATCTAATATTTTCCGTTGTGCTAATCGCATTTTAATTTTTCCAGATGCCCAGTCTTTGACTACTCCCAATGCTTCTGTCACATCGGTGGAACCATTCGTTTCCATAGGGAAGTGTTCTGTACTCCATCATCTCCTATTATGTAAGAAACCGGTTAAACTTGGTTAAGTTCATAACGCGGTATTTATACTTTCTTCCGTGCCAAGAAGATTCCAACAATTGCCCCTATAAGAATTATCGGTGCCAATCTGACAAACAGCCATTCAAATGCATGAAAAGCCACTCCAACAACAGCAGTTTCAGGATCACTATAGTCCCAGCCTAAGTAAGGACTATTTAATACTATTAAGGCCACAGAAATTGTTACTATGACCGCACATAATGAAATAAGCAGCCAATGAAGTATTTTTCGTCTTATGGTCTTCCTTTGTGCAAGCTGTAAGTTGATAATCTCCAGTTTTTCGGAAATCGCTGTTAAGTCATCAACTTTTGACTCAATAACAGTTTCTCCAAGCAAAGTGCTTACAGGTGTTTCAAGCACTTCCGATATGGAGATTAACATGTCAGAATCAGGAACTGACAATCCTCTCTCCCATTTCGAAATTGTTTGTCGCACCACATTCAGCTTGATAGCAAGTTCTTCCTGCGAAAGTCCTTTTGATTTTCTAATTGCTCTAATATTTTCGTTTAACATTAGGGATAATCTCCTTTCTTTCATACGTTACCACTATCGTATGAGAACCTGCCCGTTGCCACAAGCAACGCATATTAACATTTATTAATATTACAAACCATTCTTTATAATTTCTTTATCATTACATCATAACACAGATAATCTCCATTACCAGTCTGCATAGTATGAAATTCTATATCCACATATCCTCGCTTCAAATAAATGTGTTTTGCTGGTAACGATGCGTCTAAAATCGCCTCAGAATATCTAACTGAAATCGATTTTTCTGCGAAATCTAGCAATGCTTTTCCATATCCTTTGTGCTGATATTCTTCCAAAACAAACAAACGATTGATGTGATTCTCGTTTATCGTTACAGTTGCAATAGGCTTTTCATTATCAAATAACAGATACCACGATTTTACTCATACTGTTTTTCCTCCCTTACCACAAAAAACATTTATTTTTTCCCAGTCATCTTTAAATCCTTTAAAAGCAGTATTCCTTTTATGATCAATAGTAGAAATGCCACAGTTATAGCATAAGCTTCTCTTGTCATTGCTAAGAATAACACTGTCAGAATGCTTAGCCCCATTGAACTACCCGTTATCATATTACGTCCTTTTTCAATTTTGAATTGTGTAAGCAGAATTTTTACTATTCCAACCGCAATAAGCGCAATAAATAAAATCCAGTAAATCAGCCGATTAAATGATGTTGTTTCCGTGTATGATAATAGATTTACCGAATATATATACCCATCAATCGGATTTGGATAAAGCGGCAGTACGATAAGTGTAATGGATAATAAATCTACAATTCCAAACAGCACGTCACACACACTTCGGATATTGGATTTATTTTCTTTTTCAGCAATAGAAAGCAACTTCTCTCCTGATAACAAATCATCAATTGTAACCGAAAAATAACTGGATATTGCTTTTAGAGAATCAATACTTGGATATCCTCTTCCTGTGTAAGCCCTCTATTTTTTCTCAATTCCTGAAGTTTTTCATGAAATTCCATAACAGAACCTCCGCATTAGTCCTCTTTCACCTGATATAACAAAACAACTGCTTTATAGATATAAAATAAACCTGTACTCAGCAAAACAGAACCCACAATATCTGTAAACCAATGGACTCCTGAAACCAATCTTCCTATTACCATAAACATTGAAAAGATAATTGCCAGAATGTAAATAGCTTTTTTAACTGCATCATTTTCTAATCTACGATTCACCTGAAAAACAAGCGTTGGTATAACACTCAATACAAGAAGTGTTGTAGATGATGGATACGAAGCTTCCATAAATCCTCCGAGAAGGACAGGTCTGTAATTGACAGGAATCATCTCAAAAATAAATTAGCAAAATATCACAATAACGTAATATATCCCTCAAAATATAATATCATAATCCACTTTAAATAAACTTCTTCTCTTAACCAATTGAACAAATCCGATTCCACCGAACAGCATACATATGAATAGTGGAACAAGTCCCAGCCAATCCGTAATAATATAGATCGTCATATGAACACCTGTTAATTCATGAAACCAACCATTAAATGCTGCGAAACCTATGTCCGTTCCGTCTTGTCCCACGGGCCGCACATCGACAATATGTAGGTTTTATCAAAACGTTTTTCTATATACGCGAGATGGTTCTCCATTCATATCATTCATCATTTGATAGAATTCGCATCCATATTTTTCATACAATCCTTCATGATTCGTTGAAATAAAAACTTCACTAACATTCTCAGACTTTGCAATCCTTTCAATCTCCGCGAATAGTTGCCCCGCGTAATGGTGCCCTCTTCTCTGCGGAAATGTATAAACCCATCCAATCCAAGGTGTCAAATCAGTTGGCTGAATATCATCTTTCTCTGCGTAAGTACAAAAAGATACCAATTCATCACCATCTACAAGGAGCAACACTTTTACATTTTCGCCTACATAGTCTTGTAGTTCTCCGTTCTTTAGCAACTTATACAAAAATTGACCGGCACTCCAATCGCTCTTTCCAATCTCAGCGAGCCAGTACTCCTGACGGTCGCTTGAAAAATAATTAGTTACTTCCATAATCTTCACTCCCAGTTCAAAATTAATCTTCACACTAAACTTGATTTGTTAACTTCATTCTAACACGCTACTTTTCAAAATACCACTTTCAGCTTCATTAACATATCCTCTTTAAAGAAAACTCCTGAAATGTTCATACTCCATAACAAAACGAGGAACCCCCGTTACACAATAAAGCGTAATGGGAGTTCCTCTATAAATTAATTAATTTCCTATCTATCTATGCTTGGTGTACTACTTCTGAGCGATAGCTGCCTGTGCTGTGCCCCTTCGGGGGAGTATTTTTTCGCTTCTAATTCGGAGGCAATATCTGAAATATACAGTATATTGCTATGTACTGAGGAATCATCTTCTTCTGATTCCTCGCCTTTTTCTTCATCATAGATAAACACTGTTGAGTGATTACGTCTTCCTTCAACAACCATTTCTATCTCTTCACTTCTTAAAGAACTAAGATTTACAAACCACAAAAAACGGTTATTTCCTTGTGGAATGATTTTCGCAATAAACTTATCCACAACTTCATTATCTACTGTTGATTTTGAAAAGTCAATAGTTTCTTCCAATGATTTATGAACGGCGTCCCAGTTCATCTCTTTTTCTTTAGTTGCATGTTTCATCCGCTTTTGTTCTTGCAGTTCAACTTCATAACTTGCCAGCTCCATATTTAAACTTTCTTTTCGTTTTCGAAATTCCTCAATAGAGATATCGCCTTCCGCCCGCATATCAATCAGATTATCCAGCTTTAGTTTTATCTTTTCTATTTTCCTTTTGATTGCAACAGCCTCAGACTGTACAGCATTATCCATTTGATAGCACAATTTTAATATTCTTTCTGCTTCTTGAATCGCTCCAGTCCGTTCACTCCACACTTTCTCTAAAAGCATCTTACACATAATCTCTAACTTCCAATCAGCGATCATCGGCATATCACAGTACCCAGTTGTATCTAGCCCTTGCTCTCTCCGCTTCTTTGCAGAGCCATTATTTAATTGATTATAACATTGATAACCATAAGACCAGTCTTTGTTCTTATTCTTATGCCACCGATTTTTTCTAAATGTGTAACCGCAAGAACAACGTAGCTTTCTGTTCCATTTATCATGAGATTCTCTTACCGGCTTTGTTACACTTTCTTCACCAAATGGTGTTTTTCTAACCATGGGAATACTTAATTCTCTTCGCCTCCTTTTACGAATCCTCTCACATTCACGCCATTCTTCTTCCGTAACAATTGGTTCAAAATTAGCTTTCACATATTTATAAGTGTCACTGTTATGGTTATTAATTCTTTTTTGTTCCAAATAATTGTTATTGAAAGATTTTCCATAAGCCATACATCCCATATATGTTGGATTTCTCAACACCCTGCTAACATTAGATGGTGTCCATTTAACCTTTCCTGATGCAGCTACTCTGCGTCTTATACTCAATTCATTAGCGATTTTCGTTGCTCCAACCCCATCATGCAGATACATATCATAAATCATACGCACAGTCTCTGCCTGCTCCTTGTTGATCACATATGTATCATTAATACGGTCATACCCTAAGATATTCCCATTGCCATAAATCACTCCATTATTACGGCTAATATGCTGTCCGGCTTTTACACGCTCTGATACCTTTCGGCTCTCTTCCTGTGCAAGCGTAGCCATAATTGTCAACCGCAATTCTCCATCTCCGTCCATTGTCCAGATATTATCCTCAACAAAATAAACTTCTACTCCAAGATTTTTTAATTCTCTTGTTGCCACAAGAGTATCTACCGTATTTCTTGCAAATCTGCACACTTCACGAGTAACAATCAAATCAAATTTACCTGCCTTAGCATCTTCAATCATTCTTAAAAAAGCTGGTCTCTTCTTAGCTTGTGTTCCTGTAATTCCTTCATCAATATACTTGTCCACAACCACCCAATTAGGATGACGTTCTGCCTGATCATCATACCACTGGATCTGATTTTCAAGTGCTGACAATTGAGCCTCATGTTCCGTAGATACTCGACCGTAAAACACCATATGTCTTTTTCTGTTTTTATCCTGAAATATATGAAATGGTGTTTGGATATCCGTATCAAATGCTAAATTATTATTCATGTTTTTGCACCTCCTGTTGATGTCTACATTCTACCCGACACCTATGCTACTTGTGAAATGTGCGAATCAGCTCCATCGCAGTGCGTTTTTTTATATTTCACTACATTATTGTAAGTAGCTTTGTTGATAATTCCTTTTTCATATAAGATTTCAATTAAAAGAAATGCTGCATATTGATTGTCTACTTTCATATTCATCCTCCCAAATATTTGATTGAAATTTTAATTGTACTTCTTCCTTATTAAGTAGTCATATCCAGAACGTGTATTACAGAACATACAAGTATCCTTTGTCTTCTGGTTTTTATCCACTCTTTGTATGAAATGTTCCTTTGACTCATAAAATGGCTTCGCACACACCGGACACAGACACAATAAGATCGGCTTATCCCGTTTTGGCAGTTCCACACTGGTATATAACGCCTTGTTAATTCTCTTCATTATTGTATAATCCAGTCTTCCCACATACTGATCCAGGCGCTTCTTATCCAATGTCCGCAACTGTTCCAGCAGGACAACAGAATCTTTTTCCAATCCTTTCATCTCTGCGGGAATCGGTACATGCGTTGGCAGTTTCGTTTTTGGTCTGCTTGTGATTGCCGCTACAATTACCGTAGGGCTGTTCACATTACCTCTGTTATTCTGAATTACCAAGACCGGGCGATAACCGCCCTGCTCACTTCCGAACACAGGACTCAGATCTGCGTGGTAAATATCCCCACGCCGGATTTCTCTTTTCCTCATAATATAATGTTCCTCTCTGATTAACTGCTCCATCTCGAACAGCTATGTATCAGCCGAACACAGACTTTCCTTTTCGCACTTTCATGACTATCACTCAGTCCAATGTCCGGCTACCATTTTTGCCTATTCAACAAGCCAATTTGTCCTCGACACCCCGGCTTTCTGTGTTCATAAACACAAGGGAAATCACCATATGGCTGACTGCTATCAGCTCCACAGGAACTTGTCCCCTCCGAGGTTCTCCCGAAGCTGCTCTCACTTGTTACGACGCTTCTAACGCTCGACTTTATGACCAAACAGGAGTATCATTATGCCCGTTGTCTGTTATCGCCCTGTCGGTAGCAATCCGACAGTCATAGCCCGGTATTCTTCGCTCCTCTATGATACACAGCTGCAGACACATGTTCTTCTTTGGTGGGATCTCGCTGCCCATATCAACTTGATTCATGGCGTACCTGCTAACGCGGCTCACGCTCATCACGCTAACAACAGGAATGTATATGGTGAATGAATATTCTCTTGTCAAGGTTCTTCCCGTTCCAAAAAAAGAAACAGGCAAAAGGATGTTATCCTCTTCACCTGTTTCCCACGAAAATCCTCAAAAGTAGCCTGTGAATCTTCAAATTTTATTTTTTACATAAATTCTTTCTTCAAATGCTCCAGTGCAGCGTCAATTGAACGCTTGACAGGCATCTTTGTACATCCCTCTTTTCTAGCTATTTCTTCATAAGTCAACCCATCAAAATAGTAAAGTATCAACCTCCGTTTCTGTATTTCCGAAAGTCTGTCAATTGCATGATATAATTTTTCCTTCAGCAATTTGTTGAAAATAATATCTTCTACACTTTCCTGTGGTAAAAATGCCCTTGCATTCAACGTCTCCTCCCACAATTCCGAATGTTCTTCATATTTATCCCATTTATGCAGATAGGAAATATCCCGCAATTCAAACTCATCAAAGGATTCATACAGTTCTCTGCTGATTTCCAATTCATGCTGCATTTTCTGTCCATCTGAAAATGCTATGTAATAATGTCCATCCTTTTCGCATATAGTATACGGATTATATTTATCTCTTCTCCTCTTTGGGTGTTTACCCTCCATATTCTTTTCCTCCAATCTGAATTTTCACTAGAAATCCAGATTGGAAGTTGGAGATCGACACCTTATAATATTGAAGCGCTTATTGAGAATCTCTGCAAAAACCAATAAAAAAAGCCCAACAAAACCGTTTTTCTTTCGGTTTTGCTGAGCTTTCGAAAACTCTACAAAATTATGATATTTTTCGACATATAAAATTCTAAAAGAATCCAGTATATACCAATTTTTTTTAACATTCTATTATCTGTCATGTATCTCTTATACTTATTTTTTTTCATATTTAATACGTTTTAAATAATGAAATATTTCTACATTATCTATATCAGCGTATTAGTTTTTCTTTAATCAACATTCTTACTTCTTATACCTTTTCAATAATGGAGTGGTTATGTATTTGATAAATTTTGTCCATATTCTTCAAGCTTTCTATTCGATGCGTAATTAAAATAATTGTTTTATTTTGAAATTCTGAGTGTATAATATCATTCAAAAATTCATCATATCCTTTATCAATATTTGCTGTTGCCTCATCTAAAATTAAAATTGGGGCATCTTTAATTATAGCTCTAAGTAATGCCACCTTTTGCCGTTCTCCGCCTGAAAGATTTTCACCATTTCTTTCCAATGTTGTTTCTATACCAGAAGATAATTTACTTAAGAATGTCTGAAGATTTAATTTTTGACACATCGTATTTAATACTTCTTTATCAATTGTCCGCCCCATTGCAACATTATTATATAAACTCTCTTTAAATAAATAAATTTCTTGACTTACCACTGCATATAACTCTCTATATTGCTTTAAGCTATATTTTTGAATATCTATTCCATCTATAGCGATTACCCCTTCATTTGGTTCCAAAAAACGCAATAACATATTAATAATTGTAGATTTTCCACTTCCATTTTCTCCAACAATCGCTATCTTTTCACCCTTATGTATTGTTAAATTTATTTCTTTTAACAATACCTGTTTCGAATAAGAAAATGATACCTTGTTAAATACTATTTCCTTCTGAAATTTCTTTATATCATATGGAGAATTCCATTCTCTTTCTGTTTCTTCAGCAAAAAACTTATCCAATCTATTAATGGATGGTTTTATCTGTGCCCAAATAAATCTAAGATTAAATACTAATGCTATCGGTCCTATCACATAATTAGAATATGAAATAAATGCAGTTAATCCACCAATACTAAGTCTTTTTTTACAAACTAAATAACCACCAATTCCATATAGTATACAAACCATCATCCATTGCAAAAGAGAATCTACTGAATAATTATATGTTTCCAAAAGTGTTGTTTTCTTCCCCAATATCAACACTTCTTTTTGAAATTTTCGCATTTCCTGATTTTTTGCTTTATACATTCCCCATAGTTTTATTTCACGAACGCCATTGATCGTGTCATCAAACCATGCAGAAAATTCTGCTATCTTCTCTATCCATTTTTCCATTAAATGTTCTTTCTTTTTAGAGAAAAAAAAGATTAATATATATTTCACTGGTACAATACACAATACTAAAATTGCCAAATGCCAATTCACAACTACCAAGCCTATTACACCACTTATAATTTGTAATACATAGCTCACTACACTCATCACATTATTATCGATTAAAAGACTGGCATTATCAATATCTGTTGAAAATCTATTAATAACTTCAGATGCATTATTTTTTGAAAAATAACTCATTTTAGCATACATCAACTTATGAAATACTTTTGAATACAGCTCTAATACAACACGATTTTTTAAATCTACAAATAATTTTGCTTGTAAAATTCGAACCCCTTCTTCTAGCACAGATATACACAAAAGTACAACAGCAAATTCTAGTATTATATAAAAGTTCTTTTCAAGTAATCCACCATCCATAATTTGACGTATAACCAGTGGTCTTATAAATGATGTTCCCATCAGTACACCGTAACAAAAAACAATTATTGCTATCATTTTTTTTTGCATAGTTCCTCCATAAACAAAAAAATCAAGTCCGTCATCTTAGACTTAATCTCTTCAAAGGTTAATAACTTTATGTTTTCAGCTACTATATATATTCGTTTATTTTTATTACTAGATTTCCTCTGCGATAATAAGCATTGGTACTTCTTTGAAAAAACGATTCATCGTTATCTCCGACACTCCTCTAATCAATTTATAAAATAGCTGTTCAGATTTCGTGATATCTCTATTAGTCAAAATAAGTCCTCAACACATTCTAGCCACTTGTATCTTTTAAGCACACTCATTTCTTGTTCTTCAAATTGTTTTATATGACCCCGCGATCTCATATTCTATCAAAAACTAGGTCTTCTAATTTCTTTTAATGCGTCCATTCATGTGAACCACTGCGGTATCAGTATTGTCCCGCAGTGATTACTTCTCTACCATCAGAATTCACATGAAACGGTAATGCAGAACATCTGGTGCTAAATTTGTATATGTTCATCACCAAATGTCTGCCCAAAATGATTCCTATTAAAAATATAAAACAATGCTTATTATCTTTTTTGACATCCTTTATTTTACTACGGATTCATTTTTTCTTTCGGCATCTCCTTGACATTTCCTTCTTCTAAAAACAGTACTCTGTCACAAAAAGATGCAACATATGGATCGTGTGTAACAATGATGACTGTTTTATGAAATTCACGATTAATCTTAACAATTTCCTGAATCACTTTTTCCCGGTATTCTCCATCTAAGTTTCCCGTCGGCTCATCTGCTAAAATTAAATCAGGATTATTGATTAGCGCCCTGCATATTGCAACTCGTTGTTTTTCACCACCGGATAGTTTAGTCGGATAACGCTCCATAATATTCGATATGCCAAATATTTTTCCCCATCGATGCGCCACTTCATATATATCGATATCCTTTTTATCATCAATTAATAAAGGCAGCGTAATATTATCCTCCACCGAAAGAGAATCCAAAAGCATATAGTCCTGAAATATAAAACCGATAGCTGTTCTCCGAAGTTCACTTTTCTCCGTTCCAGACATGGAAACTACTGACTGACCACGAAAAGTAATGTCGCCGTCAGAAGGTGCTTCTATCAGCCCCAATATTTTCAATAATGTTGTTTTTCCACACCCTGACGTTCCCATAATACCAAGTATTTCCTCTTCATATACCGAAAATGACAACTCATCCAAAACAGTTTTTGTAACTTCATCCGTCTGTCTAAAACTTTTACTCAAAGAGTTAACTTTGATCATCTCTTCCATACCTCATTCCTCCTTTCGATCTTTCTCATCCAAACAGATATTGCAATTTGCATAATAATCTCATTAATAAGTAATATAAGAATCCCTGAAATAAACAGCATAACCATATTGTCTGTTATTAATTTCATATCAAACATTCGGGCAATAAAAGTTGCAATTACTAATCCTAATGACACAATCGCTGCCACTATATTTCCCCAATGCTTTGTGTGTAAAAGATCCTTTTTCATCAGCCGAAATCGTTTTTTCTTTTCCATTCCAAGATAACAAAGTAGTTCGTTGCGTTTTACTAATTCATCTCCGGAACTAATAATTTCCGCAATAATCAGCATTAGAATCAGAAATGAATATGCCATTATCTGGAATACACCCATACTATATTTCATAAATCTAGATTGTTCTAAATCTGATTCCCCATCTGATTTATAATAAATGTTCTTAATAATAGGATTGTATTCTCTATCAGAAGCATGCTGCTTTTCTATCAAATTCAGCTGTTTCTTCACATCCTTAACATATTCGTTCTTTAATCCCTGTATCATAACTAATTGGGACGGACCTTCTTTTGTAAACTCAGATGCATATGGCAATTGCTCCTTCGAAAGTTGTGCTCCACTATATTGATTCGTGGTTTTCCAAAGCTCTTTTGCATGTTCAAAATACTCATTTGAAAAAACTACAATATTCTCTTGTTTTCCTGTACAATCAAATATGCCTGTTAAGCTTCCTATTTCTTCTCCCACAACTTTTCTATAAGTAAACCCAATATCCATTTCCTTGGCACTGACAGCAGTTCCATATTCTATTGCTGGTACCGGTAAGCCTATATGCAGCAATGGAAGTCTTGACCAAAGCCAATAGTCCAGCGGCTGTGCTCGTACCGTTCGATCCTGTTGATGAACAACATAAACTTTTTCACCTTTCTTATCAAGATTCAGTGTATGTCTTTTATACCCGTCATCCATACTCTTTTTCAAAAAGTGATATGATTCTTCAGAAATACCTATCTGCTGACCTTGAATCGGTGTTTGTCCCTGAGATTCAATAGCATCTATGGTATCCATACTGCACACACGAACCATAGGTACTGACGTAATCTGCAAATCATATTGGTTTGCCAGCTGCTCATAGATTGCACGATCTTCCGGATATCCATACGAAACCACATCATAAGGATAAAGTGTATCTATATTTTCTGCAGTTCTGACAGTTGTAATCTGCAATAATCCACAAGATATTGAAAAAATCAGCAACATTATTACAAGCGAAGAAAAAACAGCCACTGTTCGAGAACGACTTCGCAATCTGTTTTTTATCAATACCTTTTTTGCCTTTTCCTTTCGATTTTTATACTTTGTTGAATATGCATCAACACATCGGATAAACACATACACACATAATATAATTCCAAATAATATCTGCTTATTTTCAAAACGTGTCAAATTGCTATATATTAAACATAAAAGAATTGAAACTATAACACTTAATAGCATTCCTTTTTTCAAATGCTTTTTCGGCATCCACTCCTTCGACAAATCCTTATATTTTTTCATAGCCCATTTATCATGGGAAAACATAAGAACAACTATAAAAAAAAGTATCCATATCGCTGTCACAACTAATATGGAGCCTGCTGTCAATTCCAGATTCAAGTTCAATTCACATAACCTGCTCAACAAAACATCTGTCACATTAATAAATAGCCATCCAAACAAAATACCCAGACATAAGCTAAATAAAAATGCACCACTAAAAAGTCCTGCCAAAAAAACATTACGATCTTGTTTCTTCATTCCAAGAATATAGAACATATTTAAAATGTCTACATTTTTTTCGAAATAGTGTACCAAGAGGACAATCATAACAAACCCAAATACTAAAAAAAACGGAAGCAACGCATCACCAAGTATTCCAGTAATTGCTCTTAAAGTATTTTCTGAAAACACTCTTTCTTTTATCGAATTTCTTATAGTAACGGTTGCGAGAATCCCCCCGATACCAATTCCTGAAAATATATGATATATTCCTGTATTTCTCCATATTCCTTTATATACTCTAAAAAAACGTATCTGTAATTTCTTGTTGGTATAGGTTGGTTTTTCTATAACCCGCTCTTTTTTCTGAGATTCCTTTTTTTCTGGCACCTCCATATTCTTAACCTGATTCAAATATGCATCAACCAAAACGTCCAGAACACCAAAAATAAATGGAAATATCGGGAAAATAATCACGCCTATACCATTAGATAATTCTTTCATTCCCCCTGCTGTAAAATTGATATAAATAATTGCAAAACTAAGGAGCAAGTATAAGCCACGGAGTACGACATTCTCTTTCTTTTGAAGATATCTTAAAACACTTTTTAACAAGGCTAACGCTGCCACAAAAAGCAACATATATATCTGTGCTAAAACAACGATCCTCACCGAACTTGCGTCAGCCACATACTTGCTAATATCTACTGAATTCACATATTTCAACAAGTATAGAATAGTATGTCTTTGTCCATCAAGTTCGATATATGGGAAAAACACAAGAAAGATTACAATAATTCCGCTAATGCCCGATAGAATTTTCTTAATTTGTTTTTTCATATCATCCAGACATAAAATCAGGTATTGCAAATTGCATTCATAAATTGCTTAATGCTTCACGTTTCATTCTTGCCGTTTAAATCCCCCCAGAAGTATACTCTGTAATCATAGTCTGAATATTATAAAAAGATTGTAACACTTCCCGATTTTTACACGAACACATTGTATAACATGCACATCCTCTTGCCACAATCAACGAATGAAACGCTGCTTTTCTTTTACCTAATTTCATTGCCTTTCCTCCCTTCTTTAGATTCCGTTTTAAGCTGAGAGCACTATCAATTAGCGCTCTCAGCTTGTACAATACTTAGATACCTTCTGCTGAACTATACTGTGTAATGGTGGTCTTAATGTTATAACTAGATTTCAGAATCTCTCGGTGTGTACAAGTACACATTGTATAACAATTACAGCCACGAGCAACAACTAGAGAATTTGACATAAGTTTTCTTTTTCCAAATCTCATACTATTTCCTCCTTTCTACTTATATTTTCTTTCTTATACACACTATTAGTAATTTCTAATATGTCTGCATAAGTATTGAATTTCCCCTCCGTTATAATATCATCCGGAATCATACATCCTATTTTTTTTGTGATTTCAAAATAAACAACTAATAAATCTCTTGCCGTAAGTCCAATTTTTACTCCTAACAAGTTTTCTTTCGGATTTTTCTCTAAAAATTCAATATCCACTCCTACTTTTTCAAATATTGATTTAAGTTCACACTTTTCTCCCATCTTACACCTCATCACAAATAGCATTCCAATTTCTGAATTAGCTTTTCAGCTAGCTTGCTTGCCATTTTTGGAGAATTTAAGCTTATTGAATCTTCTAATTCCCCTACTTTCTTTTCTATAAATTCATTTGAAACAGATACATATTCGAACTTTTTAGTATTTTCTGATTCTAGCAAATCAAAATAGTATGGTACAAAATTGAAAAAATCCACTCGACATCCTATTATTGAATATATTGCATTTTGCACATCCTCTACATTTTCCATTACTCTATCCATATAAGGTATATTACAAATAACAATATCTGGTGGAGCTACTTTTGACATAATATATGCATATGTTCCATAATCACCATATAACTTTCGACTTGCCTCTAACAAATTGCCTGGTATATCAACCAGAATCATATCAATCTGCTTATTTTCAATCCTTTTTAAATAGTGATTCAACATCATAATAGACTCATCAAAAGAACATTTACTTATGTTCGGCAATAATTCTATTCTGTTGCATATCCCTATATCTTGATATTTAGATACATATTCAACAAAACATCCCTTATGTTCAAGTGCATTAACAATTTCAAAAGATACATTTCTAGCAGGACAATCTGCTAACAAATCCACAACCCATATAATTGGAATGTTAAGATCATATGGTCCTATGTCAAGATTTAGTACAAGTTAAAATGAGGTTTTCCTCATCTTAACTTGCCATCAGCAATTCGTCTTTCTGGATTCTACGATACAGTTCTTCATAATCATTTGGAGACATATAG
>NZ_JBDOHT010000026.1:0-19392 GCF_039832125.1 Dorea chungnamensis | reverse complement strand
ACGAGCCTTTTTTGCATACACAAAAAGACCCGCCAAATAAACCTTTATATATTCTCACAAATGAAAACAAAGGAAAATCTCTTGCGATAATCTAATTCAAGCGTACACAAAAACAAGCCTGTGTACCACAGGGCTTAAATCATATATGTCTTGCTCAAACCAAATTATCTGTTATACATCTCCTCACCTTTCACTTCATGTGCCTTTCTTTTTTCTGTTAGTCATACTAACACATTGTTACGTAATTGTAAATAGTTTTTATTATCCACCTCTGCAAGCCTATCTGCAGTATAAAAAATCATTGTCTAATATAATTCATTTATCTCACCGCCAAATTCAAATCTTCTGTTGCTTTCAATCTCTCCGCAAGACTGAAATTATCTTATATAACCTTTTTTCTTTGCATAATCACCAATGATAAAAGCAACAGCTATAATAAGCAGAATAAATACAGATAATATATCCCAAATATCAACTACAGGCTCGCCAATCATTTTTGACAATGTACTATTTATCACAAATGTAAATGGAATTGCAAACAAGAATGTAATTCCTGTTGCCAATAATTTTCGTTCCTTAAGTCGACGATACATAATATAAATTATCCACAGAAATACAAGTGAAATAATTGACATAATCGCACCAATGTTGAATACCTCATTGACTTTTATCAAAATACTTAATATGTACATAAATGGTACAATGAGAATACTAATAGCAATCATCGCCACCAGCACACCCTTCTTTCCCAACAATATAACCGGAAAAGATGCTATCCATGTAACCAACACAGAACTAAGCACAATAAGTGACCATGTCAGCGTTCCTGAAATAGCAATATCGCATATACAACATACCAGAATACCAATAACCATAGCGATTGTGTATATTGTTGATATTATGGCATTTTTGTTCATGTTATTTTCATCTTTTCTTTTTAATTCAATGAGATTTTCGTTGACTTTTTCTTCGTAATTATTCATTTCTATCCTCTCCCCACTTAATAGTTCGTTGACCGTAACATCTAAAATATTGCAAAGTTCCAACATAATAGATGAATCGGGCATACATTTTCCCGTTTCCCTTAGTTAAAGATATTGTTGGGTATCTCAAGATGTGTCATTCGATTTTGCCGATAAAGCGGTAGAAGATTTCTACCTCCTGTTCCCGGCTTCCGTCCTCACTTTTGACCGCTTCATGGATAAGGATTTTTTCAATCAGCGTATTCAGAAGTTCAGCCGTCAATTCTGTGGGATTGACATACTGTTTCATCAGACCTATCCACTTTTCAGCGTCAACCGCTGTCTGGGCGGCGGCCTCCATCGCTTCGTGAAGCCGTTCAATTTTTGCGTCCAATTCTCGCTGTTCGCCCTGATACTTTTCGGACAGCATATTGAAATTGTATTCTGTAATGCGTCCGGCAGACCAGTCCTCATACATTTTTGCAAACAGGGTGTCTACTTCTGCTTTGCGCTTTTCCGCCTTTTTCAGTTCGGCTGTCTGCCGCTTCCTTGCAGTATTGCGTTCCTTGTCGCTGGCGTTAAGTAGCCGTTTCAGAAGTTTGTCCCCGTCCTGCTGTGCCAGCACAGACCAGTATTGCAGACGGGAAAGGACATAGGCGTAAAGCACATCATAACGGATATAGTGCATGGAACACTGGTGCAATCCTTGCCCGTACTTGCTACAATGGTAGTGGGCATAGGGATTTTTGTTCTGACTGTTCACACCATAGGCCAGCGACCAACCGCAGTCCGCACATTTTACCAGCCCGGAAAATATCTGCGTTGTGCCGTTCTTCTGCCGTCTGCGCCTGTTGCAAATCTGCTCCTGTACTTGACGGAACACATCTTCGGAAATAATCGCTTCGTGGGTGTTCTCCACACGATACCATTCCTCTTTTGGCTTGCGTACTTTCTTCTTGTTTTTGAATGAAATATTGGTCTGCTTATTGTGGACGCTGTGTCCGATATAGGTTTCCTCTTTCAGAATACTTTTCACCTGCGCTATCGTCCACGCATAGGCTTTTTCCTCCGGCGCTCCGGCATAGATATTTGCGAAAGTGCCGTATCTCTGGAAATTCAGCCAGCCGGGAGTAGGTACTTTTTCTTCGACCAAAATCCGTGTAATGCTGGCGGCTCCCCGGCCATGAACGGCAAGGTCAAAAATCTTTTCGATAATCCACCTTGTTTCCGGGTCAACCAAAAGATGACCTTTCTTATCCGGGTCTTTGACATAGCCCAGCGGGGCATAGGCTCCATAGTGTGCGCCATTTGCAAACCGTGTCCGCATGGCCGCTTTTACCTTTTTGCTGGTCTGGCGGGCGTGCATTTCATTCAGAATGTTGAGGAATGGGGCAAGCTCATTCTCTCCGTTGATGGTGTCCACATTGTCATTGACAGCGATATAGCGGACGCCTTTGCTGGGAAAGTAGATTTCCGTGTATTGGCCGGTCAGAATGTAGTTTCTGCCTAAGCGGGATAAATCCTTCGTAACAACGCAGTTGATTTTCCCGTCCTCAATGTCATCAATCATTCTCTGAAAATCCGGCCTGTCAAAGTTCGTTCCAGACCATCCATCGTCGATATATTCATCTATGACATTCAGGCCATGCTCGGCGGCATATTGCCGGAGCATCATGCGTTGTGTCTGAATACTCCCGCTTTCTCCTTGCAGTTCATCGTCCCGGCTCAATCTCATATAAAGCGCCGTGTTGTAAATCGTAGTATTGTAAGGTTGTTTCACCGTTAAAAATCCTCCTTCTAAAGAAACAACCCACGCTTACAATACTTTTGCTCTATGGCAATTATATCATAAGCGTGGGCGTGTTATCAATGATGGGCTATCAGGTTGAAGCGGCTTTTTCTGCGGTATGCCGCACCACATCTACAATCAGATCACCGAGGGGCTTCCCGCCTGCGGCGAAGTGTTCGGAGATTTTTATACGGTTGTTCCCACATACAAAATACTGCGTGCCGTTCTCTGCTTGTATGACCTGCCCTGTCCGGGGTGTAAAAATATCGCTTTCGCTTTTTGCCATCCAGTGTCCTCCATATTCAGTTTTCAAGGTACAATGCCGCACAAAGGCGGCGAAAATTTCTGCTTATATCTATCACCTTTCCTTTACCGTGTGCCGCTGCTGACGTTTCAGTTCCGCCAGTATATCCGGCGGGATACGGTCAACCAGCCGCTGTAAATTGTCCAGTTCGCTTTTCAGCTTTGCCCGTTCCATCGTATCTTTCATCTTTCCTTTTTCGCTGGCCTTTGCCCTTGCTTCCAACTTCTCATTCTCCGCCAACAGGTCATTGATTGTGACCTTGTACTTTTTCAACTGCCCGGAGAAGTTCTCCATCTGCGGGAACCACTTTTTTAGCATGGAGAGGGCTTCCTCTTTTTTCTTTCCGGCGTTCAGCGGGTTAATGCCGTCAAGGGCGGCTTCAATGGCTCTGGCCTGTTTGGAGAGGGAAACCGCCTGTTTGAAAAGCCGGGTGGGGATATGCTTCCGGCCTGTCTTGCTGGCACTCTCCCCACGCTCCAAGTCGGGATATTTCACCACCATATAGGCGTGAAAATCGTCCTGCCACTTCGTCAGGTTTGCCCGGTTGCCGATAATCTCTTTAGCGCACAGGCGGTTGTCCTTTGTCAGCGGAACAAAGGTCAAATGCAGGTGGGGCGTTTTCTCGTCCATGTGTACCACCGCCGACACGATATTTTCCCGTCCTACCCGGCCAATGAGGAAGTCCGACGCCCTTTGGAAGAACGCCTGTATCTCCTTTGGGGATTTCCCCTTAAAAAACTTCGGGCTGGCGGTTATCAGCGTATCGACAAACCGTGTGCTGTCCTTGCGGGTTCGGCACCCGGCCTGCTCAATCCGGCTCTGAATGAAGTGGTAATAGCGTCCCTCCGGCTTGACGATATGGAAGTTGTATTTGCTCCGGCTTGTGTCAATGTCGGGATTGCTGGCATACTGTTCTTTCTGTCTTTCGTGATGGGCTTCCAGCGGCCTTGCCGGGTTGCCCTTGTGCTTCTCAAACCGTAAAATTGCGTGTTGTGCCATTCTGCTCCTTTCCCCATTCCTTTCCTATCCGGGGTTTTCCACAGGGAAAATCCCGCAGAAAATAGCTCGGATAGGATTGGAATGGATAGAATATAAATCAATCTTTTTATCTTTGTATTTCTATATACCGTCCGGTTTTCGTACGTCTCAGGAGTGATTTCCGTACTTCATGGGTACGGTTTTCAGTCCTCCGGCGTACTAGAACCGGATTTCTTGAAGTCGGTGTTTGGAACCGCTTCATAGGATTTTGGGAAAATGCGGTTGGGTTTTCCACAGCCCTGCTTCTGGATCTCCACCAGTCCGGCGTATTGCAGTTCCCGCAGGGTATTCACCGCTTTCTGCCGCCCACAATGGAGCAGTGTGACCACTTCACAGATAGGGTAATACAGGAAAATCCGTCCGCAGTCATCCGCCCACCCATTCTTGCGGGATAACTCTGTCCGGCGCAGGATAAAGGCGTACAGAACCTTTGCCTCGTTGGACAGGGGCTTGAATGTGGGGGCTTCAAAGAGAAAATTCGGGAGCCGGGTGAAGCTGAACGCCTTTTCCGGCTGGTGGATATAGATGGTATTTGTCATAGTTCGTTTTGTGGACGGTTAGAAGCCCGTTTTCCGGGGCGGGCGATACTTTATACCACCTGCCCCGGTTTGGGGCTTGCAAAGCCTGATAAATCAAGGCTTTTTTCGCTCCTAACTGTCCACAGCAGACCTCCTTTTCCGTTCACTTTCTGTTTTCTGCCGCCTGTGAACTCTGGCGGCACAGCCGGGGCAGTATTTTGCCCGGTTGGATTTGGGGACGAACACGCCACCGCAGACCGCACAGCGTTTCAAGTCCTTATCCCGGAAAATTTCCGCTTCCAGCGTCCCGTCCAGCGGCAAGACCGCCCAGCGGAACCACTTACAGCAGACCGAGAAAGAAATCGTCTGCGGGCAGGTGCAGGTGTCCCCATCATCAAGGACAATGCAGTTGCCGTCCTCACAGCAACAACACTCCCGGCGTATCAGGCTGGCCGCCTGTTTTCTCTGCGCCGGTGTCATGCGGTAAAGGGAACCGTCCGGCCTGCGTTCCAGTGGCGGCAAGTCTTTATAGGGGTTATCTCTCATGCGTTCCCTCCATTTTGCTTTCCGTTGCCGTTCTCCCCGAAAAGGTTTCCTGCCCCATTCCTGCGGCGTGTTCCGGCGTTGGCACGCTCCCCGCAGCTTCGGGACATTTTGTCTCGAAGTCCGGTTCCTTGCGGTGCTTCCCCAGCCGGGGTATTCCTTTTCGGACGGTCATTCTGTTTTCAAGGTGCTGTCCATCGATGAACTACCCTAAGTCTACACGAAAAAAATGCAATCCCCGGAATTTTGCGAGAATTGCATTTTGATGAAGTTTACACTTTGGAAATTGCATTTTTGCAATCATTCTGTATAATGGAAGTATGCGGAGGAGGTGCGTATCTATGGCTTTACCCGGAACACCCGAACAGCGGATTTCCGATTTATGCAACGGGAACCACATCACACAAAAGGAACTTGCGGAGAAGATAGGGGTTTCCGCTTCCCAGTTGAGCCGCATTGTCAGCGGCGAAACGAGAACGGTCAGCTATAAAGTTATACTTAAGTATGTACAATAAATATTAAATAAGAATGTACAAATGTTATGATATGTGAGTTGCAAGGAGGAACTCATAATGATATTAATAAATCAAATCATAACAGATATAAGAATAGAAAGTGTCAATGACCTGTACAAGTTAAAACCATTTTTGGAGGATGGCACATTGAAGATTAATAAAAGTCAAATAGCTAGAGAATTGGAGGTAGATAGGCGGACTGTTGATAAATATATAAATGGATATACAAAGCCAGAAACAAGAAACTGTGATGACTGTATTACACCTTTTTATGACATTATTACAGAGTTATTATCAGATAAAAATCAGCAGGTATTCTACTACAGAAAAGTATTATGGCAATATCTGGTTGATAATCATGGCTTTAAAGGTGTTTATTGTAACTTCTGTCATTATCTCAGGAAATATCCTGAATTCGATTCATATTTCAGAAAAAGCAGACCATCAAATACCAATAAGGTTACTGTCAGATATGAAACTCCTATGGGTAAACAGGCTCAGCTTGATTGGAAAGAATCTATTCCGTTTATTCTTTCTTCAGGCGAAATTATAGAAGTAAATATTTTTGTCCTGTTGCTTTCATATTCAAGATTCAGAGTATACAGGGTTTCACTTTCTAAAACACAGGATATACTCTTTTCGTTTCTTGATGATGCATTTGAAACACTTGGTGGTATTCCGGATGAAATAGTTACAGATAACATGAAGACTGTTATGGATGAAGCCAGAACAGAATATTATGCCGGTAAAGTTAATAACAAATTCCAGCAGTTCGCTGATGATTATGGTTTTAAAGTCCAGCCTTGTATTGCCGGACATCCGCATACTAAAGCCAAAGTTGAGGCACCTATGAAAATACTAGATGAAATAAGAGCTTATAATGGAAAATTGAATTACATTGAATTAGTCGAATTAGTGACAAGAATAAATAATCGTGTCAATACACAGGTAAACCAGGGAACAGGAAGGATTCCGCTGATGTATTATAACAAAGAAAAGGCTTTCTTAAACAGCCTGCCCGCTGATAACATAAGAAAGCCTTACCAAATCACCACAAATACGGTAAAAGTCAATCATTCAAGCATGTTTAATTACAAAGGCTGTCAATACTCTGCACCACCAGAGTACATTGATAAGATTGTCTCATTACAAGTATATGATGGTTATATACATGTGTATTGTAACACAGAATTCATAACCATTCATCATTTAAGTTCAAAAAAATTGAATTATATTTCTGAGCATTATGCCGCAATTGCAAGAAAATCGCATATTTTCAGGGATGAGCATATAATGGACAGGGCAAAAGAAAATCTAGAAATTATAGGAAAGGTTTATGATTATGAGTAATAGTACATACAATCAGCTGACTGCTAATCTGGAGCTGCTGAAATTAACCCAGATGAAACTACATCTTGATGAAATAAGGGATTTTGTGACAACAAACGGATTATCGTTTACGGAAGGTTTATTAAAACTGAGCAGTTATGAAGTTGATTTCAAAGAACAGAATGCCTCCAGATCTATGATAAAGGCTGCAGCATTTCCTTTTGTAAAAGAACTAAAGGATTATGATTTTGAATTTCAACCAAGTGTAAACGAACAGGAAATGAGGGAACTTGCAAGCCTTGGTTTTCTGGAAAAGAATGAAAATATCGTGTTTTTAGGACCCAGCGGCGTTGGAAAAACGCATCTTGCAACATCTATAGGTATTGCAGCTGCTAAAAAACATGCAAGCACCTACTTTATCAAATGTAATGATTTATTGCAGCAATTAAAGCGTGCACAGTTGGAAAACCGCCTGGATGCAAGATTAAAACACTTTAGTAAATATCGTCTTCTTATCATAGATGAATTAGGGTATCTGCCGATTAATAAAGAGGATTCAAACCTATTCTTTCAGCTTATAGATATGCGTTATGAAAAGAAAAGCACAATACTTACCACAAATATGAATTTTAATGAATGGGATGGAGTATTTTATGATGCAGTAGTTGCAAATGCAATCATGGATAGAATATTACATCATGCACATGTAGTGCCCATATCAGGAAAATCATATAGGCTAAAAGATCATTTAAGACAAACAGACTAACTGTACATTTTTATATAATATTTTTTGTACATTCGGTCTTGACATTTTATAGCAGTGATATTCTCATAGGCGTGGCAAAGGAATTTAAGGTATCGACAGACTACATACTGGGCTTATCCACCGTGAGCGTCCGTAAAAGCTACGATATTTCTGAATTAGGCTTGTCCGAGGGAGCCGTGAGGGGGCTCGTGACGGGTGCTGTTGATGTGCAAATCCTCAACCGCCTGTTGGAACACAGGAATTTTCCTAAGCTGATAGATTTGATACGGATTTATTTTCAGGACACAGCGGCAAAAGGCATAACAGCAAGAAACCAGCTTATCGAGATAGCAACGGCTTCCCTGTCCGACCTGATGAAAGAACACCCGGAACACCGGGCGGAAGCAAAGCAGGATTTACAGCTTTTGAACGCCCAGAAGATGGGGGAACATGATGCGGAGATTGAGAAAATCAAAAATGTGTTCCTTGCTATCCTGCGGGATATTAAGAAAGACATTGACAACGGGGAACAGCCGGGAGAAGCTGTGACCGCCGCGATGTTCCAAGCCATGCGGGACGCATTGGCGGAACAGAAGCAAAACCCGCTTTCCATTGACGATGTAGCGGCGATGGTTGCCGGACAGATCGGACAGCTTACGCCGATGGATGAAGAAACTGCCGACCTGTTCAAGCAGTTGGCAAAAAAGATGATGAAAGGAATAGAATAATAGCCTGTTATTCGAGATAATAATATGCCATTAGTAAAGCATGACTACCCTGTTTTAGAGTACGATACCGCATCAAAAGCTGTTTTTCAGCCGGGAAATGGGAAAAAATGTTTTCCTGCAAAAGCAGTGTTTGCTTTTTTAGGAGACGAGGTTGAAAATTATGCACATACCCATGATGGAATACAGATAGATGAATTTGAAAGTGCAACAAGACGATATCCTATTTATGAATGTCTTTATAATCAGGAGAAAATATGTCTATGTCCGGCTCCTGTGGGAAGTGCTGCTGCCGTCCAAGTTTTAGAATATTTAATTGCAGGGGGTGTAACAAAGATTATTTCCGTCGGCTCCTGTGGCGTATTGGAAGACATCCCGGAAAATAGATTTTTGATACCTGTTTCTGCATTGAGAGATGAGGGAACATCTTACCATTATCTTCCTCCCTCCCGAGAAGTAGAGATTTCAAAGGCTGGTATAAATGCGATTGAATCTGCTTTAAGCCAAAAGAATATACCATATTGGGAAGTTAAAACATGGACAACAGACGGTTTTTATCGAGAAACAGTAGAAATGGTTCAGTATCGGAAAGAAGAGGGATGTCAAGTAGTAGAAATGGAATGTTCCGCATTGGCGGCGTGTGCAAAATTTAGAAAAGTTACATGGGCTATGCTGCTTTTTTCAGCCGATACTCTTGCAGACCCTCATAAATACCAAGAAAGAGAATGGGGAAAAACAAGTATATCCATAGCCTTAGAATTAGCCTTAGACGCTGTTTTATCAGTTGTTGAGGAGTAAAAATAAATACATATAGGAGTTACAATGAATATAAATGAATTTCCACAACAAGTAAATCAAGTTATTTCAATAGCAGAAACCATATTACAAGATCAAATATTGGGGATATATTTATATGGTTCAGCAACAATGAATGGGCTGCGTCCAGATAGTGATATAGATATACTGATAATTACTAAACAAGAATTGAGTAATTCAATCAGAGCAGATCTAACAAAGCAATTATTGAAAATTTCTGGCTCCGTAGGCTGTATTGAAAAAAGACCTTTAGAGGTAACTATTATCAATCAATCTGATATTGTTCCGTTGCAATTTCCGCCAAAATGTCAGTATATGTATGGTGAATGGCTAAGGGGAGAGATGGAAGCAGGAGAATATCCGCAAGCCTGCAATGACCCAGATATAATGATTTTATTATGGCAAGCAAGAAAAAATAGCATAACTTTGAAGGGGGCGGAAAGCAAAGAGCTTATTCCCGCTATCCCATTTCACGAAATTAAAAAAGCAATTCGGTTTTCTTTACCTGGTTTGATTTCCAGCTTTAAGGGTGATGAAAGAAATGTGTTATTAACCTTATCACGAATGTGGTTTACTTTAGTAACAGAAGAAATCACGACAAAAGATGTTGCCGCAAAATGGGTAATTTTAAAATTGCCGGAGAGATTTCCCCCCCTGCTAACAACGGCAAAGGAAGCTTATTTGGGAAATTTGTCTGATGAATGGGAGACAGTAGAAAAGGAAGCGATGGCACTTGTAGAATATATGAAAAAACAAATTGAGGAATTACTTAGAACAGAGTAGCAAAGTTAGCGGGGCCAATCAACGGTCAAGATGAACGGCGCATATGAAGTGACCGTCCCGTCTGGCTTTGCTGATGGGCAATCAAGGCGGGAAAGCCCTAAAATGGCTTCCCGCCCATTTCAATTATGAGAAAAGAAACACTCCAAAATCAGAAAGAGAGCGGCCAAGCACTTTGAGGGATTGGTCGCCTTGTTCACCCATTCAGCGGGACGGCGGGTGGCGGTCAAGGCCGGGTGTAAGCCCGTTCATTTCAGCCTTGACGGTTGCCCGCTGTCCTGTTACTTTTCCGGGAGTGTAGCCACAACTTCGGGACACTTTGTCCACAAGTCGGAGCGTAGGACGAGGGACGGGGGCTTTCATATACGCCCAGTCTGCTGTTGAAACCAGACCTGTGCTTACGGCTCTACGCCACGCAAGCACAGCCCTGTTTTCCTGCCGCTTCAAATGCCCTTGCCCTCCCCGGCGGCAACGCCGACAGAGCGTATAACACACTACACTTTGCTTCGCAAAGTCGTGTGCCAAATGGGGGCGTTGCCCCCTTTGGAAACCCCCACAAGAAAAGGCGGTACGCTACCCCTCCACGGGGCGCATACCGCCTTTTCTTGTTATCCAGCCCTCTGGCTGTATCGGTTGAGCAAAAGTCAGCGTGGGATTATTGATGTGGTATCTTTATGATGTTGTATAAATAAAGTTGACACCTTATTCTCAAAGAATTCATGTATAATAAAGAGAATAAGGAGGAACTCTCAATGTCACGTACCCAACGTAAATACGACCACGAATATAAGGTCCAGGCTGTCAAACTTGCCAGAGAAATCGGCGGTGCTAAGGCAGCCAAAGAATTAGGTATTCCAGAAGGAACCATCCATACATGGCTGAAAGCAGTTAGAGCCGGCACATTGGATATTGGCGACGGTGCACATACTCCAGATAGTGCAATGAGCCTCGCTGAGGAACTTGCTATGCTCCGCAAACGCGTTAAGGATCAGGATAAAGAAATCCGTCGTCTGAAAGAGGAAAATGAATTTCTCGAGGAAGCAAGTGCTTTTTTCGCAGCCAGCCGTCGGAAGTCAGCAAGAACCAAAGAATGATGTTTATTGCCATAAAAACGGAAGACGGCGCAATTAAGGGAAAACTCTCATTCTATTGCCGGATGCTTGGTGTCAGCCGCCAGGGGTTCTACAAATATCTTGCTCATAAAGACCGGCCCTGGAAATATCAGGATCTCGCTGATGCTATAAGAGCAATCCATACGGAGGATGAATACAATGATACCTATGGGCGTATTCGCATGTATCAGGCACTTCTCCTTAAGAAACCGGAAGGACTCAAGATTCCTAGTGAGCGAACCGTCTACAGAGTCATGGATGAAATAGGCCTTAGTCATCGACCAAAACGTAAGCCGAATGGTATTACCAAGGCGGATCGGGAAGCTCGTAAGTCAGAGGATCTTCTGAAGCGAGATTTCAAATCCGATAAGCCACTTGAAAAATGTGTAACTGACATCACCGAAATCAAGGCTAAAGATGGAAAATTATATGTTTCAGCTATCTTTGACTGCTTTGATTCCAGTGTCCTTGGTCTGGCAATGGAAACCAACATGAAAGCAACTTTGTGCGAGCATACCCTGGATAATGCCTATCTGGCATATCCTGATCTGAGAGGGGCTATTGTACACTCTGACAGAGGAACACAATATACCAGTGAAACCTATCGTAAGGTTCTTGCTAAATACGGTATTATTCAAAGCATGAACAGTGCTGGTGGCAGGTGCCACGATAATGCCCGATGCGAAAGCATGTGGGCCAGAATGAAAAGCGAGCTTCTCTATGACCGCTACAATACGGAGACTATGACCACAGAGGAACTGAAGGTTCTCATTTGGAGATATTTCATCAGTTACTGGAATAACAGGAGGATCTGCTCTGCTAACGGTGGGCTTCCTCCGATGATCAAGCGCCAGAGATACTACCAATCTCTGGGACTGGCTGCATAGGCAGTGATATCTTTGAGATAAATGTGTCAACCAATATTGACAATATCATTATCTAAGTGAACCCCCTGTTTCCCATTTAGAAACAGCTCGGTCAGTAATGTTTAACTTTTCTGCTAATTGTGCTTGTGTCAATCCTTTTTCTTTTCTGCAACTAGCAATAAACTTTCCTGTATCAATTTGATTCATTACAATATGCCTCCTTTCATGCTACACTTTACAATCTTTATCAGCTCTTGTACACGAACTGTAAGTAGAATTATCAAACTCAACCATTGGTTGGGAGAGGTATTGTGTTTGATAAATTCATGTAAGTGCGTACTTTCGTACTAACCAGAAGTTCATAAACTTTTTAGTCTTTTATCAGTACAATTTTTCAGCAACAATATATCCTAAACTACATTTAATCCCTCCATTGCCTTAGCAAGCCCCTTCGGATTATTAATATTAACCTCATGTCCTGAATTTTCAATCGTGCTGAATTTAGCTCTTGATAATTTTTCAGCAATCTTTATAGCCGCTTTTTTATTTACATTATCCTTTTCGCCACAAAGAACAAGTACAGGACAAGAAACATTTTCAAGACCGCTTGTAAAATCCATATCAGCCATTGAATTTGTAAGGGTAATAAAGTCTTTTTTTGTTAGTCCTATATCTTTGAACTGGCTTTCAGGCATAAATTTAAATAATACATTCTGCACTTTGAGCAGAAATTTTGGCATATCATACTGCGGCGCAATAAGTATAAGCGACTTTACTCTCTGCGAAAAGTCGATAGCATAATTCAATGCCAGAACTGCACCAAGAGAAAGACCGCATAGGTTTAACGGCTCAGAGAAATTATTGCAGTATTCGCAGAAAGAACTATACATTTTACTGTAATAACAGTTACCTTCGGTGAAAAAATCACTTAATTCTGGACAGACTGTTTCGGTATTGTTAGGTAAAAATGATATTGTTTTATCCCAGCTTGAAGCGTTTTGACCCATTCCGTGTAAAAGTATGTAT
Source organism: Dorea chungnamensis (assembly GCF_039832125.1). Classification (NCBI taxonomy): domain Bacteria; kingdom Bacillati; phylum Bacillota; class Clostridia; order Lachnospirales; family Lachnospiraceae; genus Dorea; species Dorea chungnamensis. Next base: position 6,324 of record NZ_JBDOHT010000026.1, on the reverse strand, counting down.
TTCATTTGCCACCTCTTTTATATGATATATTCTTATAATTTCTTTCCCTATTTTACCACGCATATCCGTGATATTCCACTCGTATTGTTCTAGATGATTTTTTTAAAGGCGGACTGCCATTTCATAGCAATCCGCCCATAAAATCACCACACTTCCAGACTATCCTCCGCATCAACCCACATCTGCATAGTTCCGTCAAGATAAAGTCTTGCATATACAAGCGGATTATCTATGGCAAGAGCATTCAATGCACACTCTGAATTAGGAGTAGTTTTTAATCCTTCCCTCTGCCTTTGCACAATCAATCCGAAGAATATATCCGACATAAGTGCATATATCAATGCTGTTGTGGTAAATGTTGTAATCTGCATATATTATGTTCATCCAATCAATCCCTTCTTGAAAATGTATTATAAGCATTTCATCCAGTTCTAACTGCCATTTTTATAATTTGTTATGAGTTGTTACCAAATTTTCTTTCCCTTATTTTTTCCCTTATCAGCGGTCATAAACAAGGGTGGAACGATATAACACAATACAAGATGTGATGGAGAGGACACCCACGAAAACTTTAGTGTTTTCAAGGGTTTGACGAGATTTTTATAACAAGATATAACAGTTATTAAATCCCTAAAAATACCTCAAGTGAGAATTCAAAGTTGAGCGTGCCTCAACATTCGCTTATATCATAAATATTCTACCATATCATCTGTTATTTATCATCCAAAATTTTTATAAAACAAAAAGACGTGCCACCATACATTTCGATACGGTGACACGCCTCTACACTATTCATCATTCTGTTTATACTTCCTACACTGAAGTCTGGTTATCCGAAAACTCTGTTTGCATCCGTGCACACATCTTTTGCACTTCTCATAGTACTCTATCTTACCATTCGCATTCAGGAAATATGCCCAGTACCTCTTTTCCTTATCGGTCATAGGCATCACCTAACCTTTCCGGTCTTCGGTACAGTCGGAGCCTTCATGTCAGGTTCCTTCGCTTCCATAGCCTTATCCTGCTTCATCTTAGGATATGCCGTTTCAAATGCCTCAGCACCATACTGATATTCAGAAGGTTCCGCCACAGCTCCTACAGGTAAGATGCTCCTTTGCCTTTTCATACTGGCTTACAATCTCGGAATAAAGCTTCTCACGAAATTCCTTCGTTACCGGATAACACACATCCTGATATACAGCTTTTCCATGCTCGTCCGTCTGCTTTGTCTTGTAGGAAGGCATTGCCACAAACACCTTATCCTTGCCCTGAAGGATGCTCACATTATTCACGATGAAACTGTCGTCAAAATAGATACGGGCAAGACCACGGATATTACTGCCCTCTCTCTCATACGGTGTTACCGTAACGGAAAACTGAGGCATCTCTGCCTCACCTCTTGCATTGCCTGCCTGCGACTTGTCAGCAGACTTTTCCTGTTCAAATGCTTCAAGGATATTCCCATAAAGCTCCTCACGGAACTCTGCGGTAATCGGATTGCAGACATCCTTGTAGACCACACCGCCATTCTCATCACGCTCACTGGACTTGTATCTCGGCATAGATACAAAAAGAGTACCTTTCTCCTTATTCTCCAGAATGGCAATGTTGGTAATCTTGAAGGAGTCTCCAAACACCAGATTGGCAAAGCCCCTTACATTTCCTTCCTGATTCTTAGCTTCCGTTACATGAATTGAATACTTCATAAATTCCTCACTTTCTGTCGGGAACCGCCCGACCCGGTTCATTCTCATCCGGTATTACCAGATGACACTCTAAGGTTTCTATATTACTGATAGGCAGACGACCATTCAGCCAGTTGCCTAAAGTAACCACAAATCCGTCCTGCTCATAGTAAATCCACTGCTCTGTGTCAAGCTCTTCTTCATACAGGACAGTCACATCAAAGTCAGGCATATACATACCTGCTTCTTCATCAAATACACAGGCAACACCTGCCCGAAGATACAGCGACAGACTGGGTATAAAGACATACCAACCGCTGATTAACAGCTGCAAGTCATCATCCACTTCCACAATCTCATCGCATCTGTCTTCAAATTCCATCTCAGAAATAATCTCTTCCACCTCTCCGAGACGGTATTTTGTCTTATTCTTCATAAGCCCCCTCCTCACTGGCGGGAACACACTTTACCACAAACCGCTTCCATTCCTATCCATTCCCTAAATCCCTTGCCTTACGACGGGGAAGCGGCAGAGCCGCCGGAACGGAAACGAAAGGAAGCGCCAGACGCATACAGCGTTTATGAGGAAATCATCAAGGACAATATCGAGTACGACCATTTTGTACGCTACGGGCAGGTAGACAAAGACCGTCTGGACGAAATTGTTTCGATTATCCTTGAAACGGTATGCAGCAAGAGAAAGACAATCCGTATCGCCGGGGACGATTACCCGGCAGAGCTTGTCAAGGCAAAGTTTATGAAGCTCAACAGCAGTCACATTGAATTTGTCTTTGACTGCATGAAAGAGAATACCACCAAAATCCGCAACATCAAACAGTACCTTAAAGCGGTGCTGTTCAATGCGCCGAATACCATTGACAGCTACTATACCGCCCTTGTCGCTCACGACATGGCGACAGGCAAAATCTAAAGGAGGATTACCACATGGCACAGAAAACAGGAGCTTTGATTTTTGACGAACAGACCGACCGCTACGACATTCGCTTTGACATTGCCGACTATTACGGCGGCTTGCATTGCGGAGAGTGTTTCGACGTATTCACAGGCGGCAAATGGAAGCCGACCCGCATTGAAATGAGCGCGGCGCAGGAATGGTACCTTGTGGGTATCCGCGCCGAGGATTTGAACGGCTTGCGCGTCCGTATCTAAAGCTTATGGGCGGCTACCGCAGCGGCGTACCACCCTAACACTATCAGACTACCGCGAAAGGAGGACGGTAAATGCAAGATGAAATCAACGAAAAGACCATAGCCCTTTACATCAAGACCGGGAAGCTGACCGCGCAGACACTTCAAAAGGCTATGAAAACGCTGCTTGCACAGATGAAGAAGCAGAAAGACAAAACGCCGCAGGGCAAGCAGACCTTAAAGCAGCTTATGAAGCAGAACGCGGGAGTTTCCAACATTGAGATTACCGAGGGCAATATCAAAGCCTTTGAGAGTACGGCGAAAAAGTACGGTATCGACTTTGCGCTGAAAAAGGACACGACGGAAAACCCGCCCCGCTACCTTGTGTTTTTCAAAGGCCGCGACGCTGACGTGCTGACCGCAGCCTTTAAGGAGTTTTCCGCAAAGAAGCTGACACAGGAGAAAAAGCCCTCTATCCGCAAGCTGCTTTCCTCTCTGAAAGAAAAGGCGGCGGGCTTGAACGCGCAGCGGGACAAGGTAAAGAACAAGGACAGGGAGGTATCGCTATGAAGCAGGAAGTCAAAAAGCTGCTTATCCTCAACCTGCCCTATCTGCTCTTTGTCTATCTGTTTGACAAGATAGGCGCAGCAATACGCCTTACCCCCGGCGCAGACGCAAGCGAAAAGCTCTTGCAGCTTGGGACGGGCTTTGCCGCCGCCTTTTCCAGTATCGCGCCGAGCCTGCACCCCGCCGATCTGCTTATCGGCATTGCGGGGGCGGTCATTATCCGGCTTGCCGTTTACATGAAAGGCAAGAACGCGAAGAAGTACCGAAAAGGCATGGAATACGGTTCTGCACGTTGGGGCGGCGCGGAGGATATAAAGCCGTATATCGACCCTGTATTTGAAAATAATGTGCTGCTGACGCAGACCGAAAGGCTGATGATGAGCAGCCGCCCGAAGCAGCCGAAGTATGCAAGAAACAAAAACATTCTTGTTATCGGCGGTTCCGGCAGCGGCAAGACCCGCTTTTTCGTAAAGCCCAACCTTATGCAAATGCACAGTTCTTATGTTGTTACCGACCCGAAAGGCACCGTCTTAATCGAGTGCGGGAAGCTCTTACAGCGGGGCGGGTACAAAATCAAAGTGCTGAATACGATTAACTTCAAAAAATCCATGAAATACAATCCCTTTGCCTATCTGCGGAGCGAAAAGGATATTTTGAAGTTAGTCAATACCATTATCGCCAACACCAAAGGCGACGGGGAGAAATCCGGCGAGGATTTTTGGGTAAAAGCTGAAAAGCTCTACTATACCGCGCTTATCGGCTATATCTGGTACGAAGCCCCCGACGAGGAAAAGAACTTTACGACGCTGCTTGAAATGATAAATGCGTCGGAAGCCCGCGAGGACGACGAGGACTTTAAGAACCCGGTAGACCTCATGTTTGAACGTCTGGAAGAAAAAGACCCGGAACATTTTGCGGTCAAGCAGTACAAGAAGTACAAACTTGCGGCAGGCAAAACGGCAAAGTCAATCCTTATTTCCTGCGGCGCAAGGTTAGCCCCCTTTGACATACGGGAACTGCGCGAACTCATGGAAACCGACGAAATGGAGCTTGACACTTTGGGAGATAGAAAAACGGCATTGTTCGTTATCATCTCCGACACCGACGACACTTTCAATTTTGTTGTTTCCATTCTCTACACGCAGCTTTTCAACTTGTTATGCGACAAAGCCGACGATGTTTACGGCGGGCGGCTGCCTGTTCATGTGCGCTGCCTGTTAGATGAATTTGCGAATATCGGTCAAATCCCGAAGTTTGAAAAGCTCATAGCGACCATACGAAGCCGCGAAATATCGGCTTCTATTATTTTGCAATCACAGTCGCAGCTAAAGGCAATCTACAAGGACAACGCCGATACCATAGTCGGCAACTGCGACACGACCCTTTTCTTGGGCGGCAAGGAAAAAACGACGCTCAAAGAAATATCGGAAATCTTAGGCAAAGAAACGATTGACAGCTTCAACACTTCCGAAACCAGAGGGCGGGAGCTTTCGCATGGGCTGAACTATCAGAAGTTAGGCAAAGAGCTTATGACGCAGGACGAAATCGCGGTCATGGACGGCGGGAAATGTATCTTGCAGCTTAGAGGTGTGCGCCCGTTCTTCTCTGATAAGTACGACATCACGAAGCACCCGAAATACAAGTACCTGTCCGACGCAGACCCGAAAAACGCCTTTGACATGGAAAAGCATATCAAACGCCGCCCCGCTATCGTAAAGCCGGACGAAGTATTTGACTACTACGAAATCGACGTACAGGAGGACGCAGCACCGTAAAGGGAGGTGGTAATCTATCCGAACTGTAAACACGGGCTATATGGTACGCGCCCCTACTTGGAGCGTGGCAGGAAGCCGCAGCGTATCAACCCTTACAAAAATGACAACTGAATACCGCCGCGCCGCAGCAGTTTAAGCAGCGCGAGGACGCAGCCGCCGAACACAGGCGGCTTTTTTCATACCCAAAACCAAAAACAAACAATTTTTATCGCCGCAAAGCGGCAGAAAGTGAGGATATTATATGGCATTTTTCAACAGCGCAGTAAACGTATTGCAGACCCTTGTTATCGCTCTTGGAGCAGGCTTAGGCATTTGGGGCGTTATCAATCTTCTGGAGGGATATGGTAACGACAATCGTGCGACACGTTCGTAAGTGAAAAGCTTGCGCACAAAGTCGAAGGGCAATTGTAGCCCGAAACTTTGGAGAACTGATATTCCGATGGGTGAAATGAGGGGGTAACGTCCCGAAGCGCCACCCTAATACTCCGAATGGCGGGGAGCATGCAACGGCTCTCTCCAAAAGTTTATAGAGCTCGGTGAAGTCGGCAGAGAGCAACCGTAAGACTGGTTTTCAGACCAGACACGAAAGCTGTCCAGAGGTGGATGGTGTTGCCTATATGCCGGGGGTCGGATATCCATGGTGAGAATGTATGAAAATACTGACGAAATTCTGAATGTACGAGTCTAAACGTTGATGCTGTCGAAAGGCAGTACACCTTTCATGGTGGTATCTGTGGGCGAGTAAAATTGGTTGTTATGAAAGTCCATGCATCGTTACAGGCGGTGCGGTTATGCATGACCAGATACAGGCTTAGAGGAAGAACCTAAAGATATCCAATGATAGGAATATCGGAACGTGGAAAGCTGGGAACACGGAGGCGGTTGCAAGCCAGTGATGTGGTGGATGGGAATACCTTCGCGAGAGGGCAATAACCATTCTTTATTCCAGTGAGAGTAGTGGCACAGTACCTGTGAAACCGTGAATAAGTAAGCGGTGGAGGGATAGCCACAAGTCGAATTCAGCAAAGAAAATGAAAACACAACAAACACAGCTTCGAGTATGACAAAGAAAATCCAAACCGAAGGGAGAGGATGCCTGTGTTGACTTCGGGGCAGCAAGAAAGGAAAAGTAAACAGAGAAAAATCCGC
>NZ_JBDOHT010000025.1:0-25103 GCF_039832125.1 Dorea chungnamensis | reverse complement strand
ATCGGCTTCGCCGCAAATTTTGAGCGATTTGTCAAGCGTTTTTTGCAAAAAAGTGGGTGATTTTTTGAGATAAGGGTCGGAAAGCCTTATAAAATCAGGGCTGAAGATTCCGAGAAGTTATAAAGATACATAGGAGGAAGAAAAGATGTGGCTTGGATTTGCAGTTGGCTCGGCTTTTTTTGCTGGCATCACATCTATTTTAGCAAAATGTGGAATTAAAAAGACAGATTCCAATGTGGCTACGGCAGTTCGTACATTTGTAGTATTGATATTCTCCTGGCTGATGGTATTTGTTGTCGGCTCTCAGAATCAATTAACTACATTATCGTTGAAAAATTTATTGTTTCTGGTATTGTCAGGCCTAGCTACCGGTGCCTCTTGGTTATGTTACTTTCATGCATTACAGATTGGAAATATCAATAAAGTAGTTCCGGTCGATAAGTTTAGTACGGTGCTTACGATCATCCTGGCATTTATTTTGTTGGGAGAGCCGGTTAGTATCTATAAATTAATGGGAATTGTAGGAATCGGTGTTGGAACTTGGCTGATGATCCAAAAAAAGGAAACGACAGAACCGAAAAAAGAAGGAAAAGGCTGGTTCTTTTATGCGCTGTTATCAGCAGTCTTTGCCAGTCTGACCTCTATTCTGGGAAAGGTCGGCATTACTGGAGTGGATTCGAACCTTGGAACTGCGATTCGAACGATTGTCGTATTGATTATGGCATGGGTGGTTGTGTTTGTGACAAAAAAGCAGAACGATGTAAGGTATCTGGACCGAAAAGAGCTGAGATATATTGTGCTGTCCGGTTTTGCAACCGGTGCTTCCTGGCTGTGCTATTACCGGGCTTTACAGACTGGACCAGCCAGCCTGATCGTACCGATTGATAAATTAAGTATTGTAGTTTCTATTATATTTTCTTATATTGTATTTAAAGAAAAATTATCGAAAAAGGCTCTCTTTGGGCTGCTTTGTATTGTTGGCGGAACACTGGTAATGCTGGTGGGATAGAGCCAAATGATTTGATTGAGAAAAGAGATGAATGATTGTGACAAAAAGTATGACGGAAGGCAGACCGTTAAGATTGATCTTACAGTTCGCCGTTCCGCTATTAATTGGCAATCTGTTGCAGCAGACATATAATCTGATAGATGCTGCGATTGTAGGAAGGGTACTGGGAACAAAAGCGCTGGCCAGTGTAGGAGCATCCAGCAGCGTGCAGTTCCTGGTACTTGGTTTTTGTATCGGGATCTGTGCAGGGTTCAGTGTGCCGGTAGCGAAGTTCTTTGGCGCTGAGAAATTAGAGAAGATGAGGGAATATATTTTCCACGCAGTTGTCTTGACCGTGTTTTTTGCATGTATCATCACAACGGTCTGCGCACTTTTGTGTGCGAAAATCTTGCACATCATGTCGGTGTCGGAGGATATCTATGAGAATGCATATCAGTACTTATTGATTATATTCCTGGGAATTCCATTTACGTTACTCTACAATCTATTGTCCAGCATTTTGAGGGCAGTAGGAGATAGCAGAACGCCATTTGTATTTCTTGCGATTTCCACAGGATTGAATATTTTGCTGGATTTATTCTGTATTATGGTGCTTGGCTTAGGATGTGCCGGTGCAGCGGCTGCGACCATAACTGCGCAGGCTGTCAGCGGTATTTTGTGTCTGGTATTTATATGGAAACGTGTGGAAGTTCTGAAGTTATCACACCGGAATTGTCGATGGAATGGTGCAGTTACAAAGAATCTTCTGGCCATGGGAATTCCGATGGGATTACAATATTCGATTACGGCAATTGGAAGTATGGTCATGCAGTCAGCAAATAATGGCTTAGGAAGCGTCTGTGTCTCAGGATTTACTGCAGGAGTAAGGATCAAGCAATTCACTATGTGCCCATTTGATGCTCTCGCAACAGCCGCCTCCGTATTCTGTGGGCAGAATCTGGGAGCAGGCAAGATAGACCGTATCCGAAAAGGAATTCTGCAGACTGCGGCAGTTGGTGTATTGTATGGAGGCCTGGTAGGACTTTTGTTGATATTTGAAGGACGGAACTTATCCATGATCTTTATCAGCAAAGAAGAGGTGGAAGTATTAGACGCAGCAGCGAAGTATCTGCGCTGCATGGGATATTTTTACTGGAGTCTGGGAATTCTGAACGTGTGCCGTATGAGCACACAAGGATTAGGATATTCTGGACGGGCAGTTTTTTCCGGAGTTACGGAAATGTTTGCCCGGTGTATCGTAAGTCTGGGGTTCGTTCAACGCTTTGGCTATACAGCAATCTGCTTCACAGACCAATCCGCATGGATTACCGCATGCTGTTATATCATACCAACATGTTATCTGTGTGTCAGACAGATTGCGAAAAAGGTAGAGGGCAATAGACAGATTGAGCAGAATAAAGTAAAATAACAGCAATAAATCACAGATGTTATGAAGGAAAGGAGCCTACGCATGGAACAGCAGGAAAAGGTTCATAAGAGACGTCCCCGTTATTCCGGGACACATCCAAAAAAATATAGTGAGAAATACAAAGAACTGAATCCAGAAAAATATGCAGATACGATTGAAAAGGTTATCCAAAAGGGTAGTACTCCGGCAGGGATGCACATTTCAATCTGTGTAAAGGAAATCTTAGATTTCCTCAAGATTCAGCCAGGGCAGAAGGGCCTGGATGCAACACTGGGTTACGGCGGACATACGCAGCAGATGTTACAATGCCTAGATGGCAAAGGGCATATCTATGCTCTGGATGTTGATCCGATTGAGTCTGTGAAAACAACAGAACGGCTGAGAAAGGCCGGTTATGGAGAAGATATTCTGACGGTTCGCCTTCAGAACTTTGCTGAGATTGATAAAGTGGCAGAAGAAGTGGGAAAATTTGATTTCATTTTGGCGGATCTCGGTGTATCATCCATGCAGATCGACAATCCTGACCGTGGATTTACCTATAAATTCGAAGGACCGTTGGATCTTCGGCTGAATCCAGAAAAGGGAATCAGCGCAGCAGAACGACTGCTGGAAGTAGAAGATGAAGAGCTGCAAGGAATGTTGGAAGAAAATTCGGATGAACCATATGCAGAAGAGATTACCAAGACAATTATGTCCTGGAGGCGAAAAGGAAAATGTCCTGAGACAACGATTCAACTAAAAGAAGCAATTGAAGAAGCATTGAGATTTCTCCCGGAAAATGAACGGAAAGAAGCCGTGAAAAAAGCATGTCAGAGAACATTTCAGGCATTGCGCATTGATGTAAACCGCGAGTTTGAGGTCTTATATGAATTCCTGGAAAAACTGCCGGATGTACTTGCACCTGGAGGAAGAGTGGCAATACTTACCTTCCATTCAGGCGAAGATCGTCTTGTGAAGAAGTCGTTTAAAAATTTCAAAAAAATGGGAATCTACAGTGACATTGCCAACGATGTGATTCGTCCTTCCGCAGAAGAATGTGCAAGAAACCCTCGTGCACGTTCTACAAAGATGCGTTGGGCAATACGGGCATAGAAGGGGAAGAGATAAGGGGAATACATGGAAGAAAAGAAAGTAAAAAAACAAGATTCTGTATGCACGGTGGCAAAGAAATGTGGAGGATGTGTATATCAGGGAATGCCTTATAAAGAACAGTTGAAAAGGAAACAGAAACAGGAAGAACAGCTTCTGAAGAAATTCTGTAAAGTAAGTCCGATCATCGGCATGAAAGATCCATATTATTATCGGAATAAAGTACATGCTGTTTTTGACCGGGACAGACGCGGTAATATTATTTCCGGTACTTATCAGGCCAATACGCACCGTGTGATTGCAGTGGAAGACTGTATGATCGAAGATAAAAAGAGTCAGGAGATCATTCGGACGATCCGGCATCTTTTGAAGTCCTTTAAGATTAAGACGTACGATGAAGATACCGGATATGGACTTCTTCGACATGTGATGGTCAGAAGAGGTTTCCAGACAGGGGAGATCATGGTTATTCTGGTACTGGGTTCACCAATACTTCCGTCAAAGAATAATTTCATCAAAGCGCTTCGGAAGGAACATCCAGAGATCACCACAATCATTCTGAATGTTAATGATAAGCAGACGAGTATGGTACTGGGAGAAAAAGAAAAGGTTATCTATGGACCGGGATTTATCCGGGATACGCTGTGTGGATGTACCTTCCGTATCTCCCCACAGTCTTTCTATCAGGTCAATCCCGTACAGACAGAAGTCCTGTATCAGACCGCCATGGAATATGCCGGCCTTCAGGGAAAAGAAAGCGTAATCGATGCATATTGTGGAATCGGAACTATCGGTATGGTGGCAGCAAAGCAGGCAAAACATGTCCTGGGGATAGAACTGAATAAGGATGCGGTGCGGGATGCTAAGATGAATGCCAAAGAGAATCAGATGAACAATATAGAATTCCGTCAGGGCGACGCAGGAAAGTTCATGGTAGATATGGCAAAAAAGCACCAGAAGGTGGATGTTGTATTCATGGATCCTCCGAGAGCCGGAAGTGATGAGAAATTCCTGTCATCGGTTGCGCAGATGGGACCGAAGAAAGTTGTGTATGTATCTTGTAATCCGGTGACACTGGCACGAGACCTGAAATATATGGTGAAGCATGGGTATAAGGTGGAGAAGATACAGCCGGTTGATATGTTCCCGTTCTGTGACCATGTTGAGAACGTGGTTTTGATGTCTAAAGCAGGTAAAAGATAGATAGAAAGAGGTGTATTTTCATGATAAAAATTGATTTGGAGAAATGTATTGGCTGTGGGATGTGTAGTGTGGACTGTCTTGCTACGAATATTGAGATTAAGGATGGCAAAGCGAGCATTAAAAAAGAATGTATTCAATGTGGACATTGCGTAGCAATCTGCCCTGTTGGAGCTGTGTCTATACCAGAATATGAGATGGAAGATGTTGAGTCATGCAAAGGAGAGAACTCTCAATTAGATTCAGAGCAATTGCTTCAAAGTATTAAGTCTAGAAGAAGTATTCGTAATTATAAGCAAGAGAGAGTAGAACAGTGTAAAATGGAATTATTGGCGCAGGCGGGACGATATACAGCTACAGCAAAAAATAATCAGGATTGTTGTTTTATATTCATTCAGGAAGAACTGGAACAATTAAAGTCCATGGTCTGGGATTATATTAATGGCTTGGAACAGCAGGAAAAGAAAACTATAGCGAGAGAGCTACTTCCGTTTGTAGCTTTTAATCGGCGAAGAAAAGCGAATCCAGAGGATGACTTTTTGTTCAGGAATGCGCCGGCTGTAGTGTTTATTACTTCTGAATGGCCGCTGGATGCCGGACTGGCCGCTCAGAATATGGAGACTATGGCAGAGACATTGGGACTGGGCACGCTATATAATGGATATCTGGCAAGGATTGCGAATGCTAATATTGAATTAAAAAAATGGCTGGGTATTGAGGATAGAACGATTAAAGCATGTATGCTGCTTGGCTATCCAGATGTACACTATGTTCGGACCGCACCAAGGAAAAAGGCGAATGTTATCTGGAAATAAGTATTTTGCTTTTGGCAGAGATAGGCTATAATAGCTATGAATATTAGTTGTTATGGTCGGAGGAATGTTATGGATTATGAAGCTTTGCTGAATGAGGTCTTGGATATAGGAAAAGAAATGGTGAAATGTGGTGCGGAGACGAATCGTGCAGAGGACAGTATCTATCGTATGATGGAAAGTTATGATGTCGAACAGTGCAATGTGTTCGTGATTCAGAGTAATATCCAGGCAACAATCAAACCAGTAGGAGGATCGTATATCACACAGATTCGAAGGGTACATAAGACGGGATTCAATTATGACCGACTGGATTATCTGAATAATCTGTCCCGTTATATCTGTAAAAATCGTCCTTCAGTGGAAGAGATTCATGAGAAATACGAGGAAGTCATGAACCGAAAGCCACAGCCGGTCTATTTTCGCTATCTGGCGGCAATCTTGGGTGGTGTCGGATTCGGTGTCTACTTTGGCTGTGATTTTGTGGACAGTTGTGTCGGTATTGTAATCTGTACACTGGTGGAAGTTTATCTGGGAGATATTCTTGATAAAAAGGAGAATAACCTTGTAGTATACAATATTATCATTGCATTCCTGTCATCGGCGGCAGTTTTTCTGGCAGCAGAATTCGGCTTGGGTCATCATCCGGATCGGATTATATTAGGATTGAATATGGTTCTGATCAGTGGACTGGGTGTGGCAAATGGAATCCGGGATGTTCTGGACCGTGCATATATTTCAGGGATCCTGAATATTATTCATGCCTGTCTGGGTGCGGTTGCAATTGCATGTGGGACAGGTCTTGCCATGTTATTATTTGAGGGTAACATCTATGAGATGTATATTGCGCCAAGTGTGGTGGTGCAGCTGATATCCTGCGGTGTGGCCAGTATGGGATTTGCATTGGTATTCCGGGCTGCACCCAGACAATCCTTTTGGGCAGGCGTGGGAGGATTGGTTAACTGTGGCTGTTATCTGCTGGTGATTCATTTCTATGGAAATAATCTGCCAGCCATCATGGCAGGAGCGACTTTTGTGGCGGCATATGCCTATGCAATGTCCAGAATACATAAGGCTCCGGCTACCATTTTTCTTACAACATCTATTATGCCCGTGATACCGGGAGCAACGTTATTCTATATGATGCATGGAATCGTGCAGTCAGATTATGTGATGGCAAGAGAACAGACGATATTACTGGGACAGACCTGCATGGCGATTGCATTTGGATTCCTGATTGTAGAGATTGCGACACGTTATGTGTTTGAGAAAAAACGTTAACCAGAAAAGTTTCCTGTTGGTTGATTTAATTTCATAAAGTATCGTATGGCTCCATTGAAGCGTCATTCGTCCTCTGATACTATATATAGTAAGGAGGGCGAATTTTTTATGTATGGATTTCATTTATCAGACAATATAGTCCGGCTGCGGCGTGAGCGGAAAATGACGCAGGAAGAGGTGGCGGATTTTATAGGAGTTACAAAAGCTTCGGTGTCAAAATGGGAGAATCAGCAGAGTACACCGGATATCATGTTGCTGCCGCAGCTGGCAGCGCTGTTCGATGTGACGGTAGATGAACTGATGGGGTACGAAGCGCAGATGTCTAAGGAGCAGATCCGCCGTTGTTATCTGGAGCTTACGAACAATTTTACAAAAATGCCGTTTCAGGAAGCGATGGATAAAGTCCGGGAACTGACTCATCGATATTATTCCTGTTATCCGTTCCTTATGCAGGTATGTGTCTTGCATCTGAATCACTTCATGCTGGCAGAGACGGAAGAAGAAAGACAGCAGATCCTGCGGGAAACAGTGGTAATCTGTGACCGGATTCTGGAACGGTGCAGTGATGTCGGTATCTGTAACGATGCCATATCTATGAAGGCAGTAATAAAACTTCAGATGGGTAATATGGCAGAAGTTATTGAAATGCTGGAACCTGTGGCAGATTCGTTTCAGATATCGGAACAAAATGATATGCTTCTGATACAGGCATACCAGATGGCAGGAGAACTGGAAAAAGCGAAAAGTTATACGCAGATCCGACAGTATCTTTCTATGTTAAAGCTGGTGAATACAGCAATGTCAGATCTATCCCTGTACATGCAGGATATGAAACGATGTGAAGAGACGATACGGCGTATGAAAGGAATGATGAAGCTGTATCAGTTAGAACAGCTTCACCCGAATCAGGCGGCCCAATGTTATTATCAGATGGCAGTTGTCTATGCGGTTCAAGATAAGAGAGAAGAAGCATTGGAAGAACTGAAGCATTTTGAGCAATGTGTATGTTCACTTCTGGAGAGTGAGCAGGTGTTTCTTCATGGGGATGCTTACTTTGATCGATTGGAGGAGTGGATTGAGCAGCTTCCACTTGGAGACCAGACGCCAAGGGACAGAGCATTTGTCAGACAGAATGTAGTGCAGGCATTGTCGCATCCTGCGTTTACAGTACTAAAAGACATGGAAGAATATCAAAATATGATTCACCATATGGAAAAAGGAGGAAAATAATATGCCAGAGGTTCAAGAATTATTACCATTTATTATACCACTTGTCATTGTAGAATTTGTATTGTTTATTTATACTGTTCATCATATTTTGACACATCAGACTTATAAGAGAGGGAACCGTGTTCTGTGGATGATCGTTGCGATTGTCGGTATGGAATTTATCGGACCAATTCTATACTTCCTTCTCGGGAAAGAGGATAGTTGATATGGATATGTTGACACTTTCTCATGTTGCAAAACATTTTGGAGAAAAACAGGTGTTAAAAGATGTGTGCCTTCATGTACCGGAGCATACGGTCTTTGGATTCGTTGGACAAAATGGAGCTGGAAAGACCACATCTATGAAGCTGATCCTGGGGCTTCTGGCCTGCGACAGCGGTGAGATTGAGGTGAATGGAATGCCGGTGAGGTATGGCAATACAGCGACCAATCGTTTTATCGGTTATCTACCTGATGTACCGGAGCTCTATTCCTTTATGACGTCTCGGGAATATTTGAGATTCTGTGGCGAGATTACAGGTATGCCGACAAAGGAAATCAAAAACCGCAGCCAGGAATTACTGGAACTGGTAGGGCTGGCAGAAGAGAAACGTCGGATTAAAGGCTTCTCACGTGGGATGAAGCAGAGACTTGGAATTGCCCAGGCACTTTTGAACCGGCCGAAGTTGTTGATCTGTGACGAGCCGACTTCGGCTCTTGACCCGGTCGGACGTAAAGAATTGCTGGATATTCTGGTGGAGGCAAAAGAACAGACAACAGTGCTGTTCTCTACCCATATTCTCTCTGACGTGGAGCGCATCTGTGATGAGCTTGCATTTCTACATGACGGAAAGATTGCTGTTCAGGGAACCATGGAAGAAGTACGGAAGATACGGAAAGCTACAGGAACAGAACTGGAGATGGAAGATCGGCAAGGGATTGAAAAACTTCGAAGGGCATTTCCGTTTCTGAAATTAATCGGCTCTCATCGTCTGCTGTTGGAGAATCCAGAACAATTACCAGATATACTGCATTTTCTGGCAGATAAGAAGATGCCTGTTCTGCGCATAGAACGAAGGGAACCGACATTAGAAGATCTGTTCATGGAGGTGATTGGAAAATGATGGCATTTTTGAAAAAGGAATGGATGGAGCTTATTCGTATGGGTCGTGTGTGGATGTTGTTATTGATCTTTATTTTGTTTGGGATTATGAATCCTGCTATGGCGAAGCTTACACCGTGGATGATGGAGATGATGTCAGATTCTCTGGCGGATGCAGGCTTTTTGCTTACAGATGTTAAGATAGATGCAATGTCTTCCTGGACACAATTCTATAAGAACATCCCCATCGGACTGATCATATATGTGTTGATGTGCAGTGGAATATTTACCACAGAATATCAGAGAGGAACATTGATTCCGGTGGTGACTAAAGGACTGTCACGGGGAAAGATTCTTCTGGCGAAAGCGGTGATGCTGTTTGGAATGTGGACAGTACTGTATACTCTCTGTTATGGAATCACATATGGATATAATGCGTATTTTTGGGACAACAGCATCGCAGAGCATCTTTGGTTTGGCGCTGTCTGTTACTGGGGATTTGGTCTATGGGTCATTGCAGTATTGATACTTTTTTCTGCGATATGTGACAGCAATACTCAGGTTCTGCTGGGAACGGGTGCAATTGCTCTGGGGGTATATTTTATAGGCATGTTCCCACAATTACAGGATTATCTGCCAACAAAATTGATGGATGGAATGACATTGCTTCAGGGCGGTGCAAAACCAGAAGATTATTATGTGAGTCTGGCAGTGGCTGTGGGAATGGCTGTATTATTTCTGGTAATGTCTTGTATTTGCTTTCATAAAAAGCAGTTATGACCTTTTCTATAAAAATAACACATTTTTCTGCATTTTTCTGCTATCTTTGAGAAGCGGTCTCGGTTACAATATCAGTAAAGGGGTGAATGAGTATGCTGCGAATGGAAATTGCCTTATTACTGATATTGTTTTTTGTGGCTATGATTTATTTTTCGGCGGGAAGAAAACATACAATGCTGCATCGGACATTTTCAATCCTGCTGGTTGTGATTCAGATTCATCTGGTATTTGATGCTGTTACGATCTATACGGTGAATCATCTGGAAACGGTACCGTTGACGTTGAATGATATTCTGCATCGGTTTTTCATCGGAACGATGGTGCTGATTGTATATCTGTTTTATCAGTATATTGCGATACTGGTAGAAGAAGAGACCGGAAAGCCTCGGAATTTTGACCTGGCAGCAAGAATCTATCTTGTGGTGGCTGAATTGGGAGCGATGCTTTTGCCGGTTCACTATGCCGTTACAGAGAAGGGGAATTATTCCGATGGAATCCATGCAAATGTATGCTATGTCAGCATGGCATTCTATCTTCTCCTGTGTGTATGGATGTTATTGTCTAACTGGAGAGAGATTGACCGGAAAAAGAAGTTTGCCATCGGTGCAGCCCTTGTAATTGAGGTATGCGTATCACTGTTGCAAGCAGTCAATCCGACCTGGCTGATCAGCGGTATGGGGCTTACCTTAATGACCATGTCTTTTTATCTGACTTTGGAGAATCCAGACATCCTCCGGGCAGAACTGACGGAGCAGAAGATGTCCATGCTATACCTGAAAAGTCAGGTCAATCCACATTTTCTCTATAATACTCTTGATACGATCCGTATTCAGGCACAATTGAATCATGATAAGCCGGTTGCCGATCTTCTGATGCGGCTGGTAGACTTTTTCCGCCTGAGTGTAAAGATAGATCGTCAGATGGTTGCCTTAGATGATGAACTGGAATTGTTGGAGTCATATATGGATCTGATGTGTTATCGGTATCCGGAACTGGTGTGCAATTATGATATTGACCCGAATCTCGGAGGTGTTTTGGTTCCGAATTTTATCCTGCAGCCGATTGTGGAAAACAGCTTGCTGCATGGATTGAAAAATAAGGGATATCGGGGAGAAGTGAAGATCTCCGCTCAAAGATCAAAACTGAAGGAATCGTTTATGGAGATTCAGGTGTCTGACACGGGCAGTGGTTTTGCAGAAGGGAAGAAAGAGAAAATCGAGGATTTACTTCGACATTATGATAAGCAGGCCCCGAAGCTGGAAGGGAACAGTATCGGTATCTTGAATGTTCAGAAGCGGATCAAACTGCTCTGTGGCAGAGAATGTGGATTATGGTATACAGAGAATATTACAGGAGGTGTGACGGCACATCTGTTGTTGACCATGGATGAAGGGAAGGGTGCGAGATGAAAAAGCTGAGAGTATTGCTGGTAGATGATGAGATTATGATTCGGGAAGGCTTCAAGCGATTGTTTGATTGGGAAGCACATGACTGTGAAGTAGTAGGCGAGGCAGCAGATGGCATGGAAGCATTAGCCCAGATTGATGCATTGCGCCCGGATATTGTAATCATGGATATTAATATTCCTATTATGAGTGGACTAAAAGTAATTCAGGTCAGCCGCATCAAGCATCCGAAGATCGCTTATGTGATCGTATCAGGATATGATGATTTCTCTTATTGTCAGCAGGCACTCAGACTGCAGATTACGGACTATATTCTTAAACCAGTAGATTATGAGGAATTCGGTATCTGTATAGACAATCTGAAAATCTCTCTGTATGAACAGCGGATGGCAGAGGAACACGAGCCGAAAGAACAAGGGGAACGCGTAATCATAGGGATTACCCGGTATCTGCAGGAACATCTGGAAGAAGAGGTGAGCCTTTCCGTTCTTGCCGAAGAATTTCACCTGAACCCACAATATATCAGCCAGCTTTTTAAGAATGAGATTGGAGTAGGATTTCTTGCCTATCTGACCAATATTCGGATGGAAAAAGCAAAGAAGCTATTGCTCTCAACTTCATTTCCGATTGCGGAGATTGCACAGAAGACGGGATATGGAGACTACCGGGTATTCACAAAAGTGTTCAAGAAAGCGGAAGGAATCACACCGTCTCAATATAGGAGAGAGTTCCTGGTGGCAGGAGAAATCTGAGCCTGTAATTCTGATACCTTTTTCCGATGAATATTTTCATGAATTCTGTGGCAAAACTACGGGTGCGATTGACGTGGGAAATGGAAAACATGTTCATTTTATCAAGGATTGTACCGAAGAAGAGGATAACCACAAGCATGAATTTCAGACTGCAACATTGATTGACAGTCCGACAGACTTTAAGTGTAAATAATGAAATCTGGATGCTCCGGAGTGTTCCAGGGTATCTTTACCACAGGGTACTTTTTTGATACAATGAAAAAAACGAAAGAGAGGCTAGTGTATGCAGGGGATTTTTGAATCAATTAATGGGATTTTTGCCTTTGTAGGTCCGTTATCGGATTTTCTGTGGGATTTCCCAACGAATTTTGAGTGGTATTCATCGATTCCGCTTCTTGGAAATTTTTCATTTGCAATCATATTGCTTTTGGGCTCTGGAATTTTTTTCAGTTTCCGAATCGGTTTTATGCAGGTGACCTATTTCAAAAAGGGAATTAAGATTATGACGGAGAAGAGGAAGGTTGATACCGGAATCTCTCCACTTGCAGCGTTCCTGTTAAGTTCTGCCATGCGTGTAGGACCGGGAAATATTATCGGAGTTACAGGTGCCATAGCGGTGGGAGGTCCGGGAGCCCTATTCTGGATGTGGATATCTGCATTTTTCGGAATGGCAGTGGCTTACATGGAAGGTGTGCTGGCGCAGATCTTTAAAGAGAAGAAAAATGATGAATTTATCGGAGGGCTTCCATTCTATGGAAGAAAACTTCTGGGAAATAAAGTCTGGATTGGAGTGTTCCTATCCGTGCTTTATATCTTATATGCCCTCTGTTGTCTGCCGGCACAGGGATTCAACGTGGTATCCTCTGTGGGAAGAATGGCTGAGATCGTAACAGGAGCAACGATTGCGACAGATTCTGCATTTTATTATGCAGTGGGAGCGTTGATCATTGTATTGACAGCTGTCATAGCTTTTGGCGGAATTAAGAAAGTAACCAAGTGGACGGATAAGATGGTTCCGGTAATGGCGGTACTTTATATCATAACGGTGTTGATACTGATTCTCTTAAATCTTGGTTCGGTTCCGTATTTCTTCCGTGCAGTTTTTGGCGGTGCGTTTAAGCCGGAAGCGTTCTTTGGCGGAATGTTCGGAACCGTCCTGGCACAAGGTGTGAAGCGTGGATTGATGTCGAACGAGGCTGGTCAGGGTACAATCACCATGTCTGCAGCCGCTTCTGACGCAAAGCATCCATGTGAACAGGGTATCCTGGCATCTATCGGGGTGTTCCTGGATACCATCGTGATCTGCACACTTTCAGGGTTTGTTGTAGTTATGGCGCACTGCTGGGATGGACCGGATGCAGCGGCCTGGGCAGAACTTGACAAGCTTCCGAAGTTTACAGAGTCTATTGCGACACTGACACCGGGAACAGCAGCCAATGCACTGGTGACCTTTGTGATTACATTGTGTTTCTGCATGTTTGCATATACCTGTCTTCTGGGAATGATCAGCTTCTCTGAGATTGCAGCCAATCGAATCCGTAAGGATAAAGGCTTCATTAATGTAGTCAGAGGAATTGCACTTTTTGTAGCAGCATTTGGTATTCTGTGTAATATTGCCGGTCTGGAATTGGGAAACTTATGGGCATTTTCGGATCTTGGAAATATCCTGATCGTGTTCTTCAACGTTCCGATCGTCTATGTGGGAGCGAAATATGTGCTTCGTGCTACAAAGCATTATAAGAAAAATGATGGGACGCCATTTACTTCGGAAGTGATTGGAAGAACAGACTGTACGTTCTGGGATGAACGGGCAGAGAAATGATACTTAAAATGTAAAATAGCTTTCTCAGGGAATGGAACCTTGAGAAAGCTATTTTTTAATTACATGAACATATTCTGTGTTCCTACATAACGGATGCCATCTTCAAATACTCTTTTTCCTCCAAGAGTTACCAGTTTGACATCGTTTAGAAGAGTAATGTCTTTACTTAAGTCACCGCCGACCACGAGGAGGTCTGCATCCAAGCCTTCTTTGACCAATCCGCGTTCATTTTCAAAACCAAGCACTTTTGCAGGATTGGAGGTTGCAGTCTGGATGGCCTGAACTGGTGTGATTCCATATTCCACCATATACTGCAGCTCTCTAGGAAGTGGCAGCAAAGGAGAACCATAGACTACCATATCGGTTCCGGCAAGAACGGTTACGCCTGTGTCGTAAAATTTCTTGAAATTATCACGGTAAGCCTTGTATGCTGGTTCGAAATATTCCCAGTTGGCCATTTCTTTCTGCATGACTGGATCATTGACCGGTTTGCCGGCACATTCTTCCAGATTCTTCTTGGTAATCTCATACAGATATGTATAAGCCATGATTGTAGGCGTCCATGCAAGTCCCTTTTCAGCCATCTGCTGTGCCTGTTCATAGGTCATAAAGGTACCATGCTCAATGGTATCAAATCCAGCATCAATACTCATCTGGATACCTGGCTGTGTTCCGGCGTGAATTCCACATTTAATTCCTCTTCTGTGACATTCATCGACAGCTGCATCCAGTTCTTCCTGGGTATATTCTGGAATGTGGCTGCGGTGGGTTGTGAGGATTTTGATCCATTCAGCACCGTCACGCACCTGACGACGAATCTCTTTACGAATCTCCCAAGGTCCATCCACCTGTGCGATATCATCATCCCATCCATGGCCACCGGTCATGCACATTCCATTATCAACATGCGTGATTCTTGGAATCGTGATAAATCCCTTTTCTGCGGCTAATTTTAAAGTCGCACACAGTTTTCTTGCAGATGTCATATCACGTACACTGGTGATGCCGCGTTCAAAAGCGGACTGCGCATGCTGGACTGCAAATAATGTGATCAGCTGATCGTTGTAATTGAAGCTGTCCGGCTGTGAAAACCAGTAGCCAAGATGCACATGCATATCACAAAGTCCTGGTAAGAGCGTTGCATCCCCATAATCCTTTACTTCTTTTTCAGGAAACTCTGCGATGAGTTCTTCTTTGGTGCCGATTTTCTTGATCTTGCCATCTTCAATGGCAACCGCCTGATCTTCAAGAACGGTCTTTCCGTCGCCGGTAATCATGTGTTTTGCGCTAATAATCATAGTAATTCCCTGCCTTTGTTTATTTATTGACATAATTATAACGCATATTGATAAGAATAGCTATCCTTGTACTAGATAATAGTGAAAAAAATATCATATGAAAAGTTTAAAAAAATGGCTTGACTTCTGGAAAATCAGTGTATATGATTCGTATGTCGGTGTTTATCAAATGCAAAATAATTATAGTTATTGAGGTAGTTTTATGAATTATAACAAAATTTTACAGGGGATTCTTGATATTGGAGAAGCAATGCTGCAAAGCGGTGCAGAGAATTTCAGACTGGAAGACAGTCTGTACAGAATGTGTAAAAGTTATGGATTTACACGGTATGATGTATTTGTAATTCCGAGTAATATCCAGATAACAGTGGAAACACCGGAAGGGGATATTATCACTCAGATCCGGCATATTGAATCAACAGATATTAATTTTGATCGTTTAGATTATTTGAATAATTTGTCCCGTTATGTCTGTCAGAATAAACCAGATGAGAAAAAATTACGCGAAAAGTATCTGGAGGTTATGAATCGGGAAGAGCAGCATCCTGCTGTTAAGTATTTTGCAGGAGTTATGGGTGGAACCGGATTTGCGGTTTTCTTTGGATGCGGATTTATGGATGCAATCGTTGCAGTCATTGTCTCATTGATGATCGTAGTGGTTGGCGAATGGCTGAGTAAAAGAGAAAGTAATCTTATGGTATATAATATGATTCTGTCTTTCTTATCAGAGGTCATTATCATTCTGCTGGTGCGACTTGGAATTGGAAGCCATGCGGAATGGATTATGATTGGAATTGTTATGCTTCTGATCAGTGGACTTGGAGTGACGAATGGAATCCGTGACCTTTTGCAGAGAGACTTTATCTCTGGATCTTTGAATATCATGAATGCGTTTTTAGGTGCAGCCGGAATTGCGTTTGGAATTGCGCTTGCTATGCTCCTGCTGGATGGCGTATCTTTGGAAGGATTTATTTTAAATAACAGTATTCCGATTCAGTTGATTTCCTGTACGATTGCATGTACTGGTTTTGCATGGTGGTTCAAGATTAAGGGAAGACAGGTATTATATACCAGTGTTGGTGCGTTTTTTACATGGGCAATTTATCTTGTAGTATTCGAGTTAGAGCCAAGTAATTTTCTGGCAACTCTCTTAGCATCGATTTTCGTGGCATTTTATGCATTTATTATGTCTAGAATTAACAAAGCTCCATCTACCATCTTTTTGACAGCTTCAGTATTTCCGTTGATTCCAGGACCAAATCTGTATTATATGATGTATGGATGTGTGAGCAGGGATATGGAGATGGCATTCAGCGAAACGGTTGTTTTACTTGCAACCTGTCTTGCTATTGCATTTGGTTTTATCATTGTAGATGTAGCTTCAAGGGGAATTATGCGCACATTGAAGAGAGAATATCATATCAGTAAGAGTTCATAGAAGATACGTGACTTATAGGGAGGGTATAGATGCTGACAATTGGAACGCATATGTCGATTGCCAAAGGACTGGCAAAAACTGCAGAAAATGTGGTGGAGATGGAAGCAAATACTATGCAGATCTTCAGCCGCAATCCCAGAGGTTCTAATTTTAAGACATATGCGGATGAAGAGATTGCAAAATTTCAAAAAATACGGCGGGACAATCAGTTTGGCCCGCTTTTGGCGCATGCGCCATATACCATGAATCTTGCCAGTGCGCAGGAAAAAGTGTATGAATTCGCATGCACAGTGATTCGGGAAGATACGGCCAGGATGGATGCGCTTGGAATTGAGAATATGGTATTTCATCCGGGCAGCCATACCGGAATCGGAATAGAGGCAGGCATAGAGAATATTATTGCTGGTCTTGATCAGGCAATTACCGGTGAAGAGAATATCACGATACTATTAGAGACTATGACGGGAAAGGGAACAGAGATTGGTGCAAGGTTCGAGCATCTGAAAGCAATTCGTGATGGTGTGAAGCATCCGGAGCGTATTGGTATCTGTCTGGATACCTGTCATGTATTTGCGGCAGGATACGATATTGTCAATGATCTGGATGGCGTTCTGGAAGAATTTGATCAGGTCCTTGGTCTGGAGCTTTTAAAAGCGATTCATCTGAATGACAGTATGATGCCATTTGGCTCTCACAAAGATCGACATGCGACGATTGGTTCGGGAGAGATAGGAATGAATACGCTGCTACATGTATTAAGACATCCGTTATTAAGGGAACTTCCTTTTTATCTTGAGACACCTTTGGATGATCAGGGACACAAAGAAGAGATACAGATGATCAGAGAGAAGTTGAGCTGAATTTATGGATGCAGGATTAACATTACGACCGATTGCATATATACATACAGAGTTTTCGTCTAAGTTTGGAATTCCCCGCCAGAGTGGACTGGCGGATACGAAAGCAGAGATTGTTTTTACGCCAGAGTATCGTAATCCAGATGCATGCAAAGGAATGGAAGGATATTCACATCTCTGGCTGTTGTGGGAATTTACCGAGGCAGTGCAAGAGGAATGGAGTCCGACGGTAAGACCTCCAAGATTGGGTGGGAATCAGCGAGTAGGAGTGTTCGCTACGCGTTCTCCATTTCGACCAAATCCTATCGGACTGTCTTGTGTTGAATTAGAGAAAATAGAATTAATGGAAGGGTTAGGAATTGTGTTACATGTAAAGGGAGCCGATCTTTTGGATGGGACTCCCATTTATGATATTAAGCCGTATCTTCCTTATGTAGACAGTTACCCAATGGCGAGAGGAGGATTCTCGGAGAAAGTAAGAGAGTATAGACTTGAAGTAGAGATTCCAGAACAATGGATTGCAATCGTTCCTGAGGAAAAACAAATGGTGTTGAAACAGATTCTCAGCCAGGATCCCAGACCGGCTTATCAAAAAGATCCTGAACGCGTATATGGAATGGAGTATGCGGGGATGGAGATTAAATTTCAAGTACGAGAGCAAGTGTTGACTGTATGTGAGATAAAGAAACATTTTAAATAGATATATATATAAGATTAGGAGGGTGTGTATGGATTTTATAGTAGCTTCTTATGAGCATATTGATAAGATGTGTGAGATTACAGAACAGGCAAAACAACAATTACGTGGTCTGGGGCTCGATCAATGGCAGAAGGGATATCCTTCCAGGGAAGTGTGGATGCAGGATGCGAAAGAGGGCTGTACATATCTCGCGGTGGAGGGTGGAGAGATTGCTGGAGTATTTGCATTTCAGATAACTCCAGATCCATCTTATGCGCAGATTGACGGAAAGTGGCTGACAGACGGAGAATATGCATCTATGCATCGAGTCTGTGTGTCTGATGACTTTAAAGGTAAGGGTGTTGCCGGAAAGATGTTCCAGTATGGATTTGAGATGGCGAAGAAGGCCGGATTCCGGGCAGTAAGGATTGATACACATCCGGGAAATCTTCCGATGCAGAGAGCACTTACTAAGGCAGGATTCGTCCCGTGTGGTAATATCCGTTTAGTTGGCGGATGTGAAGATGGGGATCCAAGAATTGCTTTTGAGAAAATTCTGTAGGAGGGATTTTGGTGAAGATTTCAACAAAAGGACGTTATGCGTTAAGAATTATGATTGATCTGGCCAGACATGATGAGGGAAGCTATATTCGGTTAAAAGATATTGCAGAACGGCAGAATATCA
Source organism: Dorea chungnamensis (assembly GCF_039832125.1). Classification (NCBI taxonomy): domain Bacteria; kingdom Bacillati; phylum Bacillota; class Clostridia; order Lachnospirales; family Lachnospiraceae; genus Dorea; species Dorea chungnamensis. The sequence continues at coordinate 6,276 of NZ_JBDOHT010000025.1, read as the reverse complement.
CATTGAAATACATGGAACAGATCATGCCGCTTCTGACAAAAGCCGGATATGTAAGAAGTTACCGAGGAAATAATGGTGGCTATATGTTGGCACGTAAACCGGAAGAATATACTGTGGGAGATATTTTACGTACAACAGAAGGAAGCATGGCACCAATTGCGTGTATTGAAGATCAGCCAAACCGCTGCCCAAGATGTGAAGAATGTACAACATTGCCGTTTTGGGAAGGATTGTGGAAGGTTATCAATGAATATACAGATCGCTATACATTGGCAGATCTAATGGAAGATAAAGATAAATAAAAAGAAAATAATAAAGTGGCATGTACAAAAAAAGCAAAACTGGATATTTCAAAAATGCCAATTGTAAGTATAATACTCCTATATAACATATTAAATATATAGGAAAGGTAGTATATCGAATGAAGGAAAACAGATATGAATTAAATAAGCAGTTGGCACAGATGTTAAAAGGCGGCGTTATTATGGATGTTACAACACCAGAGCAAGCCAAAATTGCAGAGGCAGCAGGTGCTTGTGCAGTAATGGCTTTGGAGAGAATTCCTGCGGATATCAGAGCAGCAGGTGGAGTATCTCGTATGAGTGATCCAAAGATGATTCGGGGAATTCAGGAAGCGGTGTCTATTCCAGTTATGGCGAAGTGCAGGATTGGTCATTTTGTAGAGGCTCAGATATTAGAGGCAATTGAGATTGATTATATCGATGAAAGTGAAGTCCTTTCTCCTGCAGATGATATTTATCACATTGATAAGACAGAATTCAAGGTTCCATTTGTCTGTGGAGCGCGAGATCTGGGAGAGGCACTTCGCCGTATTGCAGAAGGAGCATCTATGATTCGCACGAAAGGAGAACCAGGTACCGGAGATGTTGTTCAGGCAGTCAGACATATGAGAGTTATGAATGCGGAGATTCGTCGGGTTGTGAATCTTCGTAAAGACGAATTGTTTGAAGCAGCAAAGCAATTACAGGTTCCAGTAGATTTGTTAGAATATGTGCATGAGCATGGAAAACTTCCAGTGGTTAATTTTGCAGCCGGCGGTGTAGCTACACCAGCAGATGCAGCGCTGATGATGCAGCTTGGAGCAGAAGGCGTGTTCGTAGGTTCCGGAATCTTCAAATCTGGAGATCCGGCAAAACGGGCCTCTGCAATTGTAAAAGCAGTGACTAATTATACAGATGCAAAATTAATCGCAGAATTGTCCACAGATCTGGGTGAAGCCATGGTCGGTATCAATGAGCAGGAAATTGAACTTCTTATGGCAGAGCGAGGAAAATAATATGACAGTAGCAATCTTAGCCTTACAAGGCGCATTTGCGGAACATGGACAGATGTTGGATAAGCTTGGTGCAGATCATTTTGAGATACGCCAGAAAAAAGATCTGGAAAAAGAGTTTGATGCACTGATATTACCGGGTGGAGAAAGTACCGTAATGGGGAAATTACTTCATGACTTAGACTTATATGAATCAATCAGAGATAAGATATTGGCGGGAATGCCGGTATTCGGCACTTGTGCAGGATTAATCTTATTGGCCAAAGATATAGAAGAGGAAGCAACACATCTGGCAACTATGGATATCCGTGTGAAGCGGAATGCATATGGAAGACAGCTTGGAAGTTTCTATACGGAAGATGAGTTCCGGGGGATAGGAGAGATTCCCATGACATTTATCCGTGCACCATATATAGCAGAAGTTTTTGGCGAAGCAGAAGTTCTGGCTCGGGTAGACGGAAAGATTGTAGCAGCAAGGCAGAACAACCAGTTAGTGACTGCCTTTCATCCAGAACTGTCAGATGATCTTAAAGTGCATCAATATTTTTTGAATATGATTTCTTAGATAAAAGCCATCAGAGATATACAGATATTTCTGATGGTTTTCTTGTGCTTTTGAAAAAATAATTATAAAATATAGTTGACAAATATGAGAAGTAGGAATATAATCCTATTAAACCTATTAAATAAGTAGGAAAAACGGAAAATAAAGAAAAGGAAGGAATAGAGACATGGCAAAGATTTATAAAGGAACATTAGGACTGATTGGAAATACACCGCTTGTAGAGGTGGCTAATATTGAGAAAGAATTAGGATTAGAAGCAACGGTTCTGGTGAAATTGGAATATTTCAACCCAGCAGGAAGCGTAAAAGACAGAATTGCCAAAGCAATGATTGAAGATGCAGAAGAAAAAGGAATATTAAAAGAAGGTTCTGTCATTATTGAACCAACATCAGGCAATACAGGAATTGGGCTTGCATCCATTACAGCCGTAAAGGGATATCGTATTATATTGACGATGCCTGAGACCATGAGTGTTGAGAGAAGAAATATTTTGAAAGCATATGGAGCAGAGCTGGTTTTGACAGAAGGGGCAAAAGGAATGAAGGGAGCTATTGAAAAAGCAGAAGAACTTTCCAAAGAGATTCCAAATAGTTTTATCCCGGGACAGTTTGTTAATCCTGCAAATCCTGCAATTCATAGAAGTACAACGGGTCCGGAGATCTGGAAAGATACAGACGGAAAAGTAGACGCATTTATTGCCGGGGTAGGTACAGGAGGAACACTTACAGGTGTAGGTGAATATCTGAAGTCTCAGAATCCAGATGTAAAAGTGGTAGCAGTGGAACCGGCAGGATCTCCGGTATTGTCAGAAGGAAAAGGTGGTCCGCATAAGATTCAGGGAATTGGTGCGGGATTTGTTCCAGAGGTATTGAATACATCTGTTTATGATGAGATTATCAAGATTGAGAATGAAGATGCATTTGAGAAAGGAAAACTTCTTGCAAAATATGAAGGTATTCTGGTGGGAATTTCTTCTGGAGCTGCGTTGTCAGCAGCAATTCAGCTGGCAAAACGCCCGGAATACAAAGGCAAGACGATTGTAGCATTATTGCCGGATACAGGCGACAGATATTATTCTACACCACTGTTTACAGAATAGATGAATTGAAAGATGTGCAGGTAGAAAAATATGAAATTTTCGAAAAAAAGCAGATACGGGCTTATAGCTTTGATAGATCTATCGGTGAATTCAAAAACAGATCATGTGGCGTTGAATAGTATTGCTGAGAGAAATGGGCTATCTTCACAATATTTGGAACAGATTTTTGCTGCACTTCGCAGAGCGGGTATTGTAAAAAGTGTAAAAGGTCCGCAGGGTGGTTATCTCCTAAGCCGAGAAGCCGGTAAGATTACGGTGTCTGAGATACTGGAAGCTTTAGAAGGGGATTATCGTTTCGAAAGTGAATCAATATCAGAAGACAGTAAAAATGTTGGAATATCGATTACTATTCAGCAATTGGTCATTGATAAGGTAAATCAAGAGTTAGAGAATATACTTACAAATCTGACTCTGGCAGATCTTGAAAGAGAATATCAGGAGCATAATGCATACAGTCAGGATATGTATTATATATAAAAATGGGAAGCATATGCTTCCTATTTTTATGTAAGTCGGATACTGGTGAAATTCTAGAGAATGGTATATAATAAGTTGGAAATGATGTTAATATCAAAGATAATTTCTAATTATTAGGAGGATATTATGGCAATAGAAGAATACATCAAAGCATATAAAATGGGCAAGAAAGAGTATCAATCTCGAATGCTTCGTGGTCTGAAACCGACACTGGAGGTGCTGGATGACATCCTTCCAGGTAAAGGTACATTATCTGAAGTGCCTTTGGGATTAGTTCAGATTCCGGTCGATCAGATTGTGGGAACGAAAACTTATGGAAGAAGCGAAGCATTTGCATCAAATTTTATGCCGATATTGAGAGAAAATACAGAATTTGCCATTAAATGGGCACATCTTAGCACTGCCCATGAAAATGAAGGAATTCGTGAACCTATCAAGGCTTACGAATATATGAATAAATTCTATGTAGAAGAAGGAAATAAGCGCGTCAGTGTCATGAAGTTCTATGGCGTTGTATCTGCCCCGGCAGTTGTAACTCGTATTGTGCCGAAGCGTACAGAGGAAAAAGAAAATAAGATATATTATGAATATATGGATTTTTATGATAAGACAAAGATTAATTATATCTGGTTTTCTGAGGAAGGAAGATTTGCAAAATTATTAGAAGCGGTCGGCAAAAGTGAAGATGAAGAATGGAATAACGAAGACCGATTGGATTTTAATTCTGTATACTCCAGATTCAATGCAGAGTATACTGCAAAAGGCGGGGAGAAACTTTCAATCACAGCAGGAGATGCTTTCTTGTCGTTTATTACCTTATATGGATATGAAGCATTAAAAGATAAGACAACAAGTGAATTGAAAGCATTGGTCACAAAGAGTTGGGAAGAGTTTAAGTTGTTAGAAGAAGATAAGGAAGTGGATCTTAAGATGGATCCAGGAAAGGAGAAAAAACCTATTTTAAGCCGTCTGCTTCCAATCAGTGCACCAAAATTGAAAGTAGCCTTTATCTATGAAAAGACAGCAACATCTTCTGCGTGGACCTATGCACATGAATTAGGAAGAATGCATCTGGAGCAAAAATTCCCGGAAGAGGTAAGTACAATTTATTATGATAATACAACATTGGATAATATAGAGGAACGCATCGAAGATGCGATACAGCAGGGATGCAATATCGTGTTTACAACGACGCCTTCTTTTGTACCGGCAAGTGTAAAGGCTGCAATTGCACATCCAGATATTCGTATTTTAAGCTGTTCAGTAAATACTTCACATCGGTATATCAGAACTTACTATGCCAGGATGCATGAAGCAAAATTCCTGATGGGGGCTATAGCAGGAGCAATGGCGGAGAATAATAAGATCGCTTATATAGCAGATTATCCGATATATGGCGCAATAGCCAATATTAACGCCTTTGCGTTGGGTGCGAAGATGATCAATCCACGGGCAAAGGTATATCTGGAATGGTCAACGAAGAAAGAAGGTAATGTTGTTGAAAATATCAGACAGATACAGCCAATGTGCGTATCTGGAAAGGATATGGTAATACCGGAAGAAGCGTCTCGATATTTTGGGCTTTATCGACTGGATGGAGAAGTTCCCCACAATCTGGCAATGCCATTATGGCATTGGGGTAAATTCTATGAGCAGTTGATTCAGACGATTATGGATGGAACCTGGAAGTATGATGATAATCCGGCAACGATGCAGGCAATCAACTACTGGTGGGGGATGTCTTCGGGAGTAGTAGATGTTATCTGTTCTCAGAATCTTCCGATAGGAACAAAGAGACTGGTAGATCTTCTGAAGAATACAATCTGTACAGGAGAATTTAATCCATTTTCAGGAGTTCTTTATTCTCAGGAAGGAGTGGTTCAGAACAATCCAAATAAGAGTCTGACACCAGAAGAGATTCTTACTATGGATTGGCTGGCAGAGAATGTCGTTGGATCTATTCCAAAAGAAGAGGAGTTACAAGAGGCATCCAGACCTGTTATTTCACAGCAGGGAATCGATATAACGAAAGGTTAGAATATTATGAGAATATTAGCACTTGCGGATGAAGAGGCTCCTGCCCTTTATGATCATTTTGATAAAAGCAGGCTAGAGGGAATCGATCTGATTATTTCCTGTGGGGATTTGAATCCGAGGTATCTTTCATTTTTGGCTACATTCGCATCTGTACCGGTATTATATGTCCATGGAAATCATGATGAAAAATACAAACAGATTCCACCGGAAGGCTGTATATGTATAGAAGACCAGATCTATGTATATAAAGGAGTTCGCATCCTGGGCCTGGGAGGTTCTATGCGTTACCGTGAGGGAGAACATCAGTATACAGAGTGGGGGATGCGGCACAGAGTCAGCAAATTATGGTTTCAGTTGCTGAGAAGGCGGGGATTTGATATTCTGGTCACCCACGCTCCGGCTTATCAGCTGAATGATGGACGAGACCTGCCACATCAGGGCTTTCAGGTATTTAATACATTGATGGAAAGGTTTCATCCGAAATATTTTATCCATGGGCATGTACATATATCATATGGAAGAAGGCATAAGAGATATGATAAATATCAAGATACTCATGTGATCAATGCATATGAACGTTGCGTATTTGATTTTGAGGATGAACATCCAGAAGAACATATAAGATAAGATGTTTGGTGAGATAAAGACCTTGGGAAAATTTTCCTGAGGTCTTTATTTTATGACTTAAATGAAAAACTAAATTCCAATTATTAAATAATCCAGTAAATTTGCGGGATTAAATTCCATTTTGCACCTTAACAATTCCATATTTTTGCCTTATAATGAACCTGTAGGCACCCATGA
>NZ_JBDOHT010000024.1:0-28545 GCF_039832125.1 Dorea chungnamensis | reverse complement strand
TGGCATTGAAATTTCTTCTTTGTCTGGACATGATAATGGATCCTTTCTTTCATACTGGTTTAAGTATATCAGATTCATTAAAAACTGTCCGAAAAAGTGTCTTAATTTATGAGACCATTATACAAAATGGTTCAGATATTTTAGAATAAAACCACCGAAAAGGTGGTTTTTGTTTTGCGCAAAATGAGGTTTTATCATGGAAAAAAGAGAAGAATTACAAGAACAGGCAGATAAGTTAAAGAGAATCAGAGCAGGCTTAGGCTTGAGCAGAAAAGCATTTTCAGAGTATATAGGTATTCCACTTCGCAATTTGGAAGAATGGGAAGCAGGCAGAAGGAAAATGCCTGAGTATTTGCTTCGGATGTTGATGTACTATGTAAAAATGAATCAATATCTGGAGAAAAATGGGATGAAAGAAGAAATGGAAAGGAAGGTGTTTGATGAACAGGAATGAAATCATAATTTTTGAAACAGAAGATCATCAGGTGAAATTACCTGTAACTGTGGAAGGCGAAACGGTATGGTTAAATCAGAATCAGATGTCTGAGTTGTTTGACAGGGATATTAAAACGATTGGTAAGCATATTAATAATGCTTTGAAAGAAGAATTATCCGTCGACAATTCAACTGTCGCAAAATTTGCGACAGTTCAAATTGAGGGGGAACGAGAAGTAGAAAGAAATATTGAATATTATAGCCTCGATGTAATCATTTCCGTTGGTTATCGTGTAAAATCCAAACGTGGTGTGGAATTTCGCCGTTGGGCTAATTCTGTATTAAAACAGTACATATTGAAAGGGTATGCGGTGAATGATAATCGTATCAAACAATTGGGAAAAGCGATACGAATTATGAAAAGGACGGAGAATGAACTGGACAGCAAACAGGTGCTTTCTGTAATCGAAAAGTACAGCAATGCACTCGATTTGCTGGATTCCTACGATCACCAGAATATGACTCGCCCGAAGGGAAATGAAGCAACATATGTTCTTCAATATGAAGAATGTATGGAGGTGATTCAGAGTATGTGATTTGGTGATGAATTGTATGCAATAAAATTGTTGTCCCTAATGCCAATTACTCGTGAAAACCGGTACTCAATATGGATATGGCAGAGCTCTGCACAATGCAAAAGATGATGATACGGTTACAGGCTGAGGGCAAGCACAAGCCCTGGCACCGATCCCACGACAAAGAAAGATAGTTTTCACAGCGATAATAATACCGCAGGGCAGTATCCTTGCCTTGCGGTATGACATACATTATGACATAGAAACACCCTGCAGGATTCTTAGTCTTGCAGGGTGTTTGCTAACTGTTGTTATGTTTTGTCCCGTTTATTTAGTCCGGGAACTTCTCCTGCGTCTGCTGTACACGCCTGTACCAATCACACCTGCAGCCGATACAGCGAGCAGAACAAGCCACAGCATGAGATTGCTATTGTCGCCTGTCTGTACACTCGTCGTTGCGTTAGTGGTTGGGGTGCTTGACATCGGCTTGGTTGGTTCCGTCGGCTCGGTTGTGGATTTTGTATAGGTGTTGGTAAAGCTCATCTGCTCCACCGCATATACATCATCAGGGATTTCGTAGTAACTGCCATTCTCTGACGGCACGAGAATGGCCGGGAAAATGAGCATAGAAGAAGGAGGTAAGATTTCATCGTCATATGCAAGAGCAATTTCTCCTTTATAACGAAGTCCCCACACCTTGTCATCATAAATCCAGCCATCTTCGCCTGCGTTCACCTGCTTTACAAATACTCCGTCTCTTAACATAGCCAGAAGATCCTCTGAAGGACCGGTAATCGTCATGATACCTTCGTAGCTTCCTGCTCCGTTTGTGGTAATGGAAGCAGTGACCTTCACGTCTTCAGATGACAGATTCTCTCCCTGATCGCCTACAAGTTGCAGATTGAAAACTGTTTTGCCAGGTGCAACATTACCGCCCTGCTTTACTGTGGTAGTGAATGGAACTTCGATAATCTCATCCCAGACGGGGTAAAGAGTCAGTTCCGCATCTATGGTATAGCTGTCGCCGAGCTCATACTCTCTGCCGTTCCCATCCTTCCAGCCGGTCTGGACATAACCCTCGCGGGTATAGGTCTCGCTTGAAAGCGTATAGTTCACGCCGTGGGTCTTTGTGCCCGAGGCGATGCTGCCCTCGCTGTCGCCGCCGTCATAGGTGATGGTGTAGGTGAGCGGCTCGAATCCCGCATAGAGAGTGATGTTTTCGGTAACAGCGTCTTCAAATTTATATTGATTAGTGAGTGTTTCGTCCGTGTACCAGCCTGCAAAAGTATAGCCTTCCTTAGTTGGATTAGTAGCAGGCTGTAACGCTTTTGCGGTGCTGGTATTGACGAACCACTGGGTAGGGACGGAGCTGCCGCCGTTTGAATTAAAGTGAACGGTGTGATATGTGTTGTCGGTAACCTGGCCCCCTATATTAATTATGCCGCCGTAGTAAACGCCGCCGCTGATGGTGCCCATGTTTTTAACCTCGCTATAGAACGTGGTGTAGCTGCCGGAGCTTGCGGTTTGAAGACTGGTTCCATCACCTATAAAAACCGTATCCTTAACAATACCGCCATTCGAGGTAAAACTACTTCCAAAATAAACGACACGCACGCCGCCTCCATACTCTGCGCTGCAATTCTCAATGGCGCCGCCGTTCATGGTAAAGTTACCCTTATTGTCGACATTCACACCGCCACCGCCGCCTTTGTTATCGTATGCGCTGCAATTCTCAATGGCGCCGCCGTTCATGGTAAAGCTGCCGCTGCTGTTGATATGCACGCCGCCTCCACTATAGGATCCGCTGCATTTTTTAATGGTGCCGTTACTCATGGTAAAGCTGCCGTCTTCGATACCCACGCCGCCGCCTTTAGATGCGCTGCAATCCTCAATGGTGCCGCCGTTCATGGTAAAGCCGTTGTAGGTACCCACGCCGCCTCCACTATATGCGTTGCACTCCTCAATAGTGCCGCCGTCCATGGTAAAGTTGCCCCTGCTGTTGATATGCACGCCGCCTCCTCTGCCTCCACTATCGGTAGATGCGCTGCAGTTTTTAATGGTGCCGTCACTCATGGTAAAGCCGCCGCTGCTGATATACACGCCGCCTCCTCTATAGGATCCGCTGCAATTCTCAATGGTGCCGCCGTACATGGTAAAGCTGCCAGTGTTGATATACACGCCGCCTCCACTAGATGCGCTGCAATTCTCAATAGTGCCGCCGTTCATGGTAAAGCCGCCGCTGCTGATACCCACGCCGCCTCCACTAGATGCGCTGCAATTCTCAATAGTGCCGCCGTTCATGGTAAAGCTGCCGCTTCCGATATACACGCCGCCTCCCAAGGTCGCATTGCCACCGGTGATCACACCGCCGACAGGCAGGGAGGAATCGTCATGTGTCGCTTCCGAGTCGCAGTCCTGCAAAGTCAGATTACCACCACTATTGATTTTAATCACACTTACGTTGCCGGTCATCTTGATTACATGGCCGTTGAGGTCAAGGGTGACGGTGTTGTTCACTTCCAAACTCGTGTCGATGGTATAGTCCCTCTCCAGCGTCACCGTGCCGCCATTGTCCAGCAGATTCTGTAGTTCAGCGGCGGTGCCATCTTCCGCAAAGACCGTCATCGGACAGAGCATCAGCACCATACAAAGGCTCAGCAGAATGCTAAAAAATCGTTTTTTCATATATATTTCCTTTCTTAGCTTTTCTGTACTCCGTAGAAAAGGAATTTGTTCAGAGGGAGATTGCATAGGGGAGTTTTCCCTATGCAAGGGAGTACTCCCTTGCAAATCAACTTTATTTGTTTCTATCCCTGTGGAAGAAGTCCGTCCAGGGAAAAATCATAGTGCATAGCAAGCCGGCGGAACAATTCTTCCATGACCGACTGGGCAATGCTGCGCATATCCAGCCCCGCGAGGAACGTAAGCACCTTCTGCAGTTCGTCCTCCGGCACCTTGTAGCCACGAAGCGCCAGCGTCACGAACTTGTTGAGCTTCCGCTCAAGCGTGAAATCTTCTGTGCAGGGATTTGCCATATAGCCGCGCATCAGTCCTGCCGATCCGAATTCCAGCTCGTAGAAGTCCTGCTCCGTAAGTTCCGGCTGATAAGGACCGAAGATCCGGTACAGTTCCTTCGCCGTGGCCCGCTGGATGTAATCCAGCAGGTGTTCCTGCGTGTAGGCTTCCAGATAGATTTGCCGCAGATTTTCATTCAGTTCCGTCAATGTAATCTGGAGCGCGGTTTCTGCCGCATAGACATACACCGGCGGGAACGCCTCGCCCGCAACATTTCTGGCAATCCCGAACTGGTTTTCAAACATGAATTCCACCAGCTCCATCAGAACGCCGTCCTTGCTATGAAAAAGGTTCTGAAAACTGCTGGAGGAAACTTTTGCTTCCCTGAGAATCTGCAGCATGGTCGTCTGATGGTATCCGTTTTCCAGAAACAGCCTGACACAAGCCTGCAAGATCCGTTTTTCCGTTTGAAGTCCGTCACTTCGTACTGCCAATCAATCACCCCCTGCCATACAAATTGGTTTGCAAACCAATTTTAGCAGATGTGCATTCGTTTTTCAAGATGGGGACAGTGGTTATTTCAAAATAATAGTAGATGAAGTCTGCTCTATCATCAGAGATACCAATATAGCCTCTCGAAATGTAGCCATAAGAAACGGTATGACAATGACGGACACGTGGACAAAACATTACAGAGGTGTCAATTTGATATATTTCTATTTTTTCGTGCTTGATAAAATGTAAATGCCAGGCAGTTACGCCTGGCAAATTTTATTTGTGGGCTTTGTTATAAAGTTTTTGAATGTCCTTTGGGAGATTATCGGGGAGCATGGCATTAATCTTATCTTCGTTGCCATCAGCTATGGCGGTGTCATAATACCAACATTTGAATTCCAGCATAGCAAGAGTTTTTTCAAGTTGTTTTATTTCGTCTTTGACGGCAGCTTAGGTCAGTTTACAAGGAACTACACGCAGACCGTGAAACGGGCTGCTGACAACAAACGGCGCTATGCTCCCGGCTGGGTGCATAGCACCTGTTTGTTGCGGGGGTTTCCAAAGGGGGCAGCGCCCCATTTGGCACACGACTTTGCGGAGCAAAGTGTAGTGTGTTATACGCTCTGTCGGCGTTGCCCTGAAAATACCGTTGCCGCCGGGGAGGGCAAGGGCATTTGACGCGGCAGGAAAGCAGGGCTTTGTTTGGGGCTGGTAAGCCGGAAACAAAGGGCTGATTTCAGCAGCAGACAGGGCGTATTATGAAAGCCCCCGTCCCTCGTCCTCCGCCCCCGGCCTATGGGACAAAAAGTCCCAAAGCTCTGGACACCGTGACCAGATGTGTGGCCACACTCCGGGAAAAGTAGCAGGACGGCAGGAAACCGTCAAGGCTGAAATGAATGGGCTGACGCCCGGCCTTGACCGTTCCCCGCCGCCCCGCTGGATGGGTGGACAAGGTGGCCAATCCCTAAAAGTGTTTGGCCGCACTCGTTCATTTTGGGGCCTTTCTTCTCCCAAAATTGAAATGGGCGGGAAAGCCCTAAAATGGCTTTCCCGCCTTGATTACCCATTAGCAAAGACGGGCGAGACTGTCAACGGCGGCGCTGAAAGCGCCGTTCATCTTGACCGTTGACTGGCTCGCCTGGCTTTGCTACTGCCCGTAAGAGATGGAAAAACAAGATGGAAAACAAGGTTAAAAATGGTTGACAAGTCTATCGGATGTGTGTTATACTGTGCGACAGTTTGAGATTGGAAGGAGGCTTACGTGTGTTAATTTGTGTACGCTAATAAGCAATAAAAAGTAGAAGTACCTTTCCACATGATGGTGGGCTTTTTTTGCGTGCGTATGCAAAGGAACACGTAGGTTTGACACGAGCAGTCTTTGAACTGTATCGTGGTGTTTTTTCGTGCTTTGTTGTTATGCAGGCGTCTGCCCTCTCTGTGGGACAACGCCTGCTTTTTATTGCAGAAACAAAGGAACAATGCAATAAAAAAGGAGGTTCGCATTATGACCCAAAACAACAATTCATGGAGAAAAACTTATTTTACACTTCTTGCCGGACAAGCAATATCCTTTATTAGCAGCGGTATTTTGCAAATGGCCATTATCTTTTATTTGGTTGCGAAAACTAATTCTGCAATCATATTGACGGCGGCAACACTGATTGGATTTTTGCCGCAAGCCTGTTTAGGCCCGTTTGCAGGTGCTTTTGTTGACCGGCACAGCCGTAAAAGCGTAATGATTGGTGCGGATTTGATAATTGCCGCCGCTGGCGGTATTCTGGCGCTGGTGGCGTTTTACATGGAATTGCCCGTATGGTCTATTATGGTTGTCCTGTTAATCCGAAGTGCGGGAACTGCTTTTCATTCTCCAGCATTCAGCGCAGCAACACCTATGATTGTGCCAAAAGAGGAACTTACAAAATGCGCTGGTTACACGCAGACCATGCAAGCAGTAAGTGCGATTATCAGTCCAGCTGCCGCAGCGTTTTTATATGCTGTTTGGCCTCTTAATGCAATTATATTGTTAGATATTGTGGGTGCAATCCTTGCCTGTGTGACTGTTGCGATTTCGTCCATACCAACGCCTGAACTATGTCCAGAAACGAAAAGACAACAGTTTTTACAGGATATGAAAGAGGGGTATGTGGTATTAAAGCAAAACAGGGGCCTCTTTGCTCTGCTCTGGATTGGTGTAATTTATATGTTCTTTTATATGCCAATCAGTACGCTTTTTCCTCTCATCTGTATGTCATACTTCAAAGGAACACCGGCCCATGCCTCTGCCGCTGAAATTGCTTTTGCGGTTGGTATGCTGCTTGGCGGAGTCATTCTGAGCATTTGGGGCGGTTTTAAGAAACGGCGGTACACCATCGGTCTTTCCGTTCTCCTGATGGGCGTTAGCAATATGCTCTCCGGGCTTTTGCCGCCAGACGCATTTCTTGTCTTTGTTGTGTGCTGTACTGTTATGGGAATTTCCGCTCCATTTTACGGTGTGCAAAATGCGATTTTTCAAGAAACGGTCAAACCAGAATATCTGGGGAGAGTTTTTTCTCTACTGACAAGCGCCGCTTCCCTCGCCATGCCGTTTGGCCTTGTCATTTCCGGGCCTCTGGCGGAGCGGCTGGGAGTTGAGAAATGGTTTGTCATTTGCGGAATTGGCATTATCATCGTTGCGCTTGCCGTATTTTTACTACCCGGTTTGAGAGAGATTGACAATACGCAATAATCAACTGCACCTTTTTCTATTACTAAACAAAATGCCTGGATGGTGGTTCTGAAAAACCAGAACCGCCGTTCAGGCATTTTTTATCTTCGTCCTCTCTGCGGTTTTGGATTCTTCAGCAAGTCGGATTTTTCCGCAATCTTTTTCAGCCACTTCCGTTCTTCTACTGACAGCTTCCTAAAATTCAGCTTGAGCCGTTTGCAGATAAACGCCAAGTACGCTTGTTCCGTGTCGCTGTCCTGGCTGACGATTTCACCAGCAGTTTCCAGCATTTCTTTTAGCGGGTTATCCTCTGGGACGCTGAAAAAATCGTCCTTGTGTGTTTCCCGCAGAGCAAGGGCAATCCCGTTTATGTCCCGTTGTATCACATAGCGGCAAAACTCGTCCTCATCAATATGGGCGGTGATAAGCTGTCTTAACTGCGTATCACTCATGCCAGGATTATGCTTTTTTATAACAGTTGCGCTCATCGTGTCCACTATGGCGTTTGCACCCTGCGCCTGTTTCAGTGCCGTTCCGTTCACATAGATTTCAAGGTCAGCCATCAGCCGGGGGAAATCCGGGTGCGCCGCCAGCTCACACAGCAGGGTATTGTCTATCCTCCCGCTTTTCAGCAGGTCAATCATTTCATCACTCAAACGCAGGTCTGCAAGATCGGCGTTTGGGTGATTTTTCATTTCAGACAGCCCCAGCAGATAATCAGCGGTCACACCGTAAAACTTCGCCAGCCGGATAAGGGCATAGTGGCTGATGTCCTTGAAGTCTTCCGTTTCGTAACTGCCCAGCGCAGACTTGGAAAGCCCGGTCTGCTCCGCAAGCTGCCCCAGCGTCAAGCCACGCTCCACACGTAGGTCTTTTAATCGCTCTTGTATGGATAAAGACATATTCACCCTCCTTGCTAGCTCAACGAAAGAGAAGCCGTTATGCTATGTACTATGCTCATAGCATAACGGCATAGGCATTTACAGTTTTATTTTACCATTTGCTACATCTTCACGAAATTTATCAACAAGCTTCGCTGTCAGCTTGGATTTACCGTAGTGTTCAAGTACAAAAGTACGATAACTTTTTCCATCTACAAGCACATCACTTTTTCTGGTCAACAACCAATTTCCGTTACCTCCTCCCTGTTCTCTAATATTCCAGTCTTTCCCATATCTTTTATAGATTTCATCTTTTTTACCTTGAACAGACATTGATTCGCTTGGAATATAAACAATTTGCATAATAGCTCCTCCTTTATTTTGTGCAAGAAGACCAGAAACCTGAATTTGTCTTTTATCTTTTTTTGATTATATCACAAATCCGAGAGCGTGGAAATAGGGAGTTTTTCAGGCTGATTTCCTACCTCTTGGATATACGGCACAGGCGGTCAAAAAGGTGTAGACTTGGGATAGTTCATCGATGGACAAGCACCTTGGAAACAGAACACGCCAAAGAAAACGGAGGGACGCATGAGCAAAAGACCCTATCAACACCTGCCGCCGCTGGAACACAGGCCGGACGGCTCCCCCTACCGCATAACCCCGCCCCAGAAGAGACGAGCCAGCGGCCTGATACGCCGGGAGTGCTGCAACTGCGAGGACGGAAACTGCCTTGCGCTGGACGATGGCGACACCTGCGCCTGTCCGCAGATGATTTCGTTCTCCGTCTGCTGCAAGTGGTTCCGCTGGGCGGTCTTGCCGCTGGACAGGACGCTGGAAGCGGAGATTTACCGGGACAGGGACTTGAAACGCTGTGCGGAGTGCGGCGGTGTGTTCGTCCCGAAGTCCAACCGGGGCAAATACTGCCCGGACTGCGCCGCCAGAGTTCACAGGCGGCAGAAAACAGAAAGTGAACGGAAAAGGAGGTCTGCTGTGGACAGTTAAGAGCGGGAAAAGCCTTGATTTGCAAGGCTCCGCAAGCCCTCAACCGGGGCGGCTGGTATCATTTATCATTCGCCCCGGAAAACGGGCCTCTAACCGTCCACAAAACACGCTATGACAAACACGATTTATATTCACCAGCCGGAAAAGGCGTTCAGTTTCACCCGGCTCCCCAATTTCCTTTTTGAAGCACCCACATTCCAGCCCTTGAGCAACGAAGCGAAGGTGCTGTATGCCTTTGTCCTGCGCCGGGCGGAGTTGTCCCGGAAGAACGGCTGGGCGGACGAGTACGGGCGGGTCTACCTGTACTACCCCATCTGCGAGGTGGTCGCTTTGCTCCGCTGCGGGCGGCAGAAAGCGGTCAACACCCTGCGGGAGTTGCAGTATGCGGGGCTGGTGGAAATCCAGAAACAGGGCTGTGGAAAACCCAACCGCATTTACCCGAAATCCTATGAAGCGGTTCCAAACACCGACTTCAAGAAATCCGGTTATGGTACGCCGGAGGGCTGAAAACCGTACTTGGCGAGTACGAAAATCAATCCTCTTGAAGTACGGAAATCTGACGGTATATAGAAATACAGAGATTAAAACCATCTATTTACATTCATTCCATTCCAATCCTATCAGAGATATTTTCGGCGGGAAAACCCGCCGGAAAGGAATGGAATGGGGAAAGGAGTTCAATGGCACAACACGCAATTTTGCGATTTGAGAAGCACAAGGGCCACCCGGCGGGGCCGCTGGAAGCCCACCATGAACGGAAAAAGGAGCAGTACGCCAGCAACCCGGACATTGACACCAGCCGGAGCAAGTACAATTTCCACATCGTCAAGCCGGATGGCCGCTACTACCATTTCATTCAGAGCCGCATCGAGCAGGCCAGATGCCGCACCCGCAAGGACAGCACTCGGTTTGTGGACACGCTGATTACCGCCAGCCCGGAGTTTTTCAAGGGCAAGTCCCCAAAGGAGATAGCGGCCTACTTCCAGAGGGCGGCGGACTTCCTCATTGACCGGGTGGGCCGGGAGAACATCGTTTCGGCTATGGTACACATGGATGAAAAAACGCCCCATCTGCACTTGGTCTTTGTGCCGCTGACAAAGGACAACCGCCTGTGCGCCAAAGAAATTATCGGCAACCGGGCCAATCTGACGAAGTGGCAGGACGATTTTCACGCCTGTATGGTGGAGCAGTACCCCGACCTGGAGCGTGGGGAAAGCGCCAGCAAGACGGGCCGGAAGCATATCCCCACCCGGCTGTTCAAACAGGCGGTCAACCTCTCCAAACAGGCGAGGGCCATTGAAGCGGTTCTCTCCGGCATTACCCCGCTGAACGCCGGAAAGAAGAAAGAGGAAGCCCTCTCCATGCTGAAAAAGTGGTTTCCGCAGATGGAGAACTTCTCCGGGCAACTGAAAAAATACAAGGTCACAATCAATGACTTGTTAGCGGAAAATGAAAAGCTGGAAGTCAGGGCAAAGGCCAGCGAAAAAGGCAAGATGAATGACACGATGGAACGGGCGAAGTTAAAAAGCGAACTGGACGATATGCGGCGGCTGGTTGACCGTATCCCGCCGGAGATTTTAGCGGAACTGAAACGGCAACAGCGGCAGCATGGAAAGGAAAGGTGATCTTATAAGTAATATCAGATACAAAAAGGAAATCGAAATCGTGACTTTTCAGGGAAAGGAAATCACACTGGAAAATCTCTCCCCGGTGTTCACGCCGGAACAGGAAGCAGCCAAACGCCGGGAACTGGAACAGCAGCTTTATGAGGTGTTCCGCAAGTACGCCGACAAGCGGGAGAGTGAGGAAGCCGGGACATAAGGTTTTCCAAACCCATCATTGATTTGCGGGGCTGCTGGCGGTATAATAGAACTGTCAGCAGCTCCGTTTCTTTTTTAAGAAAAGGAGCGACAATATGAACAATCGGATAGACGCAATCTATGCAAGACAATCGGTAGACAAAAAGGACAGCATTTCCATTGAAAGCCAGATTGAATTTTGCAAATACGAGTTGAAAGGCGGTAACTGCAAGGAATACACAGACAAAGGGTACAGCGGCAAGAACACAGACCGTCCGAAGTTTCAAGAACTGGTGCGGGACATCAAGCGGGGCTTGATTGCAAAGGTCGTGGTTTACAAGCTCGACCGTATCAGCCGTTCCATTCTGGACTTTGCCAACATGATGGAGCTGTTCCAGCAGTACAATGTGGAGTTTGTGTCCTCTACGGAAAAGTTTGATACCTCCACGCCGATGGGACGGGCCATGCTGAATATCTGTATCGTGTTCGCCCAGCTTGAACGGGAAACGATACAGAAGCGGGTAACGGACGCTTACTACTCCCGCAGTCAGCGGGGCTTTAAGATGGGCGGGAAAGCCCCTTACGGCTTCCATACGGAGCCTATCAAGATGGACGGTATCAACACAAAGAAGCTGGTGGTAAACCCGGAGGAAGCGGCCAATATCCGGCTGATGTTTGAGATGTACGCCCAGCCCACAACTTCCTACGGGGACATTACCCGGTACTTTGCCGAACAGGGGATTTTGTTCCATGGCAAAGAGCTGATACGCCCCACGCTGGCGCAGATGTTACGCAATCCTGTCTATGTGCAGGCAGACCTTGATGTGTACGAATTTTTCAAAAGTCAAGGTACAGTCATTGTCAATGACGTTGCCGATTTTACGGGCATGAACGGCTGCTATCTGTATCAAGGGCGAGATGTAAAGGCCAGCAAGAAAAACGACTTAAAAGACCAAATGCTGGTACTGGCTCCCCATGAGGGTATCGTCCCCTCCGACACCTGGCTGACCTGCCGCAAGAAGCTGATGAACAACATGAAAATCCAGTCTGCCCGGAAAGCCACCCACACATGGCTGGCAGGAAAAATCAAGTGCGGGAATTGCGGGTATGCTCTTATGAGTATCTACAATCCCTCCGGCAAACAGTATCTCCGCTGCACGAAACGGCTGGACAATAAAAGCTGTCCTGGCTGTGGGAAAATCATCACTTCGGAACTGGAAGCGGTTGTTTATCAGCAGATGGTAAAGAAGCTGGCAAGCTACAAGACGCTGACAGGAAAAAAGAAAGCGGCAAAGGCAAACCCGAAAATCACCGCCCTGCAAGTGGAACTTGCCCATGTAGACAGCGAGATTGAAAAGCTGGTGGACAGTCTGACGGGGGCAAACAATGTCCTGTTCTCCTATGTGAATGTGAAGATAGCGGAACTGGACGGGCGCAAGCAGGAACTTCTGGCAAGGATAGCGGAGTTGACTGTGGAGGCCATCAGCCCGGAACAGGTCAGCCAGATTTCCGGCTACCTCGATACCTGGGAGAATGTATCTTTTGATGACAAGCGGCGTGTGGTGGATTTGATGATCACCACCATAGCCGCCACAAGCGACAGCTTGAACATCACATGGAAAATCTGACTGGCGGCACCCCTCCCGTCAGATACCTACCCTGTGTAGTCCCTTGTAAACTGTACTTTTTCGATGTTCAAATAATTCTTTTCGTTTTTGATAGCTAGAGGAGCCTTCTGTAACCCATTCAAAGAATTGTTTTATATCCTTTATTTCAAGACCTGATTGTTTTAAGCACTCGATTACTCGGATTGCTTCAAGTTCATTATCACCGAAGTGTCTAATATTGCCTTTGCGTTTAAGATTAGGGAAAAATCCTTCTTTATCGTAATATCTTAAGGTAGAAATAGGGAGATGAAACATCTCGGATACTTGACCAATTGTGTACATAAAAACCTTCTTTCAAAATTTGAAAATAATACTTGACCTAAAGTTAAGTTTAGGTCTTATGATAATATCATAAAGCAAAAAGGCTTTCATTTCAATAGAATTTTTAATACGGAGGTATTTGATATTATGAAGACAGAAGAGCTTAAGATGGTTACAGCGTGGGATAAGACTTTTCCTAAGAGCGAAAAGGTGGATCACAAGAAGATTACATTCATGAATCGATATGGAATTACTCTTGTAGCAGACATGTATATTCCAAAGAATGCAGAGGGTAAGCTTCCGGCAATTGCAGTAAGTGGTCCATTCGGTGCGGTAAAGGAGCAGTGTGCTGGATTGTACGCACAGACAATGGCAGAGAGAGGATTTCTTACAATCGCATTTGATCCATCTTTTACCGGAGAGAGTGGTGGATTGCCAAGATATATGGCATCGCCTGATATTAATACGGAGGATTTTATGGCTGCCGTTGACTTCCTTTCCGTACAGGATAACGTAGATGCCGACAAGATTGGTATTATTGGTATTTGTGGCTGGGGAGGTATGGCAATTAATGCAGCTACACTTGATACACGAATCAAGGCAACGGTTGCGTCCACTATGTATGATATGACAAGAGTGAATGCCAACGGATATTTTGATTCAGAGGACAGTGAAGAAGCCCGATTTGCAAAGAAACAGGCTATGAATGCTCTTAGAACTGAGGAATATAAAAAGTGATTCATTTATTTTTCACAGATATTTAATAGAATCTTGTGCCAAAAGATGTTAAAATAATTCTATATTATTGAAAAATATCTGCAATTTATGCTTTTTTGGACAGGTGGAAAATGAAGTCGAATATGTGGAAATCTACTACACGGGAAATTAAACAAAGTATGGGCCGATTTCTTGCGATTCTTGCGATTGTTGCTTTGGGAGTCGGCCTTTTTTCGGGTCTGAAAGTGACACAGCCTGCTATGGTAAAGACGGTCAATCAATATTTGACGGAGAAGCAATTCTATGATTACCGGATATTGTCTTCTCTTGGCTTTGAACAAGAGGATGTGGACTTCCTTGCTAAGCAGAAGGATGTAAGGTACGCAGAAGGTGTCTTCAATATGGATGTTCTGTGCAATATTGACGGAGAGAATGAAATGGTGTTAAAGGCCTATAATCTCCCGGAAGATATAAATGGAATTGAACTTATGGAAGGCCGTATGCCGAAGAATGCAGGAGAGTGTCTTGTGGATTCTTCTTGTTTTACCAAGAAAGATATCGGGCAGACGCTGGTGCTTTCGGATACGAACGATGAAGATGATCTGGAATGCTTTACAAAAACAGAATATACCATTGTAGGACTGGCGCAATCCTCCAATTATATACAGTTTGAGAGAGGCAATACTTCTCTTGGAAATGGACGCATCAGTGGCTTCATGTATCTTCCATGGGAGAGCTTTGATACAGACTATTATACAGAGATTCTGGTGAAGTTTGATCAGGATTATGAGATATACAGTGATGAATATGATGCTTATATGGATGATAAGGAAGAGGAATGGGAAGATCTGGCGAAAGAGGCGGCAGAACATCACTATGCAAGAATCCTGGCAGATGCAGAAGAGAAGTTGAATGATGCGGAACAGGAACTGGCTGATGGAAGAGCGGAGGGAGAAGCAGAGCTTGCCGATGCAAGAGCAGAACTTGAGGAGGCGAAAGCGAAGCTGGAAGACGCGGACCGCAAGATCGCTGATGCAAAAAAAGAACTGGCTGATGGCCAGAAGGAGCTGGATGCCAGCCGTTCACAGCTACAGAATGCGGAATCAGAACTTGCTCAGAATGAAGCTGTATTAAATAGTAGTGTGGCAGAACTGGAAAGTAACTGGGCACTATTAGTGGAAAAAGAAGCGCAGGTAGCAGAAGGAAGACAACAGCTGGAAAGCAGTCAGACGCAGTTGAATGAGAATAAAGCGGCATTAGAAGCTGGACAAAATCAGCTAAATGAGGCACAGAATCAAGTCTCAAAGCTGCAACAACAGGTTGATTTATTAGATGCGGCCGCATTGTATTCTTTTCCGCCAGAACAAAAAGAAGCGATTCTTGCGCCATTGGAAGAGGCGGTGGATGAATTACTTTCAGGATTGTCGGAAGGGAGTACCGGAGAAGGAACTGACACAAGCACCCTGTCTGCTGCACAAAGAATAGCCATTATGAATGGAAAACTTGCAGGTGCTTCCGCTGCGATTGCTCAAAAACAGAAAGAGATTACGAATCATCTGGAACAGATTCAGACAGCGCAGGAAACAATCGATGCCCAGAGACAGAACTTAGATGATGCAGATGCCCAGCTTGCAGCAGTAAGAGCCCAACTGGAGGCTGCCCAGAAGGAATTGGATTCCGGCAAAGCCCAGATTGAGTCTGGAAAGAAGCAGATAGCAGAAAGCTGGAATGCGTTCTTTGCAGGAGAGGCTGAGATTGAGAGTGGAAAAGCTGAGATCGCAAAGAATGAAGCAGAGCTTCAGGATGGATGGCAGGAATATAACGATGGTCTGGCAGAGTATGGGGAAGGCTATCAGGAATTTGTAGATGAGATTGCAGATGCAGAGAAGAAGATTGCGGATGCAAGAGAAGAGATCGAAGATCTTGCATCACCGGAAAGCTATCTGTTGGATCGAAATACGAATGTTGGATATGCATGTTTCGAGGGTGATTCGGCAATCATCAATGGAATTGCCAATGTATTCCCGGTATTCTTCTTCGCTGTAGCGGCACTGGTATGTATTACTACGATGAGCCGGATGATTGAAGAACAGAGAACGCAGATCGGTGTGTTAAAAGCACTGGGTTATAGTAAGTCATCGATTATGGGCAAGTATCTGTTCTATTCAAGCACAGCAGCAGTGTTAGGTTGTTTGATTGGATTCTTTGGTGGAACCTGGCTGTTCCCGAATGTCATCTGGTATGCCTATGGAATGATGTACGATGTGGGAAAATTGTCATATGTATTGGATTGGCAGCTTGGTCTGATCTCATTGATTGTGTCTGTAGCATGTTCTGCCGGAACTACGTTCCTGACTTGCCGCAAGGAACTTGGTGAGGTGGCAGCGGAGCTGATGAGACCAAAAGCGCCAAAGGCCGGAAAGCGAGTGCTTCTTGAGCGAGTGCCATTTATCTGGAAACGCCTGAAATTCTTATATAAAGTGTCCTATCGGAATGTATTTCGTTATAAGAAACGGTTCCTGATGATGGTAATCGGTATCAGCGGATGTACAGCATTACTTGTGACGGGATTCGGAATCAATGATTCAGTGACGAACATAGCAAGCGATCAATATGATAATATCCAGATTTATGATATGAGTGTAACATTGGCAGATGAAGTAGAGGAAAGTACAAAGGCTGAGATTAAGAAGTCACTGGGAAAAGAGGTATCGGAGTCTGTCTATGTGATGGAAAAGAGTATGGATCTTGTTCATGGAGACCAATTGAAGGGTATCAATCTGGTTGCAGTGGATGAGAAGGAAGATATTTCTCCATTTGTACATCTGAAAGATCCGGATGGTAAGAAAATATCTTATCCGGGAGAGGGAGAGTGTATTCTTTCCGAAGCGATTGCAGAGAACTATGAGATAGAAGTAGGAGATACCATTACACTACAGGATGAGAACCATGAGACCATGGAACTTAAAGTCAGTGGTATCTTTGAAAATCACATTAGAAATTATGTATACATGACGACGCAGACTTATGAGAAATATATGGGAGAGGATGCATCTCTGAATGCTGTCTATATCAACGCCTCAGAAAAAGCAGATGTGCATCAGCTTTCTGCAGATCTGATGAAGATGGATGAAGTGACGAATGTAACGGTATCTGAAGATACCAAGACTCGCTTCGCCAGCATGATGAACAGTATGAATCTGGTAGTAGTGGTAATTATTGTATGTGCGGCCGGACTGGCATTTATTGTATTGTATAACCTTACCAATATCAATATCACGGAACGCATAAAAGAAATCGCAACGATTAAGGTACTGGGCTTTTATAGGAATGAAACTGCAAGTTATGTATTCCGTGAAAACATGATACTGACATTTATAGGAACGATGGCAGGACTCGTTCTTGGAAAATATTTTCACATGTTTGTGATGTCGCAGGTAAAGGTAGATCAGGTGGCATTTGATGTCCGGATTGCACCGATCAGTTATGTGTATAGTATACTGTTGACTTTTGCATTTGCCTGGTTCGTAGATCTTGTCATGAATGGCAAATTAAAACGCATCAGCATGGCAGAATCACTAAAATCTGTAGATTAAAAGAATGGGAAAAGGTTATGATATCTTTTCCCATTCTTTTTTATTACTTTCGCATATCTGTGATTGAAAATATTTAAAAATTAATATTTGTAAATACAACTGTCTTGTCACATGTAAATTACAGTGGTATAATGGTCTGAGTCTGAAAAAGGAGAGAAAAAGTTATGACTATCGTAGATAAAATTGAAAAGTTGAAAAAAGAGAAGAACGCAGTGATTCTGGCACATTATTATGTGAAGCCGGAAGTACAGGAAATTGCAGACTATATTGGGGACTCCTATTATCTTAGTAAAGTAGCCGTTGGGCTTAAAGAGCAGACCATTGTATTCTGCGGTGTTGAATTTATGGGAGAGAGTGCCAAGGCATTGAATCCCCAGAAGACAGTGCTTATGCCGGATCTGAGCGCAGATTGCCCGATGGCGCATATGGCAGATCCTGAGATTATTCAGAAGATGCGGGATACATATGAAGATCTGGCGGTTGTGTGTTATATCAATTCTACAGCAGAATTGAAGAAATATTCTGATGTATGTGTAACTTCGGCGAATGCAGTGAAGATTGTAAAGGCACTTCCCAATAAAAACATTTTCTTTATTCCGGACCGTAATCTGGCTCATTATATTGCAGGGCTTGTGCCGGAGAAGAATTTTGTATATAACGAAGGATTCTGTCCGACGCATGAAAGAATGCAGGCAGAGGAAGTTCTGGAAGTAAAAAAAGAACATCCAGAGGCAAAAGTATTATCTCATCCAGAATGCAGGACAGAGATTCTGGAGATTTCTGATTATATTGGAAGCACTTCCGGGATTATTAGATACGCGACTGAAAGCGAAGAAAAAGAATTTATTATCTGTACGGAAGAAGGAGTTTCTTATAAGCTTTGTCAGAACAATCCAGAAAAGAAGTTTTATTTTCCGAATTCAGTCCCGACCTGTCCAAATATGAAGAAGAATTCTTTGGAAAAGATATTGCATGTTCTGGAGACAGGAGAGAATGAAGTCCAGATTACAGAAGAGCTTCGCGAAGCTTCTGTGAAACCATTGGAGAGAATGCTGGAGCTTGCGAAGTAGAGAAGATGCAGAACAAAAAGTATCTGCGAATAAATGGGGCATTTTGGCACCGGGAAGGATTGAAAGATGAAGATACATACCGATGTTGTTATTGTTGGTACAGGAGTGGCTGGTCTGTTCAGTGCACTTCATCTGCCCTCGGACAAGAAGATTCTTATGATTACAAAATCAGATCTGGAGAGCAGTGACTCTTTTCTGGCTCAGGGAGGAATCTGCGTTTTGAGAGATGAATCTGACTATGACAGCTATTTTGAAGATACAATGAAGGCGGGGCACTATGAGAACCGCAGAGAATCTGTAGATATTATGATTCGAAGTTCTAGAGATATTATCAACGAGTTGGTTGGATATGGAGTGGAATTTGAAAAAAAGGATGGAGAGTTTGAGTATACCCGAGAAGGTGCTCATTCAAAACCACGTATTTTATTTCATGAGGATATTACGGGAAAGGAGATTACAAGTAAGCTGTTGGCACAGGTCAAGAAACTTGACAATGTGACTATTTATGAATATACAGCTATGACGGATATTATTGAAGATGATGGAAGATGTATCGGTATTCTGGCAGAAAATGAACATGGTAAGCTGACTGTATATGCAGAGAATACGATTCTGGCAAGTGGCGGTATTGGCGGAAAATATAAGCATTCTACGAATTTCCCACATTTGACAGGTGATGCACTTGATATTTCGAAAAAACACGGCATTCGCCTGGAACATCTGGACTATGTGCAGATTCACCCGACGACACTTTATTCTGAAAAGCCGGGACGACGATTCTTAATATCGGAATCTGTGCGAGGAGAGGGTGCTGTGTTATATAATAAGAAGAAAGAGCGTTTTGTTGATGAGCTGTTGCCGCGGGATGTGGTGACAAAGGCTATTCATGAACAGATGGAGAAAGACGGTTCCGAATATGTATGGCTTTCTATGGAGCATATCCCGAAAGAGGAGATTATGAAGCATTTTCCGAATATATACCAGCATTGTCTCGAAGAAGGGTACGATGTAACGAAGGAATGTATTCCGGTAGTGCCGGCGCAGCATTATTTTATGGGTGGAATCTGGGTGGATTCTGACAGCCGGACTTCTATGGATCATCTGTATGCTGTTGGTGAGACGAGTTGCAATGGTGTACATGGGGCGAATCGTCTGGCAAGTAATTCGCTGCTGGAGAGTATGGTATTTGCTAAACGGGCAGCACAAAAGATTGGACGCTCATAGTGTGAAGAGAAGGAGACATTAGATTATGAATAAGATTACAATGACTTTACAGGCGGATCATCTGATCCTGGAAGCGCTGAAAGAAGATATTTCCAGTGAGGATGTAACCACGAATTCTGTGATGAAAGAAGCGGTGAAAGGCGAAGTGGATCTGATCTGCAAACAGGATGGAATTATCGCCGGGCTTGAGGTATTTGCCAGAGTGTTCCAGTTGCTGGATGCAGATACAGAGGTTCAGTTGTATTGTAAAGATGGAGACGAAGTGAAAAATGGACAGCTGATGGGAAAGGTTCTTGGTGATATCCGTGTCCTGTTATCTGGTGAGCGGGTTGCCTTGAATTATCTTCAGCGTATGAGCGGAATTGCGACCTACACACATTCGGTCGCATCACTGTTAGAAGGCAGTCATACGAAACTGTTGGATACTCGTAAGACAACGCCGAATATGAGGATTTTTGAAAAATATGCAGTTCGCGTAGGCGGAGGATATAATCATCGGTATAATCTGTCGGATGGAGTATTGCTGAAGGATAATCATATTGGTGCAGCCGGCAGTGTGACGAAAGCGGTTCAGATGGCAAAGGAATATGCTCCTTTTGTGAGAAAGATTGAAGTGGAAGTGGAGAATCTGGATATGGTGAGAGAAGCGGTTGAAGCAGGCGCAGATATCATCATGCTTGATAATATGTCTACAGAAGAGATGCAAGAGGCAATCCGTATCATAGATGGACGCGCCAAGACAGAATGTTCAGGAAATGTTACCAGAGAGAATATCGGACGTCTGACATCCTTGGGCGTGGATTATATTTCCAGCGGAGCTTTGACTCATTCTGCACCAATATTAGATATTTCCCTAAAGAATCTTCATGTGGTATAATAGCTGTGCAGACAATGAGTGCTGCAAGGAAAACCAGCAAAAGAGTTCGTATATGATCAGGGAGGTGAGAAGCATTTATGACTGGTTCTGAAAGAAGAACAGAGATTATCCGGCAGATACAAGAAAGTGCAGTGCCGGTGTCAGGAAGCAGGCTGGCTTCCACATATGAAGTAAGCCGCCAGGTCATTGTGCAGGACATTGCATTGATTCGTGCGGCGGGTTACGATATCATCTCCACAAACCGGGGATATATCTTGAATACTCCGAAGACGGTCAGCAGAGTATTTAAAGTACAGCATACCGATGATCAGTTGGAAGAAGAATTGTGCGCCATCGTTGATCTGGGGGGCTGTGTAGAAAATGTTATGGTCAATCACCGGGTATATGGTCATATCGAGGCGGAACTTCATATTAATTCGAGAAGAAAAGTGGGAGAATTTATGGAAGATATCCGAAGTGGCAAGTCCAGTCCGTTGAAGAATATAACATCTAACTATCATTATCATAAGGTTACTGCAGACAGCGAAGATACTCTAGATATGATAGAGAATACCTTAAAAGAGAAAAAGTTTTTAATAAAAACGTAAGACAGTGCTTTATCCCAGCACTGTCTTTTCGTTTCTTACATCAGAGTATAGACGTATTCCTTTTCCATGCAGGTTGTAGACCCGGATGATATCTGTATATTCTCCGCAGTCGGGAAGAATATTGGTCAATACATTTGGTTCATCTTTGAAGAAGTCCTTATTGAAATAGATTGTTCTGTTATTGTCAAAGATGGCGGTATAGAAAATCTCTGCTTCTACCAGATCTTGGAACATGTGGCTCCCGTAAGAAAGTTCTGGCATGTAACCGACTTCACTGTCAGACATCTCGCAGATGGCATGGAAATGATGAATCTCCGCGAATGTTACCGGAACGCCAAGTTCTGGTGAGGATGTGCCGATTCTTCCCGGAACGAAGAGCATAAGTTTCTCGTTGCTTTTTCGGAAATAATGATTGATGTCACCGATAATACGAGCAATGTCCGGTTTTTGCTTATATGGACATTGATAGTAGCCCTTGGAGTCTACCCATACAATGTAGTCAATCCGTTCAGACTGGGATCCTCCCATGGAGGAATTGGTCACAGAGAAGACGGTCTGTTCCTTTGGAAAATCTGGAACGGTGACTGCGTCCCGTGATGTACCGATCTGAAGCGGACGGCATTGAAGCAGGTTGAAGACGAATTCACCGGAAGCATTGCTGTTGATCGTAAATTCAATATCCACCGGATAATTATATGCGTTTTGCAATGTGCGAAGAAGAGACTTCATACATTCGGTAAATGCTTTATTCCGAACAAGACCTTCACAACTTGCGAAGAGGATCTCACGATGCTGTCCTCGTTCCCGGAAGGTTCGTTCTGCATCAAAATCATGTTCCAGAACCATTCGTTTATACCATGGATCCATATAAGGAGTAACCTCTTTGACCGAACGGGTGGCAAGTGCCTTATTCCGGTAGTCAATCAGATCTACATAACGCTGGGAATATTGATGCTTTGCCCAACTGTCGGTCAGGGTAGAACTTTCTGGCTGAGCCAGATTGACAATTCGTGGATAATCTCCTTCGGTACGGTCGACCGCACGGGTTCCGAGCCCCATGACAAGTCGCAGCATTCCGCAGGAAGCATCCAGAGAATCGCTCCAGCGATAGGAACTGTAGGAATAACCGACGCCGGCAGCATTGGGCATCAGAAAATCTTCGTACATGGAACCGGATACACGCTGAATCAAAAGAGCCATCTGTTCATCCTTATAACCAAGCCCGCGCTGTTTCCGGTATTCCAGTGCAGACAGATTCATGGTACTGGCATATACGGTGCGGACAGCATTTTCCAGTTCCGTCAGACGCTCGGTGATATCACCAGTGTTAATGCAGAAGACAGATTCATATTTTCCGGCAAATGCATTTCCAAAACCGTCTTCCTGAAGACTGCTGGAGCGGACAATGATCGGGCGTTGCCCAAAATATTCTAACATACGAATAAACTGTTGCCTTGTTGCTTCTGGAAAGACTCCGTTTTTGAATGCTTCTTCGATCTGAGGGGCCAGATGAAAGTATCCTTCTTTTGTCTTTTGACTGATATGAAGACGCCAGAACTTATTATGTACAATATACGTATAGAAGACATCTGAACCAAGATAATAGGAGTCATGTGGTTCCATGTGTTGAAATACTTCTGGCGCATCTTTAGCAACGATTTTTCTCGCGAGAAGCATGCCACAGGCTTTTCCACCGATACTTCCGGTTCCGATCATACGATTATAGATATGAAAATAATCCTCTGGTTCAAAATATGTCTTCAACAATTCCAGAATCTTTGGATCACGTGACATCATATTCTGGCAGAAGGTATCTTCTGTCTCTGCGGAAAAAGTACGGTCTTTATGGTAAATGCGGCTGGCGTCCGATACGAAACGTTCCCAACTGTCCAGGTTCTGATTTTCATAGATGCGAGTCATGTTGTCCACCAGGGTGTAAAATCGGCTGACTTCATATCCTCCGCGCAGAGGTAGAAAAGAACCATCCTTTGTAATGTATTGGTGTGGAAGGAACATATTTAGTGAATAACGATTCCATACTTTGAGTGGATTAATATACAAGCTGTTGGCATCGCTATAGACGTCCAGAAGAAGCTGAGTCGTCTCCTGAATACGGGCAATTGCATCAAAAGAGTGGAGCCCGCGAAGAATTGGAAAATAAGCGACAGTATTTAGTTCAAACAGATAAGGACAGGTTACCTGGAAAAAATTCCCCATCATCAGGTCGGTGGCCCATGCAGCCTGCAAGTCCGACAGACAGTCAAAGATATAGAAGACATCCTTTCCTTCTGCAGCAATTTGTTTTCGAACATTCATGGTGAAAGCCTCAAATCCTTCGGATGGATCAAATTCATAGCACGGAACTTGGGTAGATTCATCCAGAAGCCTTGGGTGACCAGTGAAATGCATATACAGAATCTTGCGTCCATCGCTTAGCGCCTGTTGATAAAATGGTTCTACAAAGAATAGATATTCTTCCATAGTTGAAACTTGCCATACGACATTGTCGCCCAGACGAATGTTATCAAGGATGGAATCCAGGCCGGAAAGCCCAGATGAAATTCGTTCAAATGTACTCAAAATAATCCCTCCTACTTAAGTCTAACATAATATAAGTATACAAGATTTTTTTTGGAAAAGGATAGATTTTCTCATTTTTTCATTTTCTCCTTGTAAATTCACGAAACAACATCTAAAATAGACCTATTAGGTCAAAAACAGAAAGGACAATATATATGGAAATGATAAAGGACGTGATACTGGATACCGGTCTGGATTGCTTGAAAATGCTGCCATATTTATTTGTAGCCTTTATATTGATAGAAGCACTGGAGCATTATTCTGGTGAATTTACAGAAAAGGTTCTGGCAAAAGTAGGAAAGGCAGGTCCGATCTTTGGAGCGGTCGCAGGATGCATCCCTCAGTGTGGATTCTCCGTTATGGCAGCGAATCTTTACGCAGGAGGAATTATTTCCGTGGGGACACTTCTGTCTGTATTTATTGCAACTTCAGATGAGGCAATCTTAATTATGCTGGGGAATCCTGATGCTGTACAAGAAGTTGGGATATTGCTTGTGGCAAAAGTGGTGATCGCTATTGTTGCAGGATATGTGATAGACATTTTCTTTCAAAAGAAGATATCCATACCAAAAGAAAGTGGAAATCTTTGCGATGAATGTGGATGTCATGAAGAAGAGTCTGCGATTTTAAAACCGGCATGGCATCATACAATCAAAATATTTGTGTATTTGTTGGTATTTACTGGAGTACTGAATCTTTGCATAGAGATTTTCGGAATTGAACAATTATCTACATTTTTGCTTGGAGATACAATCTTTCAGCCATTCATAGCTGCAGTTATTGGACTGATCCCTAATTGTGCGGCTTCTGTGATTCTGACACAGCTATATTTAAACGGAGCAATCTCTTTTGCATCTGTTATTGCAGGTTTGTGTACCGGGGCGGGAATTGGACTGGTTGTATTGTTTAAAATTAACAGAGAGAAAAAAGAAAATCTAAAAATAGTAGGAGTTCTGTATATTATTTCGGTGATCGCAGGGGTTATTTTGGAAATATTTGCCTAAGAAAAAGGGGATAGCATAGTGAGGAGCGAAAATTGCTTTTTTGAAAAAGTGTGCTATAATAACTTGAACTAGGTGATGAGGCTTAGGAAGATTGAGGAGGAATTATCATGGCCACAAAGAAAGTAACACCAGCAACTAATGAAACTGTAAAAGAAACTGCAGCAACAAACACAGCGACAAAGGTAGCTCCGGAAGCAAAAGCTGAACCGGCTAAGACCCCCGCAGAAAAGAAAGCAACAGAGAAAAAGACACCTGAGAAGAAAGCACCTGCAAAAAAGGCAGCAACAACAGCCAAGAAAACAACAACTAAAAAAACAACAGCGAAAAAAGAAATCAAAGTAAGTACTTATGTTCAGTGTTATGGAAAACAGGTAGAAGAAAAAGAAATCATTGCCAGCGTAAAAAAATCATGGACAAAATCCGGCAAAAAAGTTGGCGATATTAAGACAATGGAATTATATATTAAGCCTGAAGAAAATGCTGTTTACTATGTAATTAACGGAACAGAGACAGGCGCAGTTGAATTCTAGCAAGTTTAGTGTGATGTTGGAAAGTCCCTCGAATTTCGAAGGGACTTCTTTTTTTGAACAAAAAGGTACAGGGCAAAATTCAATTGGGGACGTAGTATTTTTGCAAAATACTACGTCCCCAATTGAATAAAAGTGGTAAATAATGTTATAATGGTAGCGGTAAAAATAAGTAATAGGGGACAAAGGAGAAATTGGCATGGAAGAAATGATGAACCTGATGGGAAGTGACTTGCTGGGAATGTTAGGAGAAAACGGCAATGTATTTCTGGCATGGACCAGACAGATGTTAATGATTGCTTTGATTGTGACTATTGTAATAGGTTTGGCAATCTGTTTCTTTGGATTGAAGATAGTAAGAGTCCTTACGGCAATTGTTGGTTTAGTTGTGGGAGCGGTGATTGGAGGCGTCGTGGCGCTGATGATCGGACTTAATGATACAGCACTCTTGGCGGTGATCGGAGTGAGTGCGGTTATTGTTGCGGTGTTGTTTGCATGGCTGCGTCGTTTGGGGATTTTTTTCCTGATTCTCTTTTATGTGTTTGGTGTCTGTGCTTCGCTTGTGGGTGTTAAGCCTGTATTTTTGTTGATTATTTATTTTGTTGTTGCTTTGGTATTGGCAGTTTTGTCTGTTTTTTGGACAACACCGCTTGTTATTATTGTAACTGGACTAGAGGGCGGAGTATCAGCAGGTCTGGCGATTGCCTCGTTGGCAGGTTTGAATCAGAATGTGTGGATTGGCTATGGAATCAGTATTTTAATCGCATTGATTGGAATGTGGGTGCAGTTCATGATGCAGTCCAGGAAGGTTGGAAAAAAAGAAAAAGTGTACTCCAGAAAAGTGAAAGAAGAAGTCTCCAGAGAGTCGGAAGTTGAGAAGGCAAGAATGATGCTGGATGATGAAGAGGATGAAGAGGATGTTTTTGAAGATCCAGAAGAAGTGAAAAAAGTACCAAAAGAAAATGATACAGAAGATGAAGAAGATGATGATATAGAAATATTTAACACGGAAGAATTATAAGTCCCGATTATGACACACCTCTCCTGATATAGTAGTGACTATAGAAGGAGAGGTGCTTTATTATGGGTAAAAAGAAGAATATGATAATTGCAATACTTGGATGTGTATTGCAGATATTAATGATGGTGACGTATAGTTTTTCTTCAATGCAGATATCAGGAGTTGTTTATATCATTGCATGGCTGGTATGTGCATTGATTGTAAGAAATGTATTAAATGAAAAAAAGGTAATTTAATCCATAGCCATCCGGTTTTATTGTATTTTAAAGCAAATGTGATATAATAGTTTTAGAATATGAATGAAGGAGGCCTTGTTATGAAGATCGATATGCATTGTCATGTAAAAGAGGGTTCTATAGACAGTAAAGTGGGATTGGATGAATATATCACCAAGCTAAAAGAACAAGGCTTTGACGGTATGTTGATTACCGACCATGATACTTACAAAGGATACCGTCACTGGAAGTATGATATGAAAGGAAAGGTTCACGAGGATTTTGTAGTATTAAAAGGAATCGAATATGATACCTGTGATGCGGGTCACATTATCTGTATTATGCCTGAAGGGGTGAAGATGCGCCTTTTGGAACTGAGAGGTATGCCGGTAAGTATGCTGATCGATTTTGTTCATCGTCATGGTGGAATCCTGGGACCGGCTCATCCATGTGGCGGAAAGTATCTTAGCTTTACGAATACGAAGCGCTTCTACAAATCACCAGAGATCATAAAACGGTTTGATTTTATCGAGGCTTTTAATGCTTGTGAACCAGCAGAGTCCAATGAGGGTGCAATGAAGCTGGCTAAAAAGTATAAAAAGCCGGGGATTGGAGGCAGTGATTCACATAAGCTGGAATGTGTGGGACTTGCCTATACAGAATTACCGGAATATGTAACTTGTGAGACGGAGTTGATTTCCCTGATACGCAGAAAAGTCCCGATAGAAGCTGGCGGAACTCTGTATGGAAAGACGACAAAGGATAAGATGGGAAAGGCAGATAAGATCCTGACTTATTCATTCTGGTTCTACAATAAAGGCGGTGAATTGCTGAGACGGCGTAAGCGGAAGGAAAAAGGGCAGATTGAGAATCCAGTAGATCCGATAGATCCTATAGAGATTCCATATCTGCGTTTTCAGAACAGATTGTAAGAGTAATATCTTATGATATAGAAGATAATAAAGCATGTTGAACATCGGAAAGATATCTGGGGTGCAGATATTCTTTCCGATTGTTTGCATTTGGAAACTAAAAGATTTACTATTTGACGGAAACTGTAATGTGAAGTATACTTTCTAGATAAGAATTTGAAGGGAGTTGACGTATGCAGACATATTTTTTTATACTTTATTTCTTTACATATGGCTTTTTCGGATGGTGTACAGAAGTTGCTTACGCAGCTACACAGCAAAGAAAATTTGTAAACCGGGGATTTTTAAATGGTCCAATCTGTCCGGTCTATGGAATCGGAGTGGGAGTGGTCGTTCAGTTCCTGACACCATTTGAAAATAACTTATTCCTCCTTTATATAACCTCAATAATTGTAGTAACAGTGATTGAGGGACTGACCGGTTATCTGATGGATAAATTATTTCACCATAAATGGTGGGATTATACGAATCAGCCATTGAATATCGGGGGATATGTATGCCTGTTGTTCTCCCTTGCCTGGGGTGTTGCGTGCGTGATCATTGTAAAGGTGATTCATCCGTTCATCCACAAAGTGTTGGCGTGGATTCCTGTGAAGGTTGGAATTGCTCTGAGTGTGTTGCTTGGGATGACTCTGGTTGTTGATATTGTTGTAACTGTTTCGGCAGTGTTGAAGCTGAACAGACGCCTGGAAGCAATGGAGAAGATTGCGGCAGAATTGAGAGAATTCTCCGACAAGGTTGGAGAAAATATATACGAAAATGTCATGGAAACTATGGAATTCCAGGAAGAAGCCAAGAAACAGCTGGATTCGGCAACTTTGGAACTGCGTGAGAAGCTGGAGACGGTATCTGAAGAACAGAAGACCCGCATGGCAGAACAAAAAGAACGGATTACTGAGCAGAAGAATCGCATGGCAGAACAAAAGGCCCGTATAGAAGAGTTGAAAACAAAATATGCGGAGCTGGCAGGACGCAGTACAAGAGTCAGTATTCGTCTGGTAAAAGCATTCCCGAAGATGGAATCCAGACACCACAAAGAGATTTTAGAAGAATTGAAACTTCGTGTAAAAAAGAACCGGAAGTAATCCGGTTCTTTTTTGAACGGTGGTATTGACAAAATAAGAAAATATAGATATGATAAGAGCACTCGTCTAAGAAATCTAATCATTATCATTCAAAGGGGTATCCCCATCGGGAAGATTCGTTCCCAATTTCCAAAACGAGAAAAGAACCATAATAACTTCTCGGAATCTCAATGAATGAGATTCCAAGCGAAAATTGACAACTGAATATCGTGCAGGAAAAGAAATTTGCGAGAAATGGACATAAACATTGGACATAGAGGATACTATGCCTTG
>NZ_JBDOHT010000023.1:0-35403 GCF_039832125.1 Dorea chungnamensis | reverse complement strand
ACGAGCCTTTTTTGCATACACAAAAAGACCCGCCAAATAAACCTTTATATATTCTCACAAATGAAAACAAAGGAAAATCTCTTGCGATAATCTAATTCAAGCGTACACAAAAACAAGCCTGTTTACCACAGGGCTTAAATCATATATGTCTTGCTCAAACCAAATTATCTGTTATACATCTCCTCACCTTTCACTTCATGTGCCTTTCTTTTTTCTGTTAATCATACTAACACATTGTTACGTAATTGTATATAGTTTTTATTATCCACCTCTGCAAGCCTATCTGCAGTATAAAAAATCATTGTCTAATATAATTCATTTATCTCACCGCCAAATTCCGATTTGCATCATTCTTTTGGTAAATCAAAGTCATCTTCCGTACATTTCCGGATAATATGCTTTGTCTTTTTCATCGGCAGTGGCACTTCGTCCGCCGCAAAATATTCTTTCTTCACCACTTCAACAACAGATTCGTGGTTGTCTTTACCGGCAGGAACAATTACGAAATCACCTATTTCGATTGAGTCGTCATCTGCTATGTAATAATAGTTTTTGTATCCTTCGTCAAAGGTTACGCTGCAATAGATGATGTCGTTGCCACACCGCCGCACCTTTCCGTAGACGGATGGGTTCATAATTTCGCCCCAACCGTAGAAGGTCATGAAATCAAACACCGACTCCATGAACTCAGCCCAGTCATCCGGTAAACCTTTCTTATCGTAGGTTCCCCGGATTACTTTTTCAACACCCTTTTTTGTGACCACCTTGATGGTGTAGTCTTTGCTTTCAAGTGGATTTTCAACTACATCAGGTGGATTTCCTTCAA
Organism: Dorea chungnamensis; assembly: GCF_039832125.1. Taxonomy (NCBI): domain Bacteria; kingdom Bacillati; phylum Bacillota; class Clostridia; order Lachnospirales; family Lachnospiraceae; genus Dorea; species Dorea chungnamensis. The sequence goes on along the minus strand of NZ_JBDOHT010000023.1, from coordinate 34,577 downwards.
TATGTTCAAACAGAGTGTCTATGTCCAAATCATCGAGCAGGCTCTCAATACCGCCTTCTACTTTGTACCTGCGAGTGACAGAACAACCTGTGCCGATATTCTGGATGTGTTCAATACTTTCGCTGTTTCTGTCTATAATCAAGGATTCTGTATAATCCCAAACGGCATATTCCGTATGCTCCGAGATCGGTTCCTTCGGTTTTATCTTTGTGATGCGGTGATAGGACACTTCAATCCGATTCACAATGTCTGGCTTGTTATTCCCATCAAAAACATACAAATCAGGCATATCCAAACTTTGACGGAGTAAATCTGAAAGGTCAACGCCTTGAACTACAAACTCGGAACACAAGGAACCACGAAATTTATAGGTCTTGCCCTCCGTATTTGTAAGCTCCATATTCCAGTCACCGATATCTGTTGCAAATACCTCTGTATATTCGTTGCTGAAATATGCTGAAAATGCGGACATAATTCTTTCCGCAACAGCTTTATCAACTTTCAGATTTTTTGTTCTGGACTTTTCATAATGCCCATCACGTCGCTGTCCAAACACATACGCCGAAAACCATACCCGTCCTGCAGAATTGATAGAAATGAGTTGCTCGACTTCTTCATCCGGTTCCGGGCATGGACCATAGCCAAGACGATTCGAAACAATACGAATTTTCTTCAACTCACCGGGGAAAATAAAAGGATTCTCACCGGAAAGCACCGCAAGGCGACTCAATGCCAAAATAAACCAAGAGCGATTTTCGAACGCCAAAATAGAAGCGGCATCATACACCCAGTGGTTGAAGTATCGCCATTGTGAGTAAATTGCAGATCCAAGCAAACGGATGTCTGTTATCTCGTCAATCACTCGATTCAATTCATCGTATTTGCTCGCAGCATTCCCGTACTTCTCTGAAAAAGCGTGACAACAATCCATTTGAAACCCAAGAGCTTCACAATCATCAGCCATGTAGTGATCTACAAGCTCTATATAGTTGATTTTTTGATCTCTGAATTTATCAATCCATTTTGTGGCGAAATCATGGACTTGCTTCAAATATTCCATTGCAGTCACCTCCTTTTTAAAACTCCTCCCAAGTTCTGCCGTTTAGATCAGCTGCAATCTTTTCGGTATCCGGCATCGTTTTGTACCTAAACATATCCGCAAGGTTAAAGAACTTGCTTTTCTGAATGGGATTTTTACTGCTTTTTCTAAAGTCAATCGGATAGAACTTTTCAACCATAAAGTATCTGTGACTGATTGTGCGTAGGTTATAGCCGTAGTCCTCTGCACGGTGTATTGCTTCGTTAATGCGGCAAATCTCATGCGGCGTTGGCGCTTCGCCGGTTTCCGCCCGGTATGTCATATTTCCCTCAGCTTCAACCGCAATAATGGTCTTTTTCAGCTTGCCGACCGCACGGATGCTCTTATCTTTGTAGAGTCCAATATATCCATGCTCTGAAAATTTTCGGGATTCCTGATCGTAATATAAATTCAAATCCATGTTGTCCTGGAACGTTGTTCCTGCCACAATCGCTCGCATCCACTTATGACCATCTGGTATCAGCTTTTCATCAAAACAATATTTTTTGAAATCATCCAGCACAGAAATAATCTCCGTGTCTCTGTCATCAATAATATCTTCCATTGCTTCCACAAGCTGTTCAAAAGTCAAATTAACGTGCTTAATCGGGTGGATCAGGCGCTCCATGTTTTTGGTGTTATACTTTTTCAGTTCAACGGTCATTTCATCAAATAACTGTTGCTTCATTGGTCTGGGATCGATAGTCAGCAGAACTTTGATGTCCTCTGCACCAAACTGATCCAGATGATTTACAAGCTGCTGCTTATCGAACTGATTATAGAGTTTTGTCTCGACAACGATCTTAAAGCTCTTTTGGCTAATTACAGCATCCGGAACGCTTTCGTCACCGGCAACCTGCAAGTCAAATGTAATTTCAGGACTTTCATCCTCTCCGAGAATAAGGCTATTCAACATAGAGAAGAATTTATCCGCATTGTAATTATATAAACGGGAAAGCATCAACATGGTGTTGGATGTATCCACATTCTCTTTTGAATGATATCGCTGAAAGTAATGTATCTGCATAGTACACCTCCTGAAAACTATCTGCCTTTCTCGACTTTCTGCTTGCGAGCCGATTCAACCCATTTTGCAAACTCCCAATCCAAAGGTACCTCATCAATCACTTCCATCAGCATTTCCTCATAATCAAGATAATCCTGATAATCTGATATTCTGCTCCATGCGCAGTGGAGAGAAGGGATGCCATATTGTTTCTTCGCAATGTCGATGATGTAGTTGTCCAGCGGAATATGTAAAAAACGGTAAAACGGTTCTACAACATCAGGAACCAACACATACAAGTATTTCAAAGTCATATTAACCCATTTTTGCGCTTGTCCAATATAAAACTCGATTCCTTCTGACTCATACATCGAAACAATTTCTTCGCAAATGGATTGGTGCCATTTTGTAAAATCCTCAGCATCATTCACGGCAACAAGCTCAGGGATTCTTTCTTCCAAAAGTGAATCTACCGCTTTTCTCAACATGTCCCCATTCTTGCCATTAAATCGAATCGTTCTGCACATATCCGTATATGCGCTCCTGCTGGCTGCTTCAAAGGGGTTATCCGTTACACCAAAGTAGAGCATCTTCAAAAAGTCCAGAATCTTGCTATCGACAGAAACCATACTGGACGGAGTGGAACATTCTTTTTTCGCAAGAATCCGTCTGCAAAACTCGTCCATCTTGTCCTTGCCATAGAAGGAGAAAGGATCGTCAATAGCGTTTCCGTCCACATCATTCCAAGGGTCAAAAATCACGGTTCCCTTGTGATAGAAGAAAACACAATCTTTTATCAGATAGTATCCATTGCTGTGAGCAATCCAATCAGACTGTTCCCAAGCGTATTGTTTTGCCTTTTCAATATCGTACATCTTATCCCTCTTTTCTCTATGCTTTATGCTCGCCAATCTGTGCATTAAGGTTTTTATCGGTTTCTTTGAACTATTGTATTATTTCGCCAAGAAATTGCTCTGTATATCCATTGGCATATGATACGCATGTCCGCGTTTCATAAGGCTATACAGCTTGAAACTCATGAGATCCGGACTGACATTCAGATTACTGCAGAACCCAAAGTAATCCAAATCTTCATTTTTCGACATTTCTGCCACATCTTCATCTTCTACGAGAAGATCTGCAGCAAACAAATTGGCTTCGTACTCTGTTGAGTTGGTCATGGTATAGAGCACATCATCTTTCATGGGAGCCAGTTTTAGTTGTTTCCTGTGCAGGATGATATGCCCAAGTTCATGTGCTGCCACGATTCGCTTTTCTTCATCGGGAAGGAAACTGTTTATCATGACATAAATGGTCTGGCAACTCATAAAGCAGTAGCCTTTTAATTTCTTAAAATTCGATGTTTCCCCGACTACAATGTTCATGCAGTCGAGAAGTTCAAAAGGGTCTCTGGTCTTAAATCGTTTGATCAGTTTTCCCACTTCTGTATAAATATAATTATTTCCCAAATAAATCACCCCAAAAGATTAGTTATCTCAAGCAGCGGATAGTATCCCGCATCTATAATATACTCGAAAGGATGTACCATAATTAGGACACCTGTTATTCGTCCTTGAGATATTTCTTCGGTGTATATTTCTTTGCCCGCATTTTAGAATCCAGATAAAGCATCTGGATTTCGTCCATAAATGCAGTTTTATCTTCATCGGATAATTCTCCACCGGCAAACATAGCTGCAGCCTGCTCTAAGATCTGCTGTGCCTGTTTTGCACCTCTGGATCCAAACTGCTCTGCCGCTTCTGTGATAAAGGACTCTTCCTCTGACATGAGATAAGAAATATCACAGCCAAGTATATCTGAGAGTTTCTGATATAAATCATGTTTCTTAGGATAACGATTCTGATTTTCCCATCCACTTACCGTTCTCAATGCTACACCTAGTTCCTGAGCCAGTTGGGCTTGACTCATATTTTTCGTTGTTCTTAAGGATTTTACCTTTTCACCGAATGTCATAACAATACCTCATTTCTAAGCGTTTTTAGGTGTCTCTCACTTATCCCGGAGCAAAAGCAGGAAAGTTATTTCCTAAAACACGCAACTTAACTATTGACAACAAGCAAGTTGTTGCATATAATGTGAATCACAACAGATGCGCAACTACTTGCCTATAATATAGCGAATCTTTCCTATGATGTCAATGGAAAATGCATGTAAATTGCATATAAGGACTGATATATACTGGATTTGAGATATGAATCAGTAGAAAAATGTCTTGTATGCCACGAAAAGATTTTGTACATATAGGCAATTTAAAAAGTATATGGATATTTCCATATGGAAGAGGTGAAAAGAATGGAACGTCAGAAGTCATATATCTGTATCGATCTGAAATCCTTCTATGCCTCTGTGGAGTGTGTAGAAAGAGATCTGGATCCTTTTACAACGAATCTTGTTGTTGCCGATCCTACCAGATCACAGTCTACGATCTGCTTAGCAATCACGCCCGCCATGAAAAAGCTTGGAGTAAAGAACAGATGCCGTATTCATGAGATCCCTGTAGGGATTGAATATATCACTGCCATGCCAAGGATGCAGTTATACATTGATTATTCTGCTAAAATCTACAGTATTTATCTTCGTTATCTGTCAAAAGAAGATATTCATGTATATAGCATTGATGAGTGTTTCATGGATGTGACGGACTATCTTTCTCTTTATGATATGTCGGCAAAAGAAATGGCTGTGGAACTTATGGATGCTGTTATGAAAGAAACCGGAATTACTGCGACTGCAGGAATCGGTACCAATCTTTATCTGGCAAAGGTCGCAATGGATATTGTTGCGAAGCATGTGGATGATCACATTGGCATTTTGGACGAGATATCTTACAGACAAAAACTTTGGGATCATCGTCCCCTCAGCGATTTCTGGAGGATTGGTTCCAGAACCGAGAGAAAACTTGCTGGATATGGGATCCATACGATGGGCGATATTGCTTATGCATCTGTTACATCAGAGGACTGGCTCTATAAGATGTTTGGGATTGATGCTGAACTGCTGATCGACCATGCCTGGGGATTTGAAGCCTGTGGTATGCATGATATTAAGAATTATCATACAGAAGAACACAGTTTATCAAACGGTCAGGTGCTTATGAGGAATTATTCTTATGAGGAAGCAGCGGTTGTTGTGAGGGAAATGACAGACGTTCTGGTGTTGGATCTGGTAGCAAAAGGTCTGATCACAAGTTCTGTCACGCTGTGGATCGCATATGATCACAGATATGAAAAACCCTCTTCTCACGGGACTGTGAAGTTGACATCGCCAACAAATAGCTCTAATTCTATCATGGATGAGGTGGAAAAACTGTATCGTCAGATTGCAGATCGGCATACCGGGATCCGTAGAATAGAAATATGTGCGAACCGGGTCACACCGGAAGGCTATCTGCAGTACGATATATTCACAGATCCGATTGCGATTGAAAAGGAAAAGAGCTTACAGCGGGCAATCTTAGACGTAAAAAAGAGATATGGTAAAAATGCAATTATGAGGGGAGCGAATCTGCTTGAGTGTTCTACTTATCGAGAACGCAATAATCAGATTGGCGGACATCGAGCATAAGGAGGTGTTTCTATCATGTTGGCGAGTGCGTATGCAGAATTAATTTATATGCCAAGACCAGTTTCAAACCGAAGGAAGATGGAAGTTGGTCACAGGGCAAAACAGTTTGCACCCTTTGCTGCACTCCGGGGATTTGAAGAAACTGTCAGAAAAAAAGAAATACTATATGAACCAAAAAAGGAGTTGTCTGAGGAAAAGAAAAATGAGCTGGATAGCAAATTGAGGATCCTTTCCAAAGGAATGAAAGTTCAGGCAGTTTATTTTGTAGAGAGTTCAGAATTCCCCGGAAAAGGAAAACACTGTAGCATAGAAGGAATGGTGGAATTCTTTGATCCTCAGATCTATCTTAGGATTGGGGATATAGAAATACCTGTTTCAGAGATTACAGAGTTATCTGGAAATGTCTTTGAAGCATTAGAACAACCTTGTTAACGAATAAAGTGGAAGTCTCCGGGAAACCAGCGGTGAGTGGTAGCCGATAGGAAACAGAGATGGAAACCCAGATTGTCAAAGCCAGTTTGGATATGTATATCATGATTGTTCGCGCAGCTTTGGCGCTTACGGAATGAACAGTCATGATGCTCATAAGGCGGATTTTTATTTCCCTTGGATCCGTTGAGTAATAAATGTTAGATCAATGTTATTGCTTAAGGAGGAAGCCTATGGGATCAGGTAATGTTAAGTGGCATGTTCACTGCTCTGTTTGTGGAGCATTTTTAGAAAAGAGTGCTCAAAGCGATTCGGAAGTGGATTGCAAAAAATGTAAAAGCACATTAGAAGTTTTAGTGAAAGATGATATTGTATCTGTTCGTCCTTTGGTCATCCGGGATGAAAAGCTGAGAGAAAGGATGGCTATATATTCCAGAAAGTTGATGAACACTTCTGGAAAGAAAACAAAAAATGATGAATAAAAATGAGATACCCGGAATGGCGGTGAATTTGGCCGGAACCATCAAGACTGCACCGGATATCAAGAGTTTGTCAAGGAGCTGAACCTGACTGGAATCACTAAGAGCCCGGCAAAACATTTGTATTTGATTTATGGAATCGTATTCGATTCTGTTGTGTCAAAAGCATTTGTTTTGTCGGGTTTTTTATTTTTTCCCAAAACCATGTTGTATAAGGGTCCTTGAGGATTTGGATAGGTATAGAGGGATTTATGATCTTTCTTACAGGTAGCTGAGGAGTCTCGCACTCCCGTTTAAAAAAAAACGGGTTGGTTCGGGACTGTTTCTGCTACCAATTTTTATATTCCAAATAAGCAGACTGGATCACCCGTAGCCGAAAGGCAGAAAGGTGGTCCATATGATGACATTAAAAGAATTAAAGAAACGAGTTCCTGTAGCAGATAAGAATGGTTCAGTTTTGGGGAAGACAGAACTATTGAATTCTGGAGCTAAGATTGTCGTAAAGGAAATGGTAGATACCGGTGTTGAAATCAGTGTGTTTGATAATGGTTATGTTTTATTTGAAGAGGATAAACATAAAACGATTTTCCGTTTACATTCTTGCAAGGGATATGATTATGGCTTATTGGATGAAAAAGAAAATATTTTCGGAGAAGAATTTTTCGAAAATGAGAACTGGTATATCCTGCCTCTGATGATCGGAATGGATCGTGTGGAAGCAAGTCGAAAAAGAATTTTGTCGAATCATAACGTGATTTCCATTGATGCAGAGAATCATGATTTCTTTAGCCACAAGGCTCTTAGTATGCCTGAAATGACGGATGAGATTCTTTGGCACGAGATGCTTCGAGAATTTGCAGAGCTTCTAAATGAACGTCAGATGTATGCAGTAACTGCCTATTACTGTGAGGGCATCTCACAGGCTGAAATTGCAGAGAATCTTGAAATTTCCCAACAGGCAGCCAGTGGTCTGATCCAGAGGGCTCTGGTGGTTATCCGTAATTATTTGAACATCAATCCAAGTGATGTAAAAAGAAAAAGAAATAAAAAATAATGTCCAATCCGTGTTGTATAAGCGGCTTATGAAATTTGGATAGGTATAAGGGGGTAAAACCTCTCGTACCTTGACAACTTCATAGCCTGCCCAGAATGATACCTGATCTGAATATGCATAGAGCGAAAAGCTGCGTATCTTTTCAGAGAAAACGTTACGGAGTTAAGAGACTGTAACAGGAACGGGTCTGGGAAAGAAAACAGGAAAATGCTCAAAACTTAAATCAATAAAAATGTTGTCTGAATTCGATTTTGAAGGATGACAGCAGATGCCATGTGGCGGTGTTTGCTCTTCGGAACAGATACCGCCACATTTATGTGCTGTTATCAATCTATCCCACAGTACAAATTTAGGAAAGTGAGGAAAAAGGAAATGAAAAAGACATAGGAACTTTTCTTTTGTAGCTGATAATCAAGTTTATGAAAGATGAGGATTTAAGAAATGAGAAAAGGAAACGCAAAAAGAATTATGTCAGGATTTCTGGCAACTCTTACGGTACTGTCTACAATGATGCAGCCGGTAACAAGCTTTGCAGCAGAAGTACCGTCCGACGGAACAGTTCCGCTATATAAGGATGTTGCAGACATGCTTGATGCAGATGAAGTGGTTGTCGCTCATGATCACGAAGTCAGTGTAGGAAGCACATTTGATATTGAGGTGGACTTCTCAGGCATTGAGATTCCTGGCAACGATAAAGTCAAAGTAAAATTCCAGAAAGCGATGAATGATGAGGGCGAAAGTTTTACTACGGATCATGAGGATTCATACGAAGCTGTCTATTATGTAGAACCTCAGAAGACAGATCATCCGACATATCAGATCAGCAGAACTATCACAGTTAAGGAAGAGAAAAAAGCAAGTTCTGAAACAGTAGCTGAAGCTTCTTCTCAGACAACTACGGAAAATGATTCGGGTGGTGGAACTACAGAAGAAACAACGGAAGACGATGACTCAGACTCGGAAAGTAGTGTTGTCCCTGATGATGTAGAACAGATTACGGACGAAGCTTTTGATGCAGAAATCGAATCTACCGAAAATCAGGAAACTGTAGATCCGGAAACAGGCACTTCTCTTTCAGAAGTATTAGAGGAAGCTGTGGAACAGGATGTAAATCTTGCAGAATTAGAGGTAGGAGAAACCGTTACTTTTGAGATGCCAATGCTTTTTGCAGCAACAGGAAGCCAGAGTGTATCCATTACAAGAGGCAGCTGGTATCACTATGCAGACTATGGATTGGGTTCTTACATTACTGCTCCTTACTATGTGACATGGGGTGGAATCAAGGCTACGGCATATTGTGTACAGCCGAGTAAGACTGGTCCGGATGATGGAACCTATTCTATTACAAAGCTGAGTGATGGAAAAACACTTGCAAAGGTTTGTTACTACGGAACAAAGGCAAGCGATGAGAATGGATTCTTCGATGAGAAGCATCCAGATTTCTCGACTGGTAAAAGGTTTATCATTACCCATATTGCGGCAGCATATGCCAATGGTTCTTCTGATTGGGATTCCGGAACAAATGCAACTGGAAGGAGTCTTGCAAAAGAACTTTACAACTACTGCGTAAGCATGCCGGACATCCCGGATGTAGACATGAGCTTTTCTGATGATAATGTCAAAGCCTACGTGGAAGGAAATGTTCAGAGAACAAAGACCATTACTTTTAAGGCAGACACATTACAGACCATTACATTCAAGCTTCCTGCAGGTGTGAAGCTGGTAAATGTATCTACCGGAAAGACAAGTGCCGCAGGTGCCAGTGTAGAGATTAGTGGAGGAACACAGTTTTATCTGCAGGCACCTCTTACACAAGCAGAGGATGTGAAAGCAACCTTCTCTGCAACTATGAAAGGTTCCATTGACAAAGAATATTCCGCATATAAGATTTCCACCGGTTCCGGTACACAGGATCTTGCACTTGTGTTTGGAGAAGGTGTTGGGAATGAGAAATATGTGGATTTCAAAGTTACTTGGACAAAAGAGTGTTATGTTTTACTTACAAAGAAAGACAGTGAGACATCCAATGCTCTTGCTGGTGCAGTTTATGGTATCTACAGTGATGAAGCCTGTACAAAGCTGATCACACAGATGCCTGCAACAGATAAAAACGGTTCTTCTAAAGTTACGATTGAAAAGACGCAGGAAGTGGTTTATCTGAAAGAAATTTCTGTTCCTGCTGGATATGTGATCGATACAAAATCCTATAATGTGGCACTGAATATCGGAAAGACAACCACAAAGAATGTAACCGATCATCGAGTAAGAGCAACCATCAAACTGACAAAACAGGATTCTGAAACAGGAGCTGTTCCACAGGGAGATGCCACATTAGAGAATGCAGTCTATGGATTATATGCCCGTGAGGACATTGTTCATCCGGATGGAACTACCGGTGTGATTCATAAAGCCGGTACACTGATTACTTCCTTGAAAACAGATAAGAACGGAGAAGCTTCTGTTTCTGATCTTTATCTTGGAAAATACTATGTGAAGGAGCTGACACCTCCGACCGGATATCTGATCGATACTGCAGAACATGATATTGACTGCAGCTATGAAGGTGCAAATGTTCCGGTTATTGAGCGTCATACAACTTCAAAAGAAGATGTGATGAAACAGCCATTCCAGCTGATCAAAGCTGCCAACAACGGTAAGACCGATGCGGATCTCTTAAAGGGAGTTGGATTCTCTGCATACTTAAAGAGTTCTCTTAAGGTAAATGCTGATGGAAGCTATGATTTTACTTCTGCCAGACCAGTCGTGATCACTGCAGATGGAAAGACAGAGATGTTTACGGATGAGAAGGGATATGCTTGTTCTATTCCGCTTCCATACGGAACATACATTGTAAAAGAAACGACTTCTCTTCACAATTTTGATCCGGTGGATGATTTTGAGGTGGTTGTATCTGAGCACAAACCAAATACCCCACAGGTATGGAGAGTTCTCTTGGATAACGAATTCAAAGCAAAGCTTAAGATCGTAAAGAAAGATGATGAGACGAAAAAGACGGTGCTTCTTCCTAAGACAGAATTCAAAGTGTTTGATCTGACAAAGAATGCATATGTGGAACAGGTAACAACCTACCCTGTAACAAAGGTTCATAAATCTTACTTTACGGATAAGGACGGATATCTTATTCTTCCAAACAGCTTAAGACCCGGAAATTATCGAATTGAGGAAGTGACTGCCCCAGAGGGCTATACTTTAAACCCCAATTTTGTAACGGTTGCAGTTGATACGAATACAGCATTTCTCATGGATTCTGTCAGTGGTGATGCCATCATCACAGTAGAATATGAGAACCATCCGGTAAAAGGACAGCTGACCATTTACAAACAGGGAGAAATGCTCACATCTTACGATGGAGAGTTCCATTATGAGATGAAAGGGCTTGAAGGTGCTGAATTTGAAGTATATGCAGCTGAGGATATCTACACTGCAGATCACCAAGTGGATGAAAACGGAAACAGATTACTCTATTTTGCAAAGGATGCATTGGTGGCAAATGTAGCTACCAATGAAGAAGGGAAAGCTGTGGTTAAGAATCTTCCGCTTGGAAAATACTATGTGAAAGAAACCAAGGCAACCGATGGTTTTGTATTAAACACTACGATTCAGGATTCTGAATTTGTTTATGCGGATCAGAATACCCCAGTCATTTTTGATGAAATGACCTATACCAACGAACGTCAGAAAGTGTCGATTACTGTTGAAAAGCAGGATGCAGAAACCGGTGATGTTGTCGAAGGTGCAGTATTTGGAATTTATAATGCTGAGGATATCAAGGACAGATCCGGCAATATACTCGTAACTGCAGACTCTCTCCTTCAGGAAATGACTACCGGTGAAGATGGACAGGCAGTTTGTACCTTAGATCTTCCGCTTGGACAATATTATGTGAAAGAGTTAAAAGCTCCACTTGGATATGTTTCTTCTGATGAAGTACTTGCCTTTGATGCTTCTTATCAGGGACAGGAAGTACAGACAGTGGAACTGAAATCCATTAAGAAAAATGAGCCTACTACTGTTGAGATTACAAAAGCCGATGCTACTACAGGTGTGGAGCTTTCCGGAGCATATCTCACGGTTACTGACAGTGAAGGCAATGTTGTAGACAGTTGGACATCGGATAAAGATGCTCCACATGTGATCAAAAAACTTCATGTAGGTGAAACGTATACTCTCCGTGAAGAATTTGCACCATATGGATATCTGGTAGCAAATGAGATTCAGTTTACAATCGAGGATACTGCAGAAATTCAGAAAGTACAGATGACTGATGAAGTGCCGGTGGCAAAACTCATTGTAAATAAAAAGGGTGAATTCCTTGATAGTGTTACTTTGATTGATAAGATGAAAGGTTTTGTAGAGCACATTTTTAATTATGTGACAGGAAGCCTTACCGATGTCACTTTTGAAGTATATGCCAAGGAAGACATCAAAGCTGCAGATGGTGTCAGCGATGATTACTACAAAGCAGATGAATTGGTGGCAACGATCACTACAGATGAGACCGGTGTTGCAACATTAGATAATCTTCCACTTGGCATCTACTATGTGAAGGAAGTTGCGACTGCCCACGGTTATGTGCTGGACAAAGAGCCGGTGGTTGTGGACCTGACTTACCGTGACCAGAATACCCCTGTTGTCATTTACGATGAAGACTGGCAGAACCACAGACAGACGGTAAGCATCCATATCTTGAAAAAGGAGAAAAATACGGACCGTGTATTAGAAGGTGGTATATTCGGATTGTTCGCAAAAGAGGATATCGTATCTGCTTCTGGCAAAGTGCTGATCGAAGCAGATGAGATCATCGAACTGAAAGCGACAGATGCAAATGGAGAGATAAACTTTATCGCAGATCTTCCAATCGATGCTTCTTATTATGTGAAAGAGCTTCATGCTCCGGATGGATTTGTCAATGCCGAAGAAGTACAGGAATTCACTTTCGAGTATGTCGGTGCAGATCAGGCTGTTGTAGAAGAAAACTTCACATTTGAAGATGAAGCTACCACAGTAGAACTTACAAAATCCGACATTACAACAGGGAAAGAGATTCCTGGGTGCAAATTAAAGGTTGTAGATAAAGACGGAAAACTTGTGGACGAATGGATTTCCACAGAAGACGCCCATGTGATCAAAGAGCTTGTGGTCGGAAAGTACTATACACTCATCGAAACACAGCCTGCAGATGGCTATGTTACTGCAGAAAGTATCGAGTTTACGATAGAGAATACCGCAGAGGTCCAGAAAGTGGAAATGAAGGATGATGTGACAAAGGTGGAGATCTCTAAGCAGGACATTGCCGGAAAAGAACTTCCGGGTGCCAAACTTACTATCCTTGATTCCGAAGGAAAGGTAGTGGAAAGCTGGACATCCACAAACAATCCACACTACATCGAGATGCTTCCAATCGGTAAATATACGCTCCGTGAGGAAACTGCTCCGGAAGGATATCTGGTAGCAAATGATGTACAGTTTGAAGTGAAGGATATTGCCGAAGTACAGCATGTAACAATGGTGGATGAGGCGAAACCTTCCAGACCATCTGAGACACCTTCTACTCCAAAAACAGGTGATGACAGAAACATTGCCTTATGGTATGGGCTTCTGGCTCTGGGATTTGGTGGTCTTGGTGCTGTATACGCACTGAAAAGAAAGAAAAAACGCAACTAAGAAACATTTATAAATAGAGATAGTAATGGGTGTTTGTGATTTCAAGACCGAGATTGCAGGCATCCATTTTCTATTTCGGAAGGAGAAAACAATATGTGGAAAGCAATTGCGATTACTGGTGGTATCGTTGCTGTTGTTTGCAGCTTTGCATTATGGTGTGCCGCTAAGGTTGGAAGTGATGACGATGATTTCTGGGGCATCGGAGATGAAAGAACAGAGGAAGTTGTTCTAAGAGAGAGATTGCATGAAAAACGATAGAAACGATATCGTAGATCCAAAGGCTGCTATTACGGGAAGAAAATATCACCCAGAAAAACCATGGTCCTGCGTATATTGTCACTATTGGATCAGCAGAAAGAAAGGCTGCAAATTAAATGCATGCCACTATCTTCTGCCGGATAGAACAGAACTTCCAGAAGATACAGGTAATTGTAAGAACTGTCCTTATGGCAGACATTCTCCCTGTATTGGTTATTGTATTGCAAAATTACTGATGGAGATCAGACAGAAGAAAGGCAGGTGAACCCGCAATGAATAGTATGATTCAGGTCCATACGGAAACAAATGAAATGACTGTATCAGCAAGGCAGCTTCACGAAAGATTGGGTGTTCATACAGAGTATCGTCATTGGTTTCCAAGGATGTGTAGTTATGGTTTTGAAGAGGGCATGGATTTCAAGGCGGTCAAAATTGACCGGGTTCAATTCGAGGGTAATCGAAAAATCTGCAGAGAAATAGTAGATCATGAGTTGTCCATCGACATGGCGAAAGAAATCTGCATGCTGGCTAGAACACCTGTAGGAAAAGTGATTCGCAAATATTTTTTGGAAGTGGAAAAAGCGTGGAATTCACCGGAACAGGTTATGGCAAGAGCATTGCAAATTGCAAATAAGTCCGTGGAGGAACTTAGAGATCAATGTTTGTTAATGCAGAATCAGGTAATGGAGCAACAGATGATGTTAGAAGAACTGACTCCAAAGGCGAATTATCTGGAACAGATTCTTCAATCTCCGTCTCTGGTTCTGACCACGCAGATTGCTAAGGATTATGGGATGAGCGCCATTCAATTTAACCGCCTTCTCCATGATATGAAAATCCAATATAAAGTGAATGATCAGTGGATATTATATGCTAACTATCAGGGACATGGATACGTGCACAGTAGAACCATTACGATTCCGAGAGGGGATGGAACCTGTCTGGTGCGTATGCAGACGGAATGGACACAAAAAGGCAGATTGTTCTTATATGAAGAACTAAAAGAAAAAAGAGGTATCTTGCCTCTGATTGAAAGGGGGAGTTCATAGTGCAGGATGAAGTAAATGATAAAACATTGAATCTTTGCATTCAGGCTGGGCGCATCACTGCCAATACGTTAAAGGCAGCTATGCGAAAGTATTTGAATGACATGGAAAAACGAAAGAATCTAAAGATCCAGAAGAAAAACGTGTCGAAAAATGAAGAAATCAAAGTAAAGGCTAGAGATAAAGCAGAGAAAAAACTGGAAGCAAAAAAGCCCAGAGGCAAGCAGACTATGAAACAGCTCATGAATCAGGGAGTTCAGCTTACCAATATTCCGATTACAGATGATAACATCAAATCATTTGAAAGAATTGCCCGAAAGTACGGTATTGATTACAGCCTGAAAAAAGATGTCAGTACAGATCCACCTAGATTTATGGTGTTTTTTAAAGCAAAAGATGTGGATGTAATGACTGCAGCTTTTAAAGAATATGCCGGTGTATCCATGAAGCAGAAAGTTAAAAAGCCTTCTGTGAAGAAAAAACTTGCAAAGACAGTGCAGCGTAAGGTAAAGCATCGTCAAAGAGTGAAACAGAAAAATAAGGATAGGGGTCAGGATCGATGAGTAGAAAGAAGATAATTATGTGGATACCCTACATCATCCTCTTCTATTTTGTGGATAAAGGTGCCTGGCTGTACAGACATTGTGTGGGAGGCACTGCAGTTCAAAGATTTGGTGTCATGATGATGAATTATAAGCTTGCTTTTACGAATGTTCTGCCAAGTTTTCATTTGTATGATCTGCTTGCAGGTATTATTGGAGCAGCACTTATCTGGGCAGTTGTTTATTTCAAAGGAAAGAATGCAAAGAAATTTCGTCAGGGAGAAGAATATGGCTCTGCCAGATGGGGCACCTCAAAAGACATCGAACCATTCATAGACCCGGTGTTTGAAAATAATGTCCTACTGACCCAGACAGAGAGACTTACCATGAATTCCAGACCAAAACATCCGAAATATGCAAGAAACAAGAATGTCATCATTATTGGTGGTTCCGGTTCTGGTAAGACAAGGTTCTATGTAAAGCCAAATCTGATGCAGATGCCCAAGAACGTATCTTATGTGGTCACAGATCCGAAGGGTACGATTCTAGTGGAGTGTGGCAAGATGCTTGCGAATGAAGGATATCGCATCAAAGTACTAAATACGATCAATTTCAAAAAAAGCATGCATTATAATCCGTTTCATTATATTCGCAGCGAGAAAGATATCCTGAAACTGGTTAATACGATCATTGCAAATACCAAAGGAGAAGGAGAAAAATCCACCGAAGATTTCTGGGTGAAAGCAGAAAAACTCCTTTACAGTGCCCTGATTGGCTATATCTGGTATGAAGCCCCACCGGAAGAACAGAACTTCTCTACTCTGCTTGAATTTATCAATGCCAGTGAGACAAGGGAGGAAGATGAAGAATTTAAAAATGCGGTGGATGAATTGTTTGAGGAACTGGAAGCTGAAAATCCGGAACACTTTGCAGTGCGCCAGTATCGCAAATATAAGCTGGCGGCAGGAAAAACAGCAAAGTCTATCCTGATCAGCTGTGGTGCAAGGCTTGCTCCATTTGACATTCAGGAGTTGAGAGATCTGATGGAATACGATGAGATGGAGCTTGATATGCTGGGAGATCAGAGAACAGCAATGTTTGTTATCATCTCAGATACCGACGATACTTTCAACTTTGTGGTAGCCATCATGTACACACAGTTATTTAACCTGTTGTGTGATAAAGCGGATGATGAGCATGGAGGTCGGTTGCCATATCATGTGCGAATTCTGGCTGATGAGTTTGCCAATATTGGTCAAATTCCAAAATTCGACAAATTGATTGCAACCATCCGAAGCCGAGAAATCTCTGCTTCTATTATTCTGCAGTCCAGATCACAGCTAAAGACCATCTATAAGGATGCTGCGGAAACAATTGAAGGAAACTGTGATACCATGCTGTTCCTTGGCGGCAAGGAAAGTTCTACTTTAAAAGAAATCTCGGAGATTCTTGGAAAGGAAACCATTGATCTATATAACACTTCTGATACAAGAGGAAGTAATCGTTCTTATGGACTGAACTATCAAAAGACAGGAAAGGAGCTGATGAGCAAGGATGAGCTTGCGGTCATGGATGGAAACAAATGTATTTTGCAGCTTCGGGGTGTGCGCCCGTTCTTAAGTGATAAGTTCGATATTACCAAACACAAACGATATAAGGAATTATCCGATTACGATAAGAAGAATGAATTTGACATCCAGAAGTATCTCGAACACAAATTGATTCTGAAAAAAGATATGGTCTTTGAAATGTATGAATGTAATGTTTCGGAGGCAGACGTCGCAGCCCTTGCTGCAGAAGATGAAATAGATGAGTAAACCATCCGCTTATGATAAGCGGTATTTTTTATGCCTTTTGGCAGGAGGTTCAGCAATGAGTGTTAGGATCCGAGCTCCCTGCTAAGGGGAGATCACACAATATATGGCTCAAAAATACTAAATTTGGAAAGGAGAGATTCTGTAGATAGAGCCTGAAAATCTACAGTTTCAATATCACATATGGCGTTTTTTAGTTCAGCGATCAATATCTTACAGACCCTTGTTGTAGCCATCGGAGCCGGACTTGGTGTATGGGGTGTAATCAATTTGATGGAAGGATATGGCAATGACAATCGTGCGACACGTTCGTAAGTGAAAAGCTTACGCACAAAGTCGAAGGGCAATTGTAGCCCGAAACTTTGGAGAACTGATATTCCGATGGGTGAAATGAGGGGGTAACGTCCCGAAGCGCCACCCTAATACTCCGAATGGCGGGGAGCATGCAACGGCTCTCTCCAAAAGTTTATAGAGCTCGGTGAAGTCGGCAGAGAGCAATCGTAAGACTGGTTTTCAGGCCAGACACGAAAGCTGTCCAGAGGTGGATGGTGTTGCCTATATGCCGGGGGTCGGATATCCATGGTGAGAATGTATGAAAATACTGACGAAATTCCGAATGTACGAGTCTAAACGTTGATGCTGTCGAAAGGCAGTACACCTTTCATGGTGGTATCTGTGGGCAAGTAAAATTGGTTGTTATGAAAGTCCATGCATCGTTACAGGCGGTGCGGTTATGCATGACCAGATACAGGCTTAGAGGAAGAACCTAAAGATATCCAATGATAGGAATATCGGAACGTGGAAAGCTGGGGACACGGAGGCGGTTGCAAGCCAGTGATGTGGTGGATGGGAATACCTTCGCGAGAGGGCAATAACCATTCTTTATTCCAGTGAGAGTAGTGGCACAGTACCTATGAAGCCGTGAATAAGTAAGCGGTGGAGGGATAGCCACAAGTCGAATTCAGCAATGAAAATGAAAACACAACAAACACAGCTTCGAGTATGACAAAGAAAATCCAAACCGAAGGGAGAGGATGCCTGTGTTGACTTCGGGGCAGCAAGAAAGGAAAAGTAAACAGAGAAAAATCCGCAACTCAGAGTATTACGACATGGAAGGTACTTTTGACAGGCTGTATGCAGAAAGTAAGAAAGATAAAACCTTCAACCATCTGATGGAAATCATCGAGAGTGAAGAAAATATCAAGCTTGCATACAGAACGATAAAGAAGAATACAGGAAGTGATACTTCGGGAGTGGATAAAAGGACGATAGCCGACCTTGCAAAGTTAAGCGAGGAAGAATACGTCCGTCTCATACGGAAACAATTCAGTAATTATCATCCACGACCCGTAAGGCGAGTGGAGATACCAAAGCCCAATGGAAAGACCAGACCTCTGGGAATTCCAACTATCGTAGATCGGATCGTACAGCAATGTATTTTGCAGGTCATGGAGCCGATATGTGAAGCAAAATTCAGTGAGAACTCCAACGGGTTCCGCCCGAACCGTTCCGCTGAGACTGCTATTGCGCAATGCATGAGGCTGATACAGGTACAGCATCTGTACCATGTGGTTGACCTCGATATTAAAGGCTTCTTTGATAATATCAGCCATACAAAGCTGATGCGTCAGATATGGGCATTGGGAATTCGGGACAAAAAGCTGCTATGCATTATAAAAGAGATGTTGAAAGCACCTGTTGTTCTGCCAAATGGGGAGAAAACATATCCCACACGGGGTACTCCGCAAGGCGGTATTTTGTCGCCATTGCTTGCAAATATCGTATTAAATGAACTGGACTGGTGGATTGCTTCCCAATGGGAACAGATGCCAACAAAGACAAAATTCAAAACGAGGAGCAATGCGCAGGGAACAGAGATTAAGAGCCACGCTTACAGGGCTCTGCGCCGGAGCAGATTAAAAGAGATGCATGCAGTTCGGTACGCAGATGATTTTAAAATTTTCTGCGCATCACATGAGGATGCCGTCAGAGCATACAAGGCAACAGAGTTATGGCTAAAGGACAGGCTGGGGCTGGAAATCAGCCCTGACAAATCCAAAGTAGTTAATCTCAAAAGACAGTATTCTGATTTTCTCGGGTTCAAGCTGAAAGTCCGTAGAAAGGGTAAGAAATATGTGGTTCGGTCTCATATGAGCGATAAAGCATACAAAAAGGCTCATGATAAAGTCTCGGAAGAAGTAAAGGAACTGGCTCATTCGTCAGATGATAATGTTCAGTTCATGCAGCTTCAGAAATACAACTCTGTAGTTGCTGGACTTCATGAATACTATTGTATTTCCACAGAAGTATCTCATGACTTCAGCAGACTTGCCTTTAGTATCAACAAACAGCTCAGAAACAGACTGAAAGGCGACTTATCCAAAAAGGGACAACTCAGAAATGGGTTCATCAAAGAAAAGTATGGAACAAGCAGACAGATGAGGTTCCTTCATGGACGTCCGGTGGTTCCACTGGGATATGTCCAGCCGAAGAACGCCCAGCATAAAAGGAAATCCATCAATAAATACACGGTCAAAGGTCGGGAACAGATTCATAAGAATCTTGCAATCGACACAGCGACGATGTTATGGCTGATGAGAAATCCTGTAAAGGGTAGAACCATTGAATATGCGGATAACCGTATTTCTTTGTATGCGGCACAGTATGGTAAATGTGCAGTGACGGGAATTCCGATGGATTCTCATGATATTCATTGCCACCATAAAGTGCCGGTAAGCAATGGTGGTTCGGATGAATACGCAAATCTAATTCTTGTCAGCAAAGAGGTTCATATCCTTATCCATGCTTCCTCAGAACCCACGATTGAGAAGTACCTGAAATCCTTAAATCTTGACAATAAACAAATAGAAAAGCTTAACAAACTTCGTAGTATGGCAGAAATGCCACCTATTATTCTTTGAATTTAATGCTGTAACGAAGTGTGTAAGTTGTGTTTAAAACCCTGGACGGCTGAATTCGATGGAGCGCCGTGTGCGGTGAAAGTCGCATGCACGGTGTGGAGCGGGGGAAAATCCGGAGATAACTTCAAAGGATTACCTATCGCTATCCGGTGCTAAGAGCCAGGGCATCAAACAGCTGATGGCTGGTGCCGGAATCATGCTGCTGGGAACTACCCTGATTCCACAGCTGGCAACATTGTTCTCTTAAGAGGAGTGGTAGATGAACACCATCATTGAGAGAATTACGGAAGCGATAAAGGATATCCTGATCGGGCTTATCAAGTCCTGTTTGGATAACATGTTCACGTCTGTCAATGAGCAGGTGGGAACCATAGCCGGGCAGGTGGGACAGACACCGCAGGGATGGAATGCCGGAATCTTCAATCTGATCCAGAACATTTCCCAAACGGTGATTGTCCCCATTGCGGGACTGATCATCACATTTGTCCTGTGCTATGAACTGATTACGATGGTAACGCAGAAAAACAATTTCCATGAATTTGAGACTTACAACATTTTCCTCTGGATCTTTAAGGCGTATGTAGCCATTTATCTGGTGACGAATACGTTCAATATCACGATGGCGGTCTTTGACGTTGGCCAGCATGTGGTCACCAATGCCGCCGGAGTAATTTCCGGAAACACAGCAGTGGACGCATCGGAAGCAATCACAAGGATTGTGGATGCACTGGAAGATATGGAACTGGGGGATTTGTTCTTGTTATCCATGGAAACGCTGCTGATCAGTATTACCATGCGGATTCTGTCGATCATTATAACCGTTATTTTATACGGAAGAATGATAGAGATTTACCTTTATACTTCTATAGCACCAATTCCGTTTGCCACCATGACCAATAAGGAATGGGGCAATATCGGAAACAACTATTTAAAAGGCTTGTTCGCACTGGCATTTCAGGGATTCTTCATGATGGTCTGTGTGGGAATTTATGCAGTTTTAGTAAATGCAATGACCATATCCAGTGACCTTCATGCAGCAATGTTTTCAGTAGCGGCTTATACCGTGATTCTTGCATTTTCATTATTCAAGACCGGAAGCCTTAGCAAATCAATATTCAATGCCCATTAGCGGGCAGGAAAGGAGCGCATACCATGGCGTATGTACCAGTACCAAAAGACCTTACCAAGGTCAAAACAAAAGTAGCGTTAAATCTGACAAAACGGCAGCTGATTTTCTTTTCACTTGCCGCAGTAGTGGGAATTCCGTTTTATCTGTTCATGAGAAAACCAATCGGTTCCAGTATCGCAGCCATCCTGATGGTAACGATCATGCTTCCATTTTTCTTCATGGCAATGTATGAAAAAGACGGGCTTCCCTTTGAAAAAGTGGTGGCAAATATCATTCGACAGAAGTTTATCTGTCCGTCAGTAAGACCATATAAGACAGAAAATTTTTATCAGGAGATTTCCACCCTTGTAAAAAAGGAGGGTGTGCCGGATGGCAAAAAAGACAAAGCAGGAGGCTCAGCAG
Source organism: Dorea chungnamensis (assembly GCF_039832125.1). Lineage (NCBI taxonomy): Bacteria > Bacillati > Bacillota > Clostridia > Lachnospirales > Lachnospiraceae > Dorea > Dorea chungnamensis. Next base: position 13,149 of record NZ_JBDOHT010000023.1, on the reverse strand, counting down.
GAGCGTCTGTCCCTGGTGGAAAAAAGAAACCGTCAGGAAAGAAGAAACAAAAAAAGCAGAAAAGAAAGAGAACAGGAAAAGCGTAGGAAGAAGCAGGAACGGGACCGCAGGAAACAGAAAAATATTCCTACAACTGCGCAGCAGAGTATTCCGTATATTCGGATGCTGCAGGATGGTATTTGCCAGGTGACAAAGAACTTTTTCTCCAAGACGATTCAGTTTTATGACATCAACTATCAGCTTGCTTTAAATGAGGATAAGACCACGATATTTGAGAATTACTGTGATTTCTTAAATTACTTTGATTCTTCCATCAGTGTGCAGCTGTCCTTTATCAATCAGCAGGTGGATGTGGCAGAATTTGAGAAAAGCATTGACATTCCTGATCAGAACGATGACTTCAATGCCATTCGTGATGAGTACCGTACTATGTTGAAAAATCAGCTTTCAAAAGGAAATAATGGTCTGGTGAAGACAAAGTATATCACTTTTGGAATCGAAGCAGAAAGCCTGAAGGTGGCAAGACCAAGGCTTGAAAGAATCGAAACAGATATCTTAAACAACTTTAAGGTCCTGGGAGCACAGGCACATTCACTAAATGGTCTGGAAAGGCTGGAGATTCTATATCATGTGTTCAACCAGGATCGGATTGAACCATTTAAGTTCCAGTATAAGATGCTGCCGGAAACCGGATTAAAGACCAAAGATTTTATTGCACCGACTTCCTTTAACTTTTCCAAGAATCAGACATTTATGATGGGAAGAACGATGGGGAGTGTGAGTTACCTGCAGATTCTTGCACCGGAGCTGACAGACCGGATGCTTGCAGACTTCCTGGATGTGGATGACAGCATCAATGTCAACATTCATATCCAGTCCATTGATCAGAGTTCAGCAATCAAAATGATCAAGAGCAAGATTTCAGATCTGGATAAGATGAAGATTGAAGAGCAGAAACGGGCGGTACGTTCCGGTTATGATATGGACGTGCTTCCATCAGACCTTGTAACCTATGGAGAAGAGGCGAAGAACCTGTTGGAAGATCTGCAGTCCAGAAATGAGAGAATGTTCCTTGTGACATTTCTGGTAATGAATACCGCAAAGAAGCGTCAGAAGCTGGATAATAATATTTTCCAGGTGCAGGGAATTGCACAGAAATATAACTGTTCTTTAAAACAACTGGATTATCAGCAGGAAGCAGCACTCATGTCCTGTATTCCACTGGGAGTCAATCGAATTGAAATTCAGAGAGGGCTTACCACATCTTCAACAGCGATCTTCGTGCCATTTACGACACAGGAACTGTTTCAGGAAGGGGAAGCTCTTTATTATGGATTAAATGCATTATCCAACAACATGATCATGGTTGATCGGAAACGTCTGAAGAACCCGAATGGACTGATTCTTGGTACACCTGGTTCCGGTAAGTCCTTCTCAGCAAAGAGGGAAATTACAAACTGCTTCCTGATTACGGAAGACGATATCATTGTCTGTGATCCAGAAGCCGAATATTCGGCACTTGTGCAGGCACTGCATGGGCAGGTAGTTCGGGTTTCGCCAGTATCTGACCAGTATATCAATCCAATGGATCTGAACCTGAACTATTCCGAGGAAGATAATCCACTGTCACTGAAAGCAGATTTTATTCTGTCTTTGTGTGAGCTGATTGTTGGAGGAAAGAATGGACTGGAGCCGGTAGAAAAGACCATCATTGACCGCTGTGTACGGTTAGTATATCAGGAATATCTTGCCGATCCAGTGCCGGAGAAGATGCCAATCCTGGAGGATTTATATAACCTTCTGAGAAAACAGGAAGAGCCGGAAGCACAGCGACTGGCCACTTCGTTGGAAATCTATGTTACAGGTTCTCTGAATGTATTTAATCATCAGACAAACGTGGATATCAATAACCGCATTGTCTGTTTTGATATCAAGGAGCTTGGTAAGCAGTTGAAAAAGATCGGGATGCTTGTAATCCAGGATCAGGTCTGGAACAGGGTAACGATGAACCGTTCTGCCCATAAGTCCACCAGATACTATGTGGATGAGTTCCATCTTCTCTTAAAAGAGGAACAGACTGCAGCTTATAGTGTGGAGATCTGGAAGCGATTCCGTAAATGGGGTGGTATTCCAACTGGCATCACTCAGAATATTAAGGATTTGCTGTCTTCCAGGGAAATCGAGAATATATTTGAAAATTCAGATTTTATTTATATGCTGAACCAGGCTTCCGGAGACAGGCAGATTCTGGCAAAACAGCTGAATATCTCACCAACCCAGCTGTCCTATGTAACCAACAGTAATGAGGGTGAAGGACTTCTGTTTTATGGAAATGTCATTATCCCATTTGTAGACAGATTCCCGAAGAATTCCCTCTATAAAATCATGACAACCCGCTTGGAGGAGACTTCTGAAGCAGGTTAAAACAAAGGAGAAAACAATGTTACGAGCAATTTCATATGTATTAACTTTTAGTGGCGGTGCTGTTTTTGGCATCGCTTTTCTCTGTTTATTACAGGCAGGGAAAGGGTATCCGAAGAAGGAGGAGTAATCAGTGGCAGAACAGAGAATGAAAGTCAGGGACAAGAAAGTCCAGAAGATGACCAAGGATGGTCTGGTGGAAGAAAACCTGACAGATAAATCTTCTGTTCGTGTCAGTAACCGTGTCGGTGATGTGCAGATGGGAAGAAAACAGGGGGAAAAAGAAGAAAACCTTGTGGATAAGTCTCCCCGCCAGTCTGAACGGAGTGGGAAAAATATTCGACCCTCTGTGCAAAAATCCAGAGATGCACCGGAACTGATACGGACAGAGAAGCAAAGTGAGGATTTTGGACAGAGTAGTAAACAGCAAAATAGAAAAAGAATCCGTGCTGAAGTCGGAAAAGAATCCAGACTTGCAGAAGAATCCGAAGCCGGACAGTCAGGGAGACTGAAAGAAAAACGTGCTGATCTATCAGAAAACAGAGGAGACAGCCGGAGAAATCAGACAGGTGGCAGCAAAAAGCCAAAACAAAAACAACGTTTGAAGTTTGCTTATGAGGAAACTGGTGCTTCTGTGAAAAATGACAAAGATATGGAGAAATTGAACCAGATGGATACGGATGGAGTCAATTTCCGCCATCAGAAACAGAAAGAAAAAGCCAAAAAGTTTTCTTATGAAGAAGCAAGAAAGAAAAAGGAAGCAAAGCAGCATTCCAAGAAAGCACAGGTCTATCAGGCAAATGAAGGAGAAACTCCTGGAAAGAAAAAATCCCGTTTGAAGTTTGGTGAAGGGGAATCTGTGAAAACAGAAAAAACTTCTGTTGTCAAGAAAGCAGGAAGTGCAACTTCCGTAGCATTGCACCGTGAGATCAGCAAAAATGAAGACGATAATGCGGCGGTAGAAGGTGCCCATAAGTTAGAAGAAAGCGGCGAAGGTGTTTACCGGCTGGAACAGAGAAGTGCCAGACGCAGGAAACAGTGGGCATCCAGAAAAAGAAGCAGACTTGAAAGACAGGAAGAGAAACAGGCACAGGCTGCATCCCATCAGGAGCAGAAGAAGCTGAAAAAACAGATTCAGAAGCAACAGATCAAATGGGATTATGCCAAAGCGAAGCGAAGTGAACAGACAGTAGGAACAGCTACAAAAGGTACGATTGATTATATTAAGAAGATTGGCGGTAAGGTCACCAACTTCTTTAAAGAAAATCGGAAGGTGTATATCAGTGTAGCAGTTCTGATCGGATTGATGTTTCTGATCATAACGAATGTCACGTCATGTTCTGCAGTGTTTTTACAAAATGTAATCACTTACACAGGGACCAGTTATCTGTCATCGGATCAGGCAATCCGGGAAGCGGAATTGTATTATACACAGCTGGAAGCTAATCTGCAGGAGCGGATCAACAACATGGAATCTGAAGAACCGGGACATGAGGAATACCGATATAACATCGGACCTATTGAGCATGATCCGTTTATCCTGATCAGTTATCTGTCAGCAAAGTATGAAGAATTTACCTTTGAACAGGTAAAGCCAGAACTGGATGCTCTTTTTGCATTGCAGTATCGGTTAGAAACAGAAGCAGTCAATGAGACTGTGACAGAGACAGCAACTGTAAGAGTTGGAGAATCTTTGGGACAGGTTGTGACCAGTGGGTATTGTAACTGCCCAATTTGTTGTGGTATTTGGAGCGGAGGACCGACTGCCAGTGGAGCATATCCAACTGCCAATCATACCTTAGCGGTAGATGCTTCCAATCCGTTTGTACCAATGGGAACAAAGGTAGTTATGAATGGTGTCGAATATACTGTAGAAGATACCGGAGCTTTCGCAAGATACGGTGTACAGTTTGATGTCTATTATGACAGTCATGCGGCAGCATCTGCACATGGACATCAAACATGGGAATGTTATCTGGCAGATGATAATGGAAGCAATGAAGTGGAAGTGACCAGGACAAGAGATGTAGATGTGCTGAATGTCACCTTAAATAGTGGAAACCTGATGTCAATCTGTCAGGACAGGTTGGGATTTTTCCAGAAAGAACTGTTCAGTGCCTACAACGATACAAAAGGCAACTTGCAGATGTTTGCAACACCGGTTGATTTTAACTGGTATTCCAGTGTGACCAGCTATTATGGATACAGGATTCATCCAATATCAGGAGCAAATCAGCTTCATAATGGTATGGATATCGGAGCACCGGAAGGGACAAAAGTAATGGCAGGGCTGACCGGAACGGTTACAACTTCTGCTTATAACGACAGCTATGGCAATTATGTTGTGATCAAGGACAGTAAAGGCTATGAACTGCGGTATGCACATTTAAGCAGCCGGAGTGTATCTGCAGGAGCATCCGTCACGAAAGGTGATGAGATAGGGCTTGTAGGAAATACTGGAAATTCTACAGGAAGCCATCTTCACATTGAACTTCTGAAAAATGGAGAGCGGTTAAACCCGATCTTTTATCTGGAAACAGGAGAAGGGGCAGGATTTGGCGGCAATGAATATACCAGTGAAGCAGCACAGCGTTTGTTAAATGAAGCAGCGAGATATCTTGGGACACCGTATGTGTGGGGTGGATATTCGCCAAGTGGATTTGACTGTTCTGGATTCGTAAGTTACTGCCTGACACATTCAGGTGTAAGGAATACAGGAAGATTAACGGCACAGGGATTGTATGACATTTGTACGCCGGTATCTCAGTCAGAAGCACAGCCAGGAGATCTGATCTTCTTTACAGGTACTTACGATGCAGGAGTTCCGGTAACGCATATCGGAATCTATGTGGGCAATGGTCAGATGATCCATTGTGGGCATCCGGTGCAGTATACGTCCATCAACTCTCCATACTGGCAGAGTCATTTCTATGGATTCGGACGATGGTAAGGAAAAGGGCGGTGTAACAGCCGTCCGGAAAGGAGAAGCGATGAAAAGTCTTGAAAAAGCAACGGCAGATTATGAGAAAGCCAAGGAAAAAATGGAAGCATCCAAAGCCAGATATGAAGCAGATTTAAAGCGTTTCAAGGCTGCGGAGATAGCAAAAACAGAAGCGGAAAATCTGGAAATTGTAAAAATTATCCGTGCAATGGATATGAGCATTCCAGAGCTGGAAGCTTTCAAAAAGAGAATGAAAAATGAACTGCCCGGCAGGGTAGAAATACAGAAGGAGGAAACAAGGTCTGATGATGAATTTAGAGAAGATGAAACAGAAGAAATCTAAAAATAGCGTGAAAAAAGGATTGCTTGCGGCAACAACGATTCTTTGCTTGACATCGCCTATGTTGCAGACACAGAGTGTGTTAGCGGCAGAGAATACAGCACCCGCAATTACGATTGAAAAGCCAGATGGCTGGAGACAGGGGGAAACGGCAGTCGCAATTACTGTGGATGCCAGTCATATGCCAGAAGGATTTTCTATCACAAAAATTGAAGCGAAAGCTGGGAAAGACGGAAGCTGGCAGGATGTGACAGGGAATGGAAGTATTTCCATTACTGGTAATCAGACGGTCTATGTGCGTGTGACAGATGGTGAGGGGAAGGTCTATGAGCAGAATCGCTCTATTAAGTGTTATGACACAGAAAAGCCTACGCTTTCTGCATCTCTGACAGATGGTGTACTGACGATTCAGGGAAATGATACCGTTTCCGGCATTACTTCTGTGACAGTTAATGGCACCACTTATACAGATCTGAAGGATGGAATGCTGAGAGTGCAACTGACACAGAAAGATTTTACAACAAAACAGATTGAAATCACGGTAACGGATGGTGCCGGAAATACTTCTGAAAAGTATGTGTTGCAGAATCCTTATTATGAATGGGCAAAGAAGCAGGCAGAGAAACAGAAAACTTCAGGTGACAGCAATGGTGCGATGGCAACCACGACCAGTGCAGATGCAACTGGGACTGAGAAAACAACGACTTCACCACTTCCGCAGGATGCACAGGCTTCTGAGCCAACAGATGCAAAAGGAACTGTGGATGATCGGACAGTGACAGGTATTGAGGAACAGCTTAATAAAGAAGGCGAGACAGCAGATTCTGTTACCAAAACAGCTACGGAAGGCACAAAAGAGTTTTATACCATTTCAACTAAGAGTGGTAAGATTTTTTATCTGATCATCGACAATTCAAAATCTCAGGATAATGTGTATTTCCTTACCGAAGTCAGTGAGAAAGACCTGATGAACTTCACACTTTCTGATTCTGTGACACTTCCGGAAGTAGATATTGTTTATGCAGAACCAGAGAAACAGGCTGAAGAAGAAAAGCCGGAAACGACAGAGACAGATGAGAAAGATAAGGTAGAGGATGAAATTCAGATGCCAGAAGACAAAAGTTTGGCAGGGACTTATCTACTGATCGGATTGGTTGCTGTTGGAGCTGCGGCAGGTGGTTATTACTTGAAAGTCTACAAACCGAAACATGAATATGATGATGAAGATGAGATGGAAGAGGATGAAAATGAATCCGAAGATTCAGAGTCAGAAAAACGGGAAGTAGACGATGCAGATGAGCAGGAAGAACAGGAAAATGCAGGGACAGAAGTTTTGAAAGATGAAGATTTCAATGATGAGGTACTAGAAGATGAAGAAGAGGAGCAGGAGTAAATGAAATTAGTGATTGCAGAAAAGCCATCGGTTGCGATGGCACTGGCTTCCGTGCTTGGAGCCAGAACAAGAAAAGATGGCTACGTGGAGGGAAACGGTTATATCGTTTCCTGGTGCGTAGGACATCTAGTTGGATTATGTGATGCATCGGAATACGATGAAAAATATAAAAAATGGAGATATGATGATCTGCCGATTGTGCCAGAATGTTGGAAACATAAGGTATTGGAAGGTACGAAAAAGCAGTTTGGAATCTTAAAGAAACTTATGAGAGATTCCAAAGTAGATGAAGTGATCTGTGCCACTGATGTAGGACGGATTTTGCGGACATTCAAAATAAAAAAGAATGTGGAGGTAACAGACAATGGCAAAATCATTATTTGAGGAACTGGGCGGCAAATACGAAAGGCAAGGGGATTATTTGATACCGTGCTTAACTGTACCCGCCGAAGAAGAACAGGCAATAGGCATCTGGGGGCAACGGCATTTAGATTATCTAAAACAGTACCGTAAAGTTACATACACCAATCTTCTTACAAGCGGCAGGCTAAACGCCTACCTTGCCGACATCAACAGACAGGCACAGGAACGCTTTGAAAGGCTCATAGAGGGTATGAAACAGGCACAGGGCATAACGGAACAGCTAAAGGCAGAAAACGCCTTAGAATGGACAGGATGCCTCAATAACATAAGGGCTTGTGCGAGGGAGATTGTGGAAAAGGAAATTATTTTTGCATAAACAGATGATTAGTGGCAGGGGGAAATCCTGCCGCTTTTTCTGCTTTAGTTTGTCAGCTTGACAAATAAAGGGTTAAGGAATATAATTAGATTCAGTATTATACAAGGAGTTAATAAATATGCGGCAAGGTATTCTTAAATAAACTGTCAATTTGATAGTGGGAACAAAAAGTAGCAGTCCCGTTTCACTTTTAATATGGGGCTTAGTTTTTTGTACCCAGTTTAAGAATACTTTTATCATGTAATTTTATATGCCCGAAAACATATAAGTGTTTTGGGGCTATTGGAGTTATTTACCCAGTGATAGGAGTATTTATCACTGGGTATTTTTATGCCCTTTTTTGGGTGTTGATAGGAGGAAAATCACATGAAAATAATTAACTTAGGCATTCTGGCTCACGTTGACGCAGGAAAGACAACATTAACGGAAAGTTTATTGTATACCAGTGGTGCAATTGCAGAACTAGGGAGCGTAGATGAAGGCACAACAAGGACAGATACAATGAATTTGGAGCGTCAAAGGGGAATCACTATCCAGACAGCAGTGACATCTTTTCAGTGGGAGGATGTAAAAGTCAACATTATAGATACGCCAGGCCATATGGATTTTTTGGCGGAAGTATACCGTTCTTTATCCGTATTAGACGGAGCAGTATTATTAGTTTCTGCAAAGGATGGCATACAGGCACAGACCCGTATACTGTTTCATGCACTACAGATAATGAAGATTCCGACAATTTTTTTCATCAATAAAATTGACCAAGAGGGGATTGATTTGCCAATGGTATATCGGGAAATGAAAGCAAAGCTTTCTTCGGAAATTATAGTGAAGCAAAAGGTTGGGCAGCATCCCCATATAAATGTAACGGACAATGACGATATGGAACAGTGGGATGCGGTAATTATGGGAAACGATGAACTATTAGAGAAATATATGTCAGGGAAACCGTTTAAAATGTCAGAACTGGAACAGGAAGAAAACAGGAGATTCCAAAACGGAACGTTATTTCCCGTTTATCACGGAAGCGCTAAAAACAATCTGGGGATTCGGCAGCTTATAGAAGTAATTGCCAGTAAATTTTATTCATCAACGCCTGAAGGTCAATCTGAACTATGCGGGCAGGTTTTTAAGATTGAATATTCAGAGAAAAGGCGGCGTTTTGTTTATGTGCGTATATATAGCGGAACATTGCATTTGAGGGATGTTATTAGAATATCTGAAAAAGAGAAAATAAAAATCACAGAGATGTGTGTTCCGACAAACGGTGAAATCGTCCCGGCTGACCATGCCTGTCCGGGAGAAATTGTTATTTTAGCTGATGATACTTTGAAACTGAACGACATTCTGGGAAATGAAAAACTCCTGCCTCACAAAACATGGATTGATAATCCCATGCCATTACTTCGGACAACGGTAGAGCCGCAAAAGCCGGAGCAAAGGGAAGCCCTGTTAAATGCCCTCGCAGAGATTGCTGATACAGACCCTCTTTTGCATTTTGACATTGATACTGTTACACATGAGATTATGTTATCTTTTTTGGGGAATGTGCAGATGGAAGTCATTTGTGCCATCCTTGAGGAAAAATATCATGTGGAGGCAGAAATAAAAGAGCCTACTGTTATATATATGGAAAGACCGCTTAGAAAAGCAGAATATACCATCCACATAGAAGTCCCGCCAAATCCTTTCTGGGCTTCTGTCGGGTTGTCCATAGAGCCGCTCCCTATTGGAAGCGGAGTGCAGTATGAAAGCAGAGTTTCACTTGGATATTTAAATCAATCGTTCCAAAATGCGGTTATGGAGGGGGTTCTTTATGGCTGCGAGCAGGGGCTGTATGGATGGAAAGTGACAGACTGTAAAATCTGTTTTGAATATGGATTGTATTATAGTCCTGTAAGTACCCCCGCAGACTTTCGGCTGCTTTCCCCTATCGTATTGGAGCAGGCTTTAAAAAAAGCAGGGACAGAACTATTAGAGCCATATCTCCACTTTGAAATTTATGCACCGCAGGAATATCTCTCACGGGCGTATCATGATGCTCCAAGGTATTGTGCAGATATTGTAAGTACTCAGATAAAGAATGACGAGGTCATTCTGAAAGGAGAAATCCCTGCTAGATGTATTCAAGAATACAGGAACGATTTAACTTATTTCACAAATGGGCAGGGAGTCTGCTTGACAGAGTTAAAAGGATACCAGCCAGCTATTGGTAAATTTATTTGCCAACCCCGCCGCCCGAATAGCCGTATAGATAAGGTTCGGCATATGTTCCACAAGTTAGCTTAACAGCTTGCAAAAGTCATATAAAATGAGATTTGAAAGGAGAATGTAACTTCATGTTTGCTAAAAATTCAAAGGCATATTCTGTCTACCTGCTGTTCCGATTTGTCTGTTCCCTGGCGGTTTCTATGTCCACAGTGCTTTCCATCGTGTACCACCTGGAGGTGGTGCAGCTGGATGCTTTCCAGCTTGTCCTGGTAGGGACGGTTCTGGAGACCTCCTGCTTTCTGTTCGAGATACCCACCGGTGTGGTGGCGGATTTGTATAGCCGTCGGCGCTCGGTGCTGATTGGAATGTTCCTCTACGGCCTGGGCTTTCTGATGGAGGGTGCGCTACCGTGGTTCGCGCCGGTTCTGCTGGCCCAGGTTGTCTGGGGTTGCGGTGATACCTTCATCACCGGCGCTCTGGAGGCGTGGATTGCCTCGGAGGAAGAGGACAAACCCATAGACAAGGTGTTCCTGCGGGGCAGTCAAATGGGGCAAATCGGCGGCGTTCTGGGCGTGGTGCTGGGCACACTGCTGGGAAACATAAACCTGCAAATGCCTGTCATCTTGGGGGGCAGTTTGTGCTTGTTGTTGGGGCTGGTGTTGGTTCGCATCATGCCAGAAACCAACTTCTCCCCTGCTATTGAGGAACGGCAGGGCTTGCTTAAAGACTTTGTCTGCCTGTTCAAGCTCAACCTGGGCTTTGTGAAAGGCGCACCTGTGTTGCTGGCGCTCTTAGCAATCACACTATGCGGGGGACTTGCCAGTGAAGGCTTTGACCGGCTCTCCACCGCTCATTTTCTGGATGACACGGTAATACCCGTTATCGGGCCGCTGAACAGCGTCACTTGGTTCGGTGTTATCAGTCTTATCGGCAGCGGCTTAGGTATTCTGGCTTCTCAGTTGCTCATCGCCCGCATGGAGAAAAAAGGGACTGTCAGCCGAACCAGTGTGGTCATGTCCACCAGCGCCGGGTATATCCTGTGCCTGGTTCTCTTCGCGGTGGGGCGGAGCTTTTGGTTCATGTTGTTGGTGTTCCTGCTGGCGGGGCTTATGCGCACCATCAAGGAGCCTGTGCTGGCCGCCTGGATGAACGACCATGTGGATGAGAAAATGCGCGCCACAGTCTTTTCCACCAGCGGACAGCTGGACTCTTTCGGGCAGATCATCGGCGGGCCTATTGTGGGGCTGGTAGCCCAGCAGGTGTCCATACCCTGGGGGCTGGTCTGTACCGCTTTCCTGCTGTTGCCCGCGCTGTTCTTAGTGCCGGTGGCGGGAAAGAAGCGGGATTGATATGGCATAGTTAAGTTTACTGACGAGCGGGAGATTACTTCCGCTCGTCTTCATTTAGTAGCGCAAAATTTGAGGACTCTTTATTTCCTTATTCGGTATAGCGGAGGCGGCTGTCAATTCGACATAATTTTCTTGTGATACTTTACCGTACATGAGCATTCGCACCCGATAGCGATAGGTAATCCTTTGAAGTTATCTCCGGATTTTCCCCCGCTCCACACCGTGCATGCGACTTTCACCGCACACGGCGCTCCATCGAATTCAGCCGTCCAGGGCTTTTAAACACAACTTACACACTTCGTTACAGCATTAAATTCAAAGAATAATAGGTGGCATTTCTGCCATAGTACGAAGTTTGTTAAGCTTTTCTATTTGTTTATTGTCAAGATTTAAGGATTTCAGGTACTTCTCAATCGTAGGTTCTGAAGAAGCATGGATAAGGATATGAACCGCTTTGCTGACAAGAATAAGATTTGCGTATTCATCCGAACCGCCATTGCTAACCGGCACTTTATGGTGGCAGTGAATATCGTGGGAATCCATCGGAATTCCTGTCACTGCACATTTACCATACTGTGCCGCATACAAAGAAATACGGTTATCCGCATATTCAATGGTTCTGCCCTTTACAGGATTTCTCATCAGCCATAACATTGTCGCTGTGTCGATTGCAAGATTCTTATGAATCTGTTCCCGACCTTTGACCGTATATTTATTGATGGATTTCCTTTTATGCTGGGCATTCTTTGACTGGACATATCCCAGTGGAACCACCGGACGTCCATGAAGGAACCTCATCTGTCTGCTTGCTCCATACTTTTCTTTAATAAACCCATTTCTGAGCTGTCCCTTTTTGGATAAGTCGCCTTTCAGTCTGTTTCTGAGCTGTTTGTTGATACTGAAGGCAAGTCTGCTGAAGTCATGGGATACTTCTGTAGAAATACAATAGTATTCATGAAGTCCAGCAACTACAGAGTTATATTTCTGAAGCTGCATGAACTGAGCATTATCATCTGACGAATGAGCCAGTTTCTTTACTTCTTCCGAGACTTTTTCATGAGCCTTTTTGTATGCTTTATCGCTCATATGAGACCGAACCACATATTTCTTACCCTTTTTACGGACTTTCAGCTTGAACCCGAGAAAATCAGAATACTGTCTTTTGAGATTTACTACTTTGGATTTGTCAGGGCTGATTTCCAGCCCCAGCCTGTCCTTTAGCCATAACTCTGTTGCCTTGTATGCTCTGACAGCATCCTCATGTGTTGCGCAGAAAATTTTAAAATCATCTGCGTACCGAACTGCATGCATCTCTTTTAATCTGCTCCGGCGCAGAGCCCTGTAAGCGTGGCTCTTAATCTCTGTTCCCTGCGCATTGCTCCTCGTTTTGAATTTTGTTTTTGTTGGCATCTCCTCCCATTGTGAGGCAATCCACCAATCCAGTTCATTCAATACGATGTTTGCAAGCAATGGCGACAAAATACCTCCTTGCGGGGTACCCCGTGCGGGATATGTTTTCTCCCCATTTGGCAGAACAACAGGTGCATTCAGCATCTCTTTTATAATGCATAACAGCTTTTTGTCCCGGATTCCCAATGCCCATATCTGACGAATCAGCTTTGTATGGCTGATATTGTCAAAGAAGCCTTTAATATCGAGGTCAACCACATGGTACAGATGCTGTACCTGTATCAGCCTCATGCATTGCGCAATAGCAGTCTCAGCGGAACGGTTCGGGCGGAACCCGTTGGAGTTCTC